>CAXTCC010000012.1:16363-42343 GCA_964242015.1 uncultured Variovorax sp.
CCGGCACGCCGCTTGCCGGTTCGACGTCGTTCACCGTCATCTGCACCTACGGCACACCGTATTCAGTGGGGCTCAGCGTGGGACTGGGGAGCGGTGCGACGCTGACAGCCCGCAAGATGACCAGCCCGTCGGCGTCGGCAGGCAACAACCTGCTGACCTATGGGTTGTTCAAGGAAAGCACTTTCGCCACCAGTTGGGACAACAGCGTCTCGGGCACCGGTTACGTGGCTAACGGCGTCATTCAGCCTTTCACGATCTACGGGCAGATTCCGGCCGG
Source organism: uncultured Variovorax sp. (assembly GCA_964242015.1). Lineage (GTDB taxonomy): Bacteria > Pseudomonadota > Gammaproteobacteria > Burkholderiales > Burkholderiaceae_C > Variovorax. The sequence continues at coordinate 16,641 of CAXTCC010000012.1, forward strand.
GCAGTACGGTGCCGCTCCCGCCACCGACTATGCCGACACGGTGACGCTGACTCTGACGTATTGAGTCGACGAGGGCGCATGAAGACAAGAGCTTTGCTAAGGGCCTTGCCCTGTCTTGGACCAGCACTCGCCGCGCTAATCGTCGTGGCACTCGTGACCGCTACGCCGGCATCGGCTGGCAGCCTGCAGGTGGCGCCGGTGCGCATCGTGCTCACGCCGGGGCGATCGGTCGCGGCCATGACCATCGGCAACGCCGAAGACGCCGAGGTCGCCGTGCAGGCCGAAGTCTTTGCGTGGTCGCAAGTCGACGGCAAGGACGTCTACGAGCCCACACGCGACGTGCTGGTCAACCCGACGATCTTTCGGCTGGCCGCGCAAGCGCAGCAGATCGTTCGTGTCGGGCTGCGTGTACCTGCCGGAGAGCGCGAGAAGAGCTACCGCATCTTCTTGCAGCAGTTGCCGCGCGACAAGGCGGTGCCGGTCGACGGCACCGTGGGCGTGCAGATCCAGACCCTGCTGCGCATCGGCGTGCCGATCTTCGTCCCGCCGACAGCGTCGCCCACGGCAGCACGCCGCGATGTCCAGTGGCGCGTCGAACGCAGCGATCCGGGCCATCGATTGAACGTTCGCAACACCGGCGACGAGCACATCCAGCTGACGCAGGTGGTGCTGCGTCAGGGCAACGGCAGCGAGTTCGCACGGAAGTCGCTTTCGCACTACGTGCTGGCCGGGCAGGCGACCGCGCTGCCGATGGAGCTGCCATCGCTTCCGGCAGGGAGTGCTTTCAGCGTCGAAGTGCAGAGCGATGCCGCACAGCCCTTGCCGGCCGCGCAGTTGCGGATGCCGGGCGACCCCACGCCTCGATGATTCGCGCTCGTTCGCGCTGATCCGGCTCGTCGGCGTTGTGTCCTGGCCGTCGGTCTGTCGTCCCATGGTTCGTCCCTATGCCACCGTGCCGTTGGCCGCGGCGCTCGCTGCGTTGTGGGGCTTGCCGATGGAGGGAGTTCATGCGCAAGAGACGGCGCCAGGTCGGCGGGCGCCACAGACACAGCAGGCGCCCGGCGCCCGCGTGGCCGAGCCCGCCATCCTCGATGTGCGAATCAACGGAACCCCGTACGAGGCCGCGCTGCCGATGCTGCGGCTCGGCGCACAGGTGCTGTTCCAGCGCGGTGATATCGCCTCGTGGCAGTTGCTTGTTCCCTCGACACCCGCATTGAGCGTCGATGGCGACGATTACTTCGACATGGGCGCGTCACCGGGCGTCACGGTCAGGGTCGACGAAGCGACCCAGACCGTGCAGCTCGACGTGCCGCCCGAAGGCTTCGTCGAAGGCGTCGCACGCAGCCGGTCGGCCGGGCGTCTGCCGTTGTCGGAGTCGGCCAGCGGCGCTTTTCTCAACTACGACGTCGCGCTGCAGAGAGACCGCAGCGGCACCCGCGCTTCGGGCTTCTTCGACGCGTCGGCATCGGGCGCCTGGGGCCTCGTATCGAGCAGCTTTCTGGCCGGCCCGACGGCCTTCGAAAGCTCGCACAGCGTGACGCGGCTCGACACCGCCTACCGGTGGGAAGACCCGTCGGACCTCACGCGCGTGACGGTGGGCGACAGCATCACGCGCAGCGCGAGCTGGTCGACGCCGCTGCGCTTCGGCGGTGTGCAGTGGGGCACGCAGTTCGGCCTGCAGCCCGGCTACATCGCCTACCCGACACCGACGCTGCACGGCGGTTCTGCGCTGCCGTCGTCGGTCGAGGTGTTCGTCAACGACACGCTGCGCTATCAGGGCCGTGCGGATGCCGGACCCTTCACCGTGTCGGACATTCCGGTGCTGACCGGCGCCGGCGACATGCGCTTCGCGGTGACCGATTCGCTCGGCGTGCGGCGCACCGTGGTCACGCCGTACTACGTGAGCACCAACCTGCTGCGTGCCGGCCTGTCCGACTATTCGGTCGAGTTCGGCTGGAACCGACTGTTCTACGGCGAGCGCAGCTTTGCCTACGGACGCCCGTTCGCATCCGGCAACTGGCGCAAGGGCTGGAGCGACAGCACCACGGTCGAGGCGCATGCGGAAGTCGGCAACCGCAGTCAGACGGTGGGCGGCGGTGCGACGTGGGTGTGGTCACCGGTCGGCGAGTTTTCGGTGAGCGCTGCGGGCAGCCGGAGCGACGACGCGGGCAACGGTCGCCTCGCACGCGTGTCGTTCACACGCTTCGGCGAGCGCTGGAATTTCTCTGTCAGCCGCCAGGTGGCGAGCCGCGATTTCACGCAGATCGCCTGGCAGGACGGCAGCGCGCACGTGGCGGCGCAAACGCAGGTGTTCGCGGGTCGTTCGCTCGGGGCGCTCGGCTCGATCGGCGGCAGCTACACCGTGCTGCGCTACGACCTCGGCACGCAGGTGTCGGTGCTGTCGGCCAACTGGTCGATCGCGATCGCCGGCCGCGCTTCGCTGAGCGCGTACGTGTCGCGCTCGCTGCAATCGCGCACGGCGCAATCGCGCGGGGCCGGGGCGACGTCTGTCGGGCTGACGCTCACGATGCCTCTGGGCGATCAGCAGACGGCGTCGTTGTCTCTGCAGCGCGTCGATGGCGGCACGTCCGCTATCGCCCAGGTCGACCGCACGCCGCCCGTCGACATCGACGGCGGCATCGGCTATCACGTGCTCGCCTCGCGTGGTGGCAGTGGCAACAGCGGCTATGGCACCAGCGGCGGATCTGGCGGAAACAGCGCACGCACCGAGGCGGGGGTGAGCTGGCTCGGTCGCTATGGCATCGCCACGGCAGAGGCTTCGAGTTTTGCCGGCGACACGGGCGTGCGCCTGCGTGCGAGCGGGTCGGTCGGCCTGGCGGGCGGCTTGCTGGACGGCGTGCTGTTCGCAACGCGCCAATCTGACGATGCCTTTGCGCTGGTCGACGTGCCGGGCTCGCCCGGGCTCAAGGTGTATCGCGAGAACCAGCACCTCGCGACCACCGACGCGCAAGGCCGTGCCGTGGTGCCGGGGCTTCGCGCCTACGAGCCCAACCTGCTCAGCATCGATGCCAGCGACTTGCCGATCGAAGCCTCGATCGGCAAGGACGCGATCAAGGTCGTGCCGCGCTTCCGGGGTGTCGCGGCGGCACGTTTCGACGTCGGCCACGGCAGCGGAGCGACGGCGATCGTCCGATTGCCCGACGGGCAATTTCTGCCGCCCGGCATCGACGTGCGCAGCCTGTCGCGCCAGCGGTCTTTTATTTCCGGCTACGGCGGCACGGTGTCGGTCGAGCAGCCTGCCTCGGGCGAAGGCTTCGAAGCGCAATGGCGAGGCGGCCATTGCCGATTCAGCGTGGGCAAGGTCGATGCGTCGGGGCCCCTGCCGTCGCTCGGCACGTTCGAATGCACGCCGACGCCGGAGGGGCGGCCATGAAGCGCCGCGTCCGTCGGTGGGCCATGTTGACCTGTGCCGGCGCCCTTGTTCTGGCGGCGGCCCCGGCACACGCCACTTGCGCTGCGCTCGGGGTCATCGTCTGCAGTGCGACGGTCAGCGCGGCGCCGCTGCCTTTCGGCAACTACGATCCCAACAACAGCAGCGCGAGGGACATCGCGAGCAGCATCACCGTGACCAGCACCGCCTTCGGCGTCGGGCTGCTCACGACCATCGGCTACACCATCAGCCTGGACCAAGGCGTGAGCGGCAACGTGACAGCGCGCCAGATGGTCGGCGGCAGCGCGGCGACGCCGCTGGGCTACAACCTCTTTACCAACAGCAACTACGACCAGGTGTGGGGCAACGATTCGGTGAGCGACGGCTTCACCGTGCTGGCGACGGTGATCGGCACCCAGGTCGTCCGAAGCTATGCGGTGTACGGGCGCATTCCGCCGAAGCAGTACGTGTCGACCGGCGCCTATGCCGACACCATCACGGTGACGGTGAACTACTAGCAGCGCCGAAGCGAAGCAGCCGAGCTACCGCAGCTGCGCGAACACGACGACGCCCAGCACCACGACGATCGCGAACAGCAAGGTCCAGCGATTCAACAAGCCCGACTGGTGGGTCGCGGGATGGCCTTCGAGGCGGCCGGGCAAGGTCTGGATGTCTTCGATGCGCCTGGGTGGGGCCAGCCGCGCGTCTTGCGCGATGAGTGTCAACAGTGGCACGACGGCGGCATGCGCGTCGGGGTCTTCGTCTTCGGACCCGCGTTCCACGCTCGCCACGTACGCGAGAAAAGCGCTGCCCTCGTGCGTGAAGCCGATGTCGTCGCCGCTCATCGTCAAGGCGCCGTGCTCGACCAGCGCATCGAGCCCGCGCCGTACATAGGAGCGCTCGTTGCCGGGCACGCTCTCCTGCAGTTCGATGCGCGACGTCTCGGTGCTGCGCGATGCCATGCAGCGCTCCAGGACGAGGTTGGTGAGCACGCTGGCAAAGGCTTCGCGGTCGGTCAGCTGTAGCGGCATTGAATGTCCATCGTGTTGTTCCGTGGAGCCCTTGACCGGGGCGTCCGCGATAGGGCTCGATTCTTCCATCTTCGGCCTTCGCCACAATAGGGGTCATGACCCAGCCATCGACCGAACTCATCCATCACCCGTACACACCGCCGTCAAAGTTCTCCGCGCCGCAGCCCGGTGTCTTCAAGGCCTCGACCGTGTTCTTCGCCGACGTGGCCGCTTTGCGCGCACGCGACTGGAAGACCAAGGCCGGCTACACCTACGGCCTGCACGGCACGCCGACCACGTTCACGCTCGAAGAACGGCTCGCCACGCTCGAAGGCGGCACCGCTGCGCTGCTGGTGCCGAGCGGTCTCGCGGCCATCACGCTGGTGTCGTTCGCCTTCCTGAAGGCCGGCGACGAGGTGCTGCTGCCCGACAACGTCTACGGCCCGAGCAAGGCGCTGGCGACCGGCGAGCTGGCCAACTTCGGCATCACGCACACGCTGTACGACGCGATGAACCCGGCCGACCTGGCAGCCAAGATTTCCGACCGCACACGCCTCGTGTGGGTTGAGGCGGCCGGTTCGGTCACGATGGAGTTTCCCGACTTGCCGGCGCTGGTCGCGGCCTGCCGCGCCCGCGATGTTCTGTGCGCACTCGACAACACCTGGGGCGCGGGCCTGGCCTTCGCACCCTTCGATCTGGATGGCCGTGAGGGCGGCAGCGGTGACGGCACGGGGCAGGGCGTCGACATCGTCGCGCACGCGCTCACGAAATACCCCAGCGGCGGCGGCGACGTGCTGATGGGCAGCGTGACGACGCGCGACGATCGCTTGCACAACGCGCTCAAGCTCACGCACATGCGCATGGGCTTCGGCGTCGGGGTCAACGATGTCGAACTGGTGCTGCGCTCGCTGCCGAGCATCGGCTTGCGCTATGCGGCGCACGATCGCGCGGCGCGGGAACTGGCGCGCTGGCTGCAAGGCCGCGACGAGATCGCGCAGGTGCTGCATCCCGCGCTGGAAGGCTCGCCCGGTCATGACCATTGGCGCGCGCTGTGCGGCAAGACGGACCTGGCCGCCGGCCTGTTCTCGATCGTGTTCGACGAGCGCTTCAGCAGCGAGCAGGCCGATCGTTTTTGCGACAGCCTCAAGCTTTTCAGGCTCGGCTACTCCTGGGGCGGGCCGGTGAGTCTGGTGGTGCCGTACGACATCGGCCTGATGCGCGACCCGACCGTTGCGCGTTGGTCGCACAAGGGAACGCTGGTGCGCTTTTCGGTCGGTCTGGAAGATGTGCGAGACCTGCGCGCCGACCTCGAACAGGCCCTCGGCAAGCTGTGATCGACCTTTCGTAATCGCGTACAGTCGACAGCATCGCAGTCGCACGGATTGCCCCGCACCAAGGAGACGCAGTGGCCGCACCCAATTACGGATACGAGAAGCGCCAGAAAGAACTGGCCAAGAGAAAGAAGAAGGAAGAAAAGCTGCGCGACAAAGCCAATCGCAAGCTGAGCCCGAGCAGCGACGGCCTGGCGCCCGGAGACCCGGAAACCGACGTGGCCTCGCTCGAACGCGACCCGCCGACCGTGCCGGACCTGCCGACCAAGAACGGCTGAACGCCCCCCGACTTTCATCGGCACTCTCTTGAAAAAGCCGCCATCTGCTTCATGCAGGGGCGGCTTTTTCATTGGCGGGCGCGGCGCGTTCGCCGTAACTACTTCAACAACTTGCGCAGTTGCGGCCAGACGTTGTCGAGCATCTGCGGATGTGCAGCGGCCACCGGATGAATGCGATCGGCCTGGAACATCTTGATCGGGTCGGGTGCGTCGGCCACGCCCTTCAAGAAGAACGGGACGACCGGCGCACCGGTGGCGCTGCCGGTGCCAGTGAACATGCGCGAGAAGCGATTGAGGTAGTCCAGGCCGTAGTTCGGCGGCACCTGCATGCCGAGCAGCAGCACCTTGGCGCCTATGCCCTGAGACGCCTTGGTCATCGCGGTCAGGTTGGCTTCGGAGTCCTTGATGGGCAGTCCGCGCAGGGCGTCGTTGGCGCCGAGCTCTATCACCACCACATCGGGCTTGTTGAGCTTGAGCAGCGCATCGATGCGTGAGCGGCCGCCGGAAGTGGTCTCGCCGCTGATGCTGGCGTTGACCACGCGTGCATCGATCTTTTGCTCGGCCAGGCGCTTCTGCAGCAGGGCGACCCAGCCTTCACCGCGCTTCAGTCCATATTCGGCGCTGAGCGAATCGCCCATGATGAGGATGGTCTGTGCCGCGGTCTGCGTCGCTGCAGGTGCCGCGGCCTGCGCGAAGGATGCCCCTGCGCCCAGAAGCCCCGCCGCGCCGGCCAGCGTGGCGCTCAAGATAAAGTGACGTCGATTCCGAAGTCGATTCAACACGCAAAGCCTTTCAAAGTACCTGATGTCCGCACTGCCCCAAGCCACTGCCACCGAAATTGTTGCCGTCGACCATGTTTTCAAGTCCGTCACCGATTCGAGCGGCACGCTGGACATTCTGCAGGACATCCATTTCACCCTCGGCGCACGGGAGACTGCGGCCATCGTCGGCGCGTCGGGCTCTGGCAAAAGCACCTTGCTGTCGATCATCGCGGGCCTCGACACGCCGACGCGCGGGACGGTGCGACTCGGTGGCGAAGACCTGTTCGCCATCGACGAGGACGACCGCGCCGCGCTGCGTGCCAGGAAGGTCGGCTTCGTGTTCCAGAGCTTTCAGTTGCTCGCCAATCTGAGCGCGCTCGAAAACGTGATGCTTCCGCTGGAACTCGCCAACCGCAAGGACGCGCGCAAGGCAGCCACCGAAATGCTGGGCCGCGTCGGCTTGAGCCAGCGGCTCGGCCACTACCCGAAGGTGCTGTCGGGCGGCGAGCAGCAGCGGGTGGCGCTGGCCCGTGCTTTCGTCGTGCAGCCGGCGCTGCTGCTGGCCGACGAGCCGACCGGCAGCCTCGACTACGCGACCGGTGACCAGGTCATGAAGCTCATGTTCGATCTGAATCGCGAACTCGGCACCACGCTCGTGCTGGTCACGCACGACCGAGGCATCGCCGACCGTTGCGAGCGCCGCATCACCATCGAGGCGGGGCGCGTGGCTTCCGACGACAAGAGCGCCTGAGCGTGATCGTTCCGCAGTACTGGGCCGAAGGGCGGTTGCAGCAGCAGGTCGACGGCGTGCCGCTCACCGTGCGTCGCTTCGGCTGGTCCGATGAGAGCCCGATCGCTGCGCAGGCGCATGCCGACGAGCGCACGCGCCAAGCCTTCGAACGCATCCGCGCCGGCGAGAAGCTGGACCGCCGCGAGCGCAAGCGCGCCTACAACGGCGCCGACGGCGTGCCGATCCGCGAAGAGATCGTGGCGCGGCACGGCGACACCGTCATCACCCGCAACGGCTACGGCGCCCGATGTCTGAACACGCCCGACGTGCTGTTTCTCGACATCGATTTCGAGACGCCGATGCGCGGTGGCGTGCTCGGCTTCGCGATCGGCCCGGCACTTATCGCCGGACTGCTGGGCGGCTACACCGGCAAGACCTGGATCGGTGGACTGATCGCGGCGGCGGTCGTCTTCATCGTCGCGTACCGCATCGGCTTGAAGAAGCAGCGCGGCGAATCGGATGGCAATCCGGCGCCGGAGAAGCGGGCGGCCACGCGCATCGGGCGCTTCGTTCACCAGCATCCGGAGTGGCATTTGCGTGTGTACCGCACGCCGGCCGGGTTCCGGTTGCTGGCGATGCACAAGACCTTCAGCCCGTCCGACACGTCGGTCGCGGACTGCTTCGATCTGCTCGGGGTCGACAAGGTCTATGCGCGGATGTGCCGCAACCAGAATTGTTTCAGGGCGCGGCTCACGGCCAAGCCGTGGCGCATCGGCATCGCCGAGCATTTGCGGCCGCGGCCGGGCGTGTGGCCGGTGGCGCCCGACAAGCTGCCGGCGCGCGACGCCTGGGTCGCCAGCTACGAGAAGCAGGCCGATGGCCACGCTGCCTGCCACTTCATCGAGGCGGTCGGCAGCAAGGAAGTCGACCCCGCGGCACTGGCCGTGCAGGAACTGCACGATCGCCTGAGCGGTGCGACCAGCGGCCGGCCTTTGGCTTGAGCCACCTGTCGAGGTCTGCTTGACCTCGATAATCGCCGCATGTCTTCTCCCAAAGTGATCTTCGGCTTTCATGCCGTGGGCGTGCGTATCAAGACCGCGCCGAAGTCGGTGCTCGAAGTGCTGTTCGATTCCAGTCGTCGCGATGCGCGCATGAAGCAGTTCATCGCGCGCGCCCAGGATGCGGGCGTGCGGCTGGTCGAAGCCGATTCGCTGCGCATCGCCAAGCTGGCCGGCAGTCACGGCCACCAGGGCATCGCGGCCCGCGTGGAGGCGATGCCGCAATTGCATTCGATCGACGAGTTGCTCGAAGGGCTTGAAGCCGCGGGCACCGTGCCGCTGCTGCTGGTGCTCGACAGCGTGACCGATCCGCACAACCTGGGCGCCTGCCTGCGGGTGGCCGACGGGGCCGGTGCGCATGCCGTGATCGCACCGAAGGACCATGCCGCCGGCATCAACGCCACGGTGTCGAAGGTCGCGAGCGGCGCGGCGGACACGATGCCGTACTTCATGGTCACCAACTTGTCGCGTACCTTGAACGAGCTGAAGGAGCGCAGCATCTGGTGCGTCGGTACCAGTGACGACGCGCCCCGTACGCTGTATCAAACCGACCTCAAGCGGCCGCTGGCGCTGGTGCTCGGTGCCGAAGGCGAGGGCATGCGCCAGCTCACGCGCAAAACCTGCGACGAGCTCATCAGCATCCCGATGGCGGGTGCCGTCGAAAGCCTGAACGTCTCGGTGGCGAGCGGCGTGTGTTTGTACGAGGCGATGCGTCAGCGCATCGCTGTGTAGGTGCGGCCTGGACGGATCAGTGGCGTAACGCCAGCATCTGCCACATGTCGCAACTGCCGGGGCATCGGGTAAGACCGGGTGCCGTTGCAGCAGGGGTTTCGGACCCGGCTTGCGTCGTGCTCGATACCTGAACGGACTGTGTGCTGCTCTGCCCCGTGGTGCCCAGCGTTGCGGGACCCGCCATCGCGGCAGCGGCAACGCCGCCTGCCAAAACCAACTTGCTAACGATCAACATGGTTGTCTCCTGCGTAGTGCATCGACAACTTCAAGATAGTCCTATGGCGGGCATTGCACTTCGGTGCTTACCCTTGTGGGCTTTAGGCCTACAGGGCGGTGCGAATCAGTTCAAACGAGCGTAAAGAAGCGCATCACGACCTGTGCCGGATGCCGCACGCCGGCACCGACGAACATGCGCTCGCAGACCCATGCGAGGGCCGATGAAGATGTCTCGAAGCGCGGGCTGCAGCGAAAGTAGACCCGTGACGGATCGACCGGTTCGCCGCGCAGCAACTTGGCCATGACATCGGCCGGCGCCGACCGCACCGCATGGTTCTGGACGTAGATGAGATCGCCGCCATCGGTCTCGAGGCTGTAGCGCGCATCGAGCTCCGACAGGGTCTCGCTGACGATCAACTGAAAGTCGCTGCCGCCGGGCAACACGCGTGCATGCCAATCGACACCGCGCGCTTCGCCGCCGTTGATGGGGACGACCCGGCGCATGCCGCGAGGGCCATGGCCGAGCACTTGGGGGACACCCACGTCGACGTGAAGATCCGCAAAGAAGTCGAGGGCGGGTGTGGCGATCTCTGAAGCGAAATCGCCGTGGCTGTCGCGGGACGCGGCGCTGGGAAGATTGGACGAATTCATCGCGCCAGCTTAGGCAAGCGCGATGTTTCGTGCCATCGGATCATCCCGAAGGCGATCCGATTGGGCCGGAGCTTGATCCCGAGCCCGGGCCCAGGCCCCGTACTCAGGACGGGTCTTTGCCGCGCGTGCGACCCACCGCGCTGAAGATGCCGATGCCCAGCACGATGAGCGCGCCGATGCCGATGTAGAGCGTCGGCACGCCGGCGACCGAGGCGCCCCATACGAGGCCGGCCAGGAAGATCAGAAAACCGATCATGTAAAGGGCGAATGACATAGAAATCCCTCTCTCGAATGCTGTGGTGGCCGAAGTATCGAGAGCGGCGCCCCAGGCCGCAATGGCTGGCGGCGCCATTCGCTGTGGGAGCTTGCCTACTGATCCGCGGTCGGCCTGTCAGGTGGCTTTTGCAACGGCGCCGGTTTCCGCACTGGCCTCATCCAGCGCGGCGATCGTGACCGCGTCGAGTTTCAATTCGACAGCCTTGACCAGATCGTTCAGCTGATCGATCGATGTCGCACTGGCGATCGGTGCGGTGATGGCCGGCCGCGCGATCTGCCACGCGAGCGCGACCTGGCCGGGCGTCGCGTCATGCTTGCGCGCCGCCACGTCGAGCGCGTCGAGGATGCGAAGCCCGCGAGCGTTCAGGTATTTCTTGGTCGTGCTCTCGCCGCGCTTGCTCTTGGCGGCGTCCGCTTCGCTGCGGTACTTGCCGGTCAGGAAGCCGGCGGCCAGCGCATAGAAGTTGATGACGCCGACGCCACGTTCCAGGCAAAGGGGTTCGAGCGCGTCTTCGAATACAGCGCGGTCGTACAGGTTGTAGAGCGGCTGCAGCGATTCGTAGCGCGGCAGGCCGAGTTTCTCCGACACATCGAGCGCTTCGGCCAGGCGCGGCGCGGTGTAGTTGGAGGCACCGATGGCGCGCACCTTGCCGGCCTTGATGAGATCGGCGAAGGCGCCGAGCGAATCCGCCAGTGGCGTGTCGGCGTCGTCGTCGTGCGACTGGTACAAATCGATGTGGTCGGTCTTGAGCCGCGTCAGCGAGGCTTCGACCGCCTCGCGGATGTACGCGGGCGACAGGCCCACCTTGTCGTCGCCCATCGGCTTGCCGACCTTGGTGGCGAGCACCACGCGGTTGCGCTTGCCGGTCTGGCGCAGCCACTTGCCGATGATCGTTTCCGACTCGCCGCCGGTGTGGCCCGGCACCCAGCGTGAGTAGACATCGGCCGTGTCGACGAAGTTGAAGCCGGCATCGAGCCATGCATCGAGCAGCCGGAACGACAGCGCTTCGTCGACAGTCCAGCCGAAAACGTTGCCACCGAAGGCGAGGGGAGAAACCTGGAGGCCGGAGCGGCCGAGTGAACGGAGTTGCATGGGAGTTCCTTATCGATTGGTTGTGAAGTCAGCAAACATGCTCAAACGAAACCGAGCGCACCCAATGCGGCGCCGGCGCCCAGCAGCCACAAGAGATGAATGCGGGTGCGCCAGACGATGACGCCGGCCACACCGGTCACGGCCCACACATGCCAGGCCGGCGCATCGCCCACGTGGTTGGTGTTCGACAAAATCCAGCCGGTCGCGATCAACAAGCCGACCACCACGGGTGCCATGCCTTGCTTGAAGGCGCGCACTTCACGCCGGGTGCGATTGCGGTGCGCCCAGCGCGTGGCGATGTAGGTAAGCGTGGTGCTCGGCAACATGATGCCGACCATGGTGATCGCCAGGCCCAAAAGCCCGAGCAGCCAGGCCTGCGGCCCGCCGCCGACGCCGCCGCCCGCGTTGAGCCCGACGTTCCATCCCATGAGCGCGACGAACAACACGTTGGGGCCGGGTGCGGCCTGCGCGATGGCGACGGAAGAGTTCAGCTGCGTGGCGGTGAGCCAGTGGTGCTGGTCGACCAGGTAGCGGTGCATGTCGGGGACGGTGGTGATGGCGCCGCTGATCGACAGCAGCGACAGCAGCATGTACTGGCCGAAGAGCGCGAGCCAGTCGTGCCAGTGCATGACGATGGCAAGACTTGCGGGGTCGGTCATGGCGTCAGCTTTCGCCAGGTCGCCGCGCAAGCCGCACCGCCCACCACCAGCAGCACCCAGCCCAACGGAATCTGCAACACGCCGATCAGCACGAACACCAGCGCCACCGTCGCCAGGCAGAGGCCGAAGCCGAGCGGGTGCTTGCGCAGTTGTGGGATGAGTTTGACGCCGGTCGCCGCGATGAGCCCGCCCGACACCGCGCCCATTCCGCGCAGCGCGGCCGCGACCTGTGGGTTGGTCGCGAAGTGCGCGTAGACCAGCGCCAGCGCCAGGATGATGACCAGCGGCACGGTCAGCATGCCGGCCACCGCGGCGACAGCGCCCCGCAGGCCGAAGTAGCGGTCGCCGATCATCAGGCTCAGGTTGATGACGTTGGGCCCGGGCATGACCTGCGCCACGGCCCAGTCTTCCAGAAACTCGTCGGGGGTGAGCCACTTCTTCTTCTCGACCATTTCGCGCTGGACGATGGCGAGGACGCCACCGAAACCCTGCAGTGCGAGCCATGTGAACGACACGAACAGATCGCGTGGCGACTGGGGCAGGGGATGGGAAGAGCGATCAGGCGCTGCCGCCACGCTGGTAGACACACTGGAAGGAGCCGGTTGCATTTGTCGAAGATTATCGTGGGCGAAACGGCCGTCAGCAGGCCGCGCGCGCGACTGACAGCTTTGCCTAACGCGGGGGTAATACTCGACTCATGCAATTGCCGCAACTCCCGGAAAAACTTCGCGCCCTGTTCGATCTGTCGAAACGGGCTTTCGCGTCATGGTCGAACGACTATGCGCCGAGCATGGGTGCCGCGCTGGCTTACTACACGGTGTTCTCTGTGGCGCCACTGCTGCTCATCGTCATCTCCGTCGCGGGCCTCGTGTTCGGCCGCGAAGCCGCGCGCGGCGAAATATTCGCGCAGTTGTCGGGGTTGATGGGACCGCAAGGGGCGCTGGCCGTGCAGGGCATGCTGGAGGCGGTCAACAAGCCGACCGAAGGCATTGTCGCCACCGTTATCGGCATCGCGTTGCTGGTGGTCGGCGCCACCACAGTCTTCGGCGAACTGCAGGACGCGCTCGACCGCATCTGGCGCGCGCCCGCACGCGACAAGAACAAGGGCCTCTTCAACATGCTGCGGGTGCGGCTGCTGTCCTTCAGCATGATCATGGGCATCGGCTTCTTGCTCATGGTGTCGCTGGTCGCGAGTGCTGCGCTGGCGGCACTGGGCAAGTGGTGGTCGCCGTTGTTCGGCGGCTGGGCCACCTTGGCGCAGGCGGTCAACTTCGTCTTCAGCTTCGTGATGGTCACCGTGGTTTTCGCGATGATCTACAAGATCATGCCGCGGGTCCGGGTGCAGTGGCGCGACGTGTGGGTAGGTGCGGCGGTGACTGCGCTGCTCTTCACCATCGGCAAGCACTTGATCGGCCTCTACATCGGCAAGAGCAGCGTGGCGTCGGGTTATGGCGCCGCGGGCTCGCTGGTCGTGGTGCTGGTGTGGGTGTATTACTCGGCGCAGATTTTCTTGCTCGGCGCGGAGTTCACCTGGGTCTATGCACACACCTTCGGCTCGCTGAAGCATGCGGCTGCCCGGCCGGCCGAGGGGCGGCCATCGCCGACGCGCGGCGAGTCGCTCGGGTCGGCGAAAGTCGGCTGATGCCGAGACAAATTGAGGCCCGCTCAGCCTTTGAAGCCGCCGTCACGCAAGAAGTCGATTTCTTCCGGCGTGGACGTCCGGCCGAGCAGCGCATTGCGATGCGGAAAGCGGCCGAAGCGCGCCACGATGTCGCGGTGGTTGCGAGCGAAGCGCTGCGTGTTGGCGTCGAGTTCGCTGTTGAGCCGCACCGAAAGATCTTGATCCGCCAGCGATTCCGAATGCATCAGCGGCAGATAGAAGAAGGGCCGCAGCGTGGATTCGATCGTCCGGTCGTGGCCGGCATCGATGGCGCCCAGCGCCACACCGCGGGCTTTGGCATCGGTCGCAAACTTCAGCGGCGAGTGGCGATACGCATTGCGTGGAAACTGGTCGAGCAATACGAGCAGCGCGAACGTGCCTTCGGCTGAATCGGCCCAGTCGTTGCAACGGCCTGCGGCTGCGGCCTCATACGTCGCCTCGAAGCGTGCCTTGAAGTCGGCATCGAATGCCGCGTTCTTCGCGAACCAGCGCTTCGGTCCGGCGTCGCGCCAGAAGGTCGCGACGTCCTGGGCAGTCGCAATCCGCACGTGCGAGTCCGGCGCCATGGGTGTCATGCGTCTGGATGATGCCATCGCATGCCTGTCGCAGACTGGATCCGACGGCTTTCGAAGTCGCGCGTTTTACCGACGTGACGCCGACTCTGCAATTGCCTATGCTGCGCAGTCACTTCGACTCAATACAGGAGATAACCAATGAACCGATACGGCACCTTTTTGCGCGCAACCCTCGTCGCAGGCGTCGCCACCGTGGCCCTCGCCGGCTGCGGCATGATGGGCATGAACTCCAACACCGCCAGCTTCAGCGGCGCCATGAATGCGGCGAGCGAAGTGCCGCCGAACATGACGCGTGGCAGCGGCATGGCAGAAGCCACGCTGGACAAGGGCACCAACGTGCTCAAGTACAAGGTGACTTACTCCGGCTTGAGTGGCCCCGCCACCGCAGCGCACTTCCATGGCCCTGCGGTTGCCGGCGCGAATGCCGGCGTGGTGGTGCCCTTCACCAGCCCCGCCAGCCCGATCGAAGGCACGGCCACGCTGACGCCCGCCCAGGCGGCTGACCTGATGGCTGGCAAGTGGTATGCCAACGTGCACACCGCAGCCAATCCGGGCGGTGAAATCCGCGGCCAGATGCTGCCGAAGTAATTGCCGACGCAGAAGTCACTGCAAAAAAGCGCCGAGCCGGTAGGCCGGCTGTCAGAAACGCAGTGTCCAATGCGGGGATGAGCACCAAGCAGTCTTCGCCCATTCCTGGCTCTCGCAAGACGCCAAAGCCCCGAAAGCCCGCCGCACCTCGCGCAGCGCTGTCGGGGCTTTCTTCTGCGCCGTCCCCTGCATCCAACATGGGCGAGGCCACCAAGGCGCTCGTGCTGCAAGGCGGCGGCGCGCTCGGCGCCTACCAGGGCGGCGTCTACGAGGCCTTGTTCGAGCGCTATCAGACACTCGATTGGGTGGCCGGGGTGTCGATCGGTGCCATCAACGCATCGATCATCGCGGGCAACGCGCCCAAGGATCGCATCGACAAACTGAAGGGGTTCTGGGATTTGGTGTCTTCCGGCCCCGGCCAGCAACTGCCGTCCATCCTGGGGGATCGCATGGTGCTCAACCAGTGGAGTGCGGCATCGGCGGTGTTCTTCGGCATTCCGGGCTTTTTCAAGCCGCGCGTCGGGCCGGCCATGCTGATGGGCAGTTCCGCTCCGGTGCTCAGCTACTGCGACACGACCGAGCTCAAGTCGACGCTCGAACGCTTCGTCGACTTCGACCGCATCAACCGCAAAGACGCCATGCGCATCAGCGTCGGCGCGGTCAACGTGCGCACCGGCAATTCGATCTACTTCGACAACACCACGCAGAAGATCGCACCCGAACACATCATGGCGAGCGGTGCGCTGCCGCCTGGTTTTCCGCCGGTGCACATCGATGGTGAAGACTATTGGGATGGCGGCATCGTGTCGAACACGCCGTTGCAATATGTGCTCGACGTCCACCCACGCACCCAGCCGCTGGTGGTGCTGCAGGTCGACCTGTTCAGCGCGCGCGGCGTCATGCCGCAGACTTTGGCCGAAGTGTCGCAGCGGCAGAAAGACATCGTCTATTCGAGCCGCACGCGGATGAACACGGATGCGGTGTCCGCCAACGTCAACCTGCAACAGGCGCTGGCCGATCTCATCAAGAAGCTGCCCGCCGCACTGCGCAACGACAAGAGCGTGGAGGCGCTGAGTGCGCAGATGACGCACAAGCCGATCGACATCGTTCACCTCATCTACCGCAACCGGCCCTACGAGCTCGACTCGAAGGACTATGAGTTTTCGCGCACGACAGTCACCGAGCACTGGGAGGCCGGCGCGCGCGACATGGCCAACACGCTGGCGCATCCGGATTGGCTGAAGACGACGACGGCCAACGGTGTGACGACCTATGACCTGACCGAGCCCGACGCCTTGCGCGTGCACGGCCCGACCCTCGACACGCGCGCGGGCACCGCCCATGCCGGCACCATGAAAGCCTGACATGAACATTGCAGACATCAAGCGCACCGCCTTCGCCATGCCGTTGACCAGCCCGGCATTTCCGCCGGGCCCTTACCGCTTCATGAAGCGCGAATTTTTGATCGTGACCTACGAGACCGACATGGACGCATTGCGTGCCGTGGTGCCGGAACCGCTCGAAGTGGTGCAGCCGCTGGTCAAGTACGAGTTCATACGCATGCCCGACTCGACCGGCTTCGGCGACTACACCGAGTCGGGCCAGGTCATCCCGGTGCAGATCAAGACCGACAAGGGCGTGGAGCAGGGGGCCTACGTGCACGCGATGTACTTGAACGACCATCCGCCCATAGCAGGTGGCCGCGAGCTCTGGGGCTTCCCGAAAAAACTCGCGACACCGGTGCTCGACTACGAGACCGACGTGGTCGTCGGCACGCTCGACTACGGAAAGATCCAGGTGGCCAAAGCAACGATGGGCTTCAAGCATCGCGAGCTCGCAGCGGCACCCATCCTCGCCGGCATCGCGCAGCCCAACTTTTTGCTGAAGATCATTCCGCACGTCGATGGCACCGCGCGCATCTGCGAGCTGGTGCGCTATCACATGGTCGACGTCACGCTGTACGGCGCGTGGACCGGCCCGGCATCGCTCGAGCTGCATCCGCATGCGCTGGCGCCTGTGGCAGATTTGCCGGTGCGCAAGGTGGTGTCGGCGGTGCATTACATCGCCGACATGACGCTGGCGCTCGGCACCGTCGAGCATGACTACCTTGCCTGATTCGTTTTCCCGTCAACTCCCTCTTGAACCCTCTGAAGGAACCCTCATGCAACTCAAGGACAAAGTCGCTTTCATCACTGGCTCGGCCAGCGGCATCGGCAAGGAAATCGCCATCGTGTTCGCCAAGGAAGGCGCCAAGATCGTCATCGCCGACCTGAACAAGGAAGCGGCCGACGCGACCGCGGCCGAGCTCAAGGCCACCGGCGCGGAGGCCATCGGCGTCGGCATGGACGTCACCAACGAAGACCAGGTGAACGCGGGCGTCGAAGAAGCAGCGGCAGCCTTCGGCGGCATCGACATCCTGATCAGCAACGCCGGCATCCAGATCGTTCATCCGGTCGAAGAGTTCAGCTTCGCCGACTGGAAGAAGATGCTGGCGATCCACCTCGACGGTGCCTTCCTCACGACCAAGGCGTGCCTGAAGCACATGTATGCGCAAGGCCGTGGCGGCAGCGTGATCTACATGGGATCGGTCCACTCGAAGGAAGCATCGCTGCTCAAGGCGCCGTACGTGACCGCCAAGCACGGCCTCATCGGCCTGTGCAAGACGGTCGCCAAGGAAGGCGCCAAGTACAACGTGCGCGCCAACGTCATCTGCCCCGGCTTCGTGCGCACGCCGCTGGTCGAAAAGCAGATCCCCGAGCAGGCCAAAACACTCGGCATCACCGAGGCGGAAGTCATCAAGAACGTGATGCTGAAAGAAACCGTGGATGGTGAGTTCACCACCACGGACGACGTGGCTCAGGTCGCGCTGATGTTCGCGGGGTTCAAGACGAATGCGTTGACCGGGCAATCGCTGGTGGTGAGCCACGGCTGGTTCATGCAGTAGCTTTCACAGTTTCAGCGACCACGTCTCCCCAACCAGTTGCTGCCCGAACCCTTCATACGGCTCCGACTTGACCAACTCGAACCCACGCTTCGCATAGATGCTGCGCGCAGCCACGAGGCAGCTGTTGGTCCACAGCACCATCTTCTTGTAGCGCTTGGCACGGGCGAAGGCGATGCATTCGTCGGTCAGCCGCGCACCCAGGCCCAAGCCGCGTGCACCTGGCGTCAGCAGCAACATGCGCAATTGCGCGGTAGTGGCTGATTTGCGCACCACGAAGATCGCGCCGACGCGCTCGCCGTCGAGCTCGGCGATCCAGCATTTCTCCCATTGGGGGTCGAACCTGCGAACGAACTGTGCGGCGATGTCGGCCACCAGCGCTTCGAACTCGACGTTCCAGCCGTACTCTCGCCAGTAGATCTCACCGTGTTGCTGCACGACCCAGCCCATGTCGCCGGGGACAGGGTCGCGCAGCAGGGCGGTGCGGGGCTTGGCGGCGTCGGCAGCCTGGGGCTCCAGCAGGGCTTCGATCTGCTGCATGGCGGTGACCACTTTCTGCTGGCGTGCGGGGTCGAGCGGTGCCAGCAGGGCGGCCGCCTCGTCGCGTGACTTTTGCTGCAGGGGTTCGAAGGCGGCGCGGCCGGCGTCGGTCAGGGTCAACACGCTCTGACGTGCGTCGTTGGCGTGGGCGCTGCGCGTGAGCCAGCCAGTCGTTTCGAAGCGCCGCAAGATGCGGCTCAGATAGCCGCCGTCCAAGCCCAGGTCGCGCGCGAGTTCGCTGGCGATCGGCGCCTCGCGGTGCGCCAGTTCGTAAAGCACCCTCACATCGGTGAGCGACAGGTCGCTGCCCAGATAAGGATCGAGCACGCCGATACGGCGGGTGAAGAAGCGGTTGAAGCGTCGCACGGCTTTGACGGACTGGCTCGGCACGCTGCTGGAAGTATTCGGCATGTATGCCATTGTCAACAAACTAGTTGACCAAGGCAACAAGTTGCGTCGCGGCCGCATTGCCCCGCCGGATGCCGGACTATGGCCGCAAGGGCGACAAAAAGAGAGTGCCGACTTACAATCGCGGGTTGCCCAGAGCGCTCGCTCCGGGCCAGAGGTGCATTCCGGGCACCTTTCGTCTCAAGCCTCCCGATTCTTTTCTGCCCTGATGAACGCCCCCGTCGACGTCTCCTTTTTCGCTCGCGCCGCCAAGCCGCTGACCAGTTACCGCAAGTACTGGGCGGCACGCTTCGGCACGGCCAAGTTCTTGCCGACGTCGCGCAAGGAGATGGAGGCGCTCGGCTGGGACAGCTGCGACATCGTGATGGTCACCGGCGATGCGTATGTCGACCATCCGAGCTTCGGCATGGCGGTCATCGGCCGCATGCTGGAGGCACAGGGCTTTCGGGTCGGCATCATCGCGCAGCCCGACTGGCAAAGTGCCGATCCGTTCAAGGCGCTCGGCAAGCCGAACCTGTTCTTCGGCGTGACGTCGGGCAACATGGATTCGATGATCAACCGGTACACGGCGGATCGCAAGATCCGCAGCGACGATGCCTACACGCCCGGCGACATCGGCGGCAAGCGGCCCGACCGCGCAGCCATCGTCTATTCGCAGCGCTGCAAGGAAGCCTGGAACGACGTGCCGATCATCCTCGGCGGCATCGAAGGCAGCCTGCGCCGCATCGCGCACTACGACTACTGGTCGGACAAGGTGCGCCGCTCGATCGTCACCGATTCGAAGTGCGACTTGCTGCTGTACGGCAACGCGGAGCGCGCCATCGTCGAGATCGCGCATCGCCTGGCGGCACGCGAGCCGGTGCACGAGATCACCGACGTGCGCGGCACTGCTTTCGTTCGTCGCGAAACACCCGAGGGCTGGTTCGAGATCGACTCGACCAGCGTCGATGAGCCGGGTCGCGTCGAGGCGCACGTCAACCCTTATCTGATGGTGTCGGATCAGGCCAAGGCCAATGGCGCGACTTGTGCGCGCGAAGACGAAGCAGAGGCGGTTGCCAAAAGCGCCGAGGCCAACCCGGCCATCAAGCCGTTGACCTTCATGCCCAACCCGGCGCTGGCCGTACGTACCCGCATCCAGGTGCCACCGCGCGAACGCTCCGTCATCCGGCTGCCAGCCTACGAAGCGGTCCGCGCCGACCCCATCCTCTACGCCCACGCCAACCGCGTGCTGCACCTCGAAACCAACCCCGGCAACGCCCGTGCGTTGGTGCAGGCGCACGGCGAGGGCGCCACCGCACGCGACGTGTGGATCAACCCGCCACCCATCCCGCTGACCACGGCGGAGATGGACCACGTGTTCGACTTGCCGTACGCACGCAGCCCGCACCCAAGCTATGCCGACGAGGCCGGCAGCCACGACGGCGCGACCAAGATCCCCGCCTGGGAAATGATCCGCTTCAGCGTGAACATCATGCGCGGCTGCTTCGGCGGCTGCACCTTCTGCTCGATCACCGAGCATGAAGGCCGCATCATCCAGAGCCGCTCTGAAGAATCGATCATCAAGGAGGTCGAGGCCATCCGCGACTCGGTGACCGGCTTCACCGGCACCATCTCCGACCTCGGCGGCCCGACCGCCAACATGTACCGTCTCGGCTGCAAGTCGCCCGAAATCGAGAAGGCATGCCGCAAGCCCAGCTGCGTGTATCCCGGCATCTGCCCGAACCTCGGCACCAACCACGACCCGCTCATCAAGATCTATCGCCGCGCGCGGTCGCTGCGCGGCATCAAGAAGATCCTGATCAGTTCCGGCCTGCGTTACGACCTGGCGGTGCAAAGCCCCGAGTACGTCAAGGAACTGGTGCAGCACCATGTCGGCGGCTACTTGAAGATCGCACCGGAGCACACCGAGCAAGGTCCGCTCACCAAGATGATGAAGCCGGGCATTGGCAGCTACGACAAGTTCAAGCAGATGTTCGAGAAGTTCTCGGCCGAGGTGGGCAAGAAGCAATACCTCATCCCGTACTTCATCGCGGCGCACCCGGGCACCAGCGACGAGGACATGATGAACCTCGCGATCTGGCTCAAGAAGAATGGCTTCAGGGCCGACCAGGTGCAGACCTTCTATCCGAGCCCGATGGCCACCGCCACCGCGATGTACCACAGCAACCGGAATCCGCTGCGCAAGATCACGCGCGACAGCGAAACGGTCGACATCGTGCGCGGCGACAAGCGCCGCCGGCTGCACAAGGCCTTCCTGCGCTACCACGACGCCAACAACTGGCCGCTGCTGCGCGAAGCGCTGAAGTCGATGGGCCGCGCCGACCTGATCGGCAACGGCAAGCACCATCTGATCCCGACCTGGCAGCCGCTCACCGATGGCAGCTACACCAGTGCGCGCAAGAAGAACTCGAGTGCCGCGCCGACGAGCACGCAGAACGCTGCTCCCGTGAAGCTGGCCGTGAAGCCGACGCCCGGCCGCATGCTGACGCAGCACACGGGCCTGCCGCCGCGCGACAACGGCTCCGCGCCGGTGCCGCGATCGGCGCGCGGCATTCGCCGGCCGCGCTGAACGACCGCGCTGACCGGCCAAGCCAGGCCCGGCCAGGCTCAGGCGCTGCGCTCAGGGCACCGCAGCACTGAAGCAGCCGCCGTTGTATCGTCTGCGTCATGAGCCTGCCGCAGCGCATCTACAAAGCCTGGACCACCGCCTGTTTCCTCGCCGCCGCGTCGAGCACGACGGTTTGCGTCGCCGCGGCACCGAACGAACCGGCTTCGGCCCCGCCGCCCTTGCTCGCAACCTACCAGCGCATGAGCGACAAGCTCGCGCACAACGCTTTCGGTCGTCCGCTGCAGCTGGACTCGGCGGAGACGGCCGACGGGCTGAAGGGGGACGTCTACGCGGTGGTCGATCATCCGATCGCCGACGTGAGTGCCACGCTCAAGAGTTCGTTGCACTGGTGCGAACTGCTGCTGCTGCACATCAACAACCGGCGCTGCAAAACGACGGGTGAAACGGCCGGTGCCGAGACGCTCACGCTCAGCGTGGTGCGCAACTATGACCAGGCACCGGAGAGCGCCTTCGAGCTCCCATTCGCCTACCGCGTGGCGCATGCCGATGCCGACCATCTCGAGGTCGACCTGTCGGCGCCGAGTGGCCCGCTGGGCACCAGCAACTACCGCGTTGCGCTCGAAGCGGTGGCCATCGACGAGCGCAAGACCTTCGTGCATTTCAGCTACAGCTACGACCACAACATGATGGCGCGGCTGGCCACGCAAGCCTACCTGGCGACCTTCGGCAGCGACAAGGTCGGCTTCACGGTGGTCGGCAAGGCGGCCGATGGCGAGCCCGACTACATCCGCGGAACGCGTGGCCTGGTCGAGCGCAACGCCATGCGTTACTTCCTGACGCTCGATGCCTACCTTGGCGAACGGACGGCCCCCGCAGCACAGCAGTTCGATCGCCGCCTTCGTCGCTGGTACAGCGGGGCCGAGCACTACGCCCGGCAGTTGCACGAGGTCGATCTCGATACCTATCTCGCACTGAAGCGCGACGACCACGAACGGGCGAAAGCGAAACAGGGCACCGGCGACCGATGAGGAGGGTCGATGCGTGAATGACCACGATGAGTGGTTGAGCGTGCCGCAGGTCGTTCAGCTACGCAGCGTGGCTTGCAGGTCCGAGAGCGGTGGCAAGGGCGGCTGCGGCGACGTTCGCAGATGTCGGGTCGCGCTGGCGGTACGCACCACCGCCGACAACAGCGACCTGAACCAGATCTGACCGGGCGCGTGCTGCGTGCGGCCATGCCATAGCTGATAGAAGCGCATCGGCGGAAAGTCGATGGGCGACGGCACCACCACCAGCGGCAGGATGGCCGCGAAGTGCTGCGCGAAGTGCCGGCTGGTCGTGAAGATCAGGTCGGTGCCGGGCAGCAGGTGCGGCGCCATCGCGAAATAGGGCACGGTCACGGCCGGCGTGCGCGTCATGCCCTGCGAGGCCAGGTGAGTCTCGACGACGCCGCGCTGCGTGGTGCTGTAGAGCAGCGGCAACACATGGGCGCCCTCCAGGTAGTCGGCGAGCTTGAAGTTGGCGGCAGCCGGGTGATCGCGATCGACCAGGCAGACGATCTCGTCTTCGAGCAGCAAGGTGGTGCGCAGGTGGTCGGGTGGCTGCGGCCAGTTGCCGATGACGACGTCGAGCTCGCCTTCGGCCAGTGCGGTGTCGAAGTCGTATTCGGCGCCCAGCGGCTGCAGCATCAGCCGCGCGCCGGGGGCGGTCGTGCGCAGGTAGTTGACGACTGCGGCCATCAACGGCGGCGCCAGATAGTCGGGCGTACCGATGCGAAAAGTCTGCCTCGTGGTGGCCGGATCGAACACGTCGCCAGGCGCCAGCAAGGTGTCGAGTTCACCCAGCACCAGGCGCACCGAAGATTCGAGTTGCAGAGCACGTTCGGTCGGCACCAGAAGCTGCTGGTCGCGCGTGAGCAAAGGGTCGCCGAAGATCTCCCGCAGCCGTTTCAATGCCGCCTCGACGGCCGGCTGGGACTGGTTGAGCCGTGTGGCGGTGCGCGAGATGCTGCGCTCCGTCATCAGGATGCTGAAGACGCGCAACAGGGCGGTATCGAAGGGATCGTCGGATCGTGGCATGTCTGGGTAGAGCGCACGACTTTGGTGCCGTGTACTCTTCCTTAGCGATTGGCGTGCCACCGTGTCCGACGGCACATGATGCAGTCCTTTAGTCGTAGGAGGGTGTCGGGCGCGACGACAGCAGCAGGTACAGCCCCATCACGCCAGCCGCGGCGGTCAGCGCAGCGAACGTAGCGGCTGTGCCGAACCTGCCGCCCATCGCCGCAAAGCACAGCGGCGCCAGCGCCAGCCCCGCGTAGCCGAACATCAGCACCGCACCCGCCACTGCGCCGGCGCGCGCCGCGCCCGAGATGCGGGCGACCTCGGCCATCATCACGCCGTTCCAGCCGCTGGCGCTCAGGCCCAGCAGGCCGAGCAGCGGCGCGAGCACGACAGCCGATGGCGTCCCGGGCCACAGGAACAACGGCAGGCCCGCCGCGCCCATCAGCAGACCGAGTCCGCCGAGCAACCGGCCCGTGGCGACGTCGGGGCGCTGCGCGACGTAGCCCCAGAGCAGCCGGCCGACCAGCCCTGCTGCCTGCATCCATGCGACCCACGCGGCGGCGGCGGTCGGTGGCAGTTGCCAATGGCGCACCGCGTGGCTCATCACGAAGAAGTTGAGGCAGACCTGCGCCGCCATGAAGACGACCACGGCGACGGTGAGCCGCTTGAGCGGGTCTGAGTTGGCAAGCTCGCGCAGGCCGGTGGCGTCCGGTGCAGTGCCGGTGGTCGGCAGGCCCGCGCTCGGCACTTCGGTTGCCGTCACCATTGTTCTGGCAGTCAGCCGAACGCACCACACGCCCACGCACAAGGAGAGCGCTGCGACCAGCCAGAAGGGCGCGGCGGCATCGTGCAGGAACAGCAG
Source organism: uncultured Variovorax sp. (assembly GCA_964242015.1). GTDB lineage: Bacteria > Pseudomonadota > Gammaproteobacteria > Burkholderiales > Burkholderiaceae_C > Variovorax. The sequence continues at coordinate 41,027 of CAXTCC010000012.1, forward strand.
CGGCAAACTGAGCGAGCCGACCACCGCGCCGATCTGGTTGCCGGTCTGTCGCACCGAGAACACCCACGGCCTCTTGGCTAGCGGTGTGACGCGCGCCAACGCCGAGACACTGGCAGGCGTCTCCGGCCCGAAGGCCAGCCCGAGCAGCACGACGGCCGGCCACAAAGACCAGCCGGTCGCATTCGAGCCGATCAGTGGGGTGAGCGCCATCGCGTCGATCGCCAGGCACAGCATCGCGAGCAGCACGGCGAGCATGCACAGGCCCGCCAACTGCAGATCGCCGAAGCGGCGGATGCACCAGCCGGCGGCCAGCGACGACAGCGCGCCGACTGCGAACAGCACGCTGCCGAGCCAGCCGAGCGCCTGCACCTCGACGCCGAGTTGCGGCGCCAGCACCGACAGCGCGAAGGTGCCCATCGCCACCATCGCCTGCACTGCGGTCATCGCCGGCAAGGTGCGGGCGAGGGCGCCGTTCAACCCGAGGTCCGTGGGCCGAGCAAGGCGGCGATGGCGTCCGGCAGGCCGCGGTTCGGCTTTTGGGGCGGCGGGGCGAAGCTGCCGGCGATGGCCTTGCCCGGCTGCAGCGCGACGAGGCTTTCGGCATGCCGCACGGCGCTCGACACGCCATCGACGACCGGCACCGGCAACGTGCCCCGCATCGCGCGCGCCAAGCCGGCCAACGGTGCGCCGGCCAGCACGATCACTTCGGCGCCGTCTTCGCGCACCACGCGCTCGCACAGTGCGCGCAACGCTTCGGCGTGGTCGGTCTGCACGCTGCCAATGCCCGCCAGCGGACGGTCGAGCGCGCGAATGCTGGCGAGCCGTTCGATCAATCCGTTGGCCTCCACCACCTCGCGGTACCAGGCCTGGATGCGCTGCGAGATCGCGACGATGGAGAAGCGATGGCCGAGCAGGCAAGCGGTGGCGAGCGCCGATTCGGTCATGCCGAGCACCGGCACCGGCAGCACTTCGCGCAGGCCCGCCAAGCCCGGATCACCGAAGGCCGCGACGATCACCGCGTCATGGCCCGCGTGATGTTCGGCGGCGAGCTGCGCCGTCGCGTAGGCGCCGATCAACGCCTCGAAGCGGGTCTCGATGTAGGCGACGCCGAAGGCCGCGGTGTGCATCGTGATCTCGGTGCCCGGCGATGCGCTCAGCTTGGCCTCGGCCTCGATCAGCGCGGTCACGCTGTCGGAGATGTTGGGGTTGATGATGAGCAGGCGCATGAGCGGTGCAATCCTTCGACAGGCTCAGGACGAACGGGGCGCCAGTCGCTTCGGCATCAAGGTCGGCTCGCCGCAGACCAGCAGTTCGCCA
>CAXTCC010000013.1:0-5303 GCA_964242015.1 uncultured Variovorax sp.
TCGAGTTGAGGACGGATGGGCATGGGGTGGTGAGGGCAGCATCGGGAGTGTTGATTTCTACCGAGGGCAGGGGAGGCGCGGCGGGCGCGATGAAGGACATGGACGAGACGGTCGGGCGCCTGAAGGCTGCACAAGACCAGCATGAGCAGTTGGCAGAAGCCGCTCAGACCCACAAGGGGCAGGACGAAGGTGACGACCAGGACATCGTGCAGCGCAAATTGAAAGAACAGAACAACTCCATAGAGGGTCGCTCCGGTTCGAGTGACGCGACGACGTTTCCTGAACTCGACGCACCGCACATGGTGTTGTCCAGCCCTGCCGGCATCGAAGCGACCACGCCCGCCAGCATCCATCTGCACACCGGCGAGCATGCGGCCATCACGAGCCAGGGGCATACCAGCCTGAGCATCGCCCGGCGCTGGTTGGCCAGCGCGGCAGACGGCATTCGCGTCTTCACCCACAAGAAGGGGATCAAACTCATCGCCAGCGAAGACCCGGTCGAGATTCAGGCCCACAAGAACGAGGTCATCTTGATAGCGCACAAGGACGTGCGCATGGTGAGCGTGAACGACGAGATCCACGTCACAGCAAAGAAGAAGGTGGTCGTGATCGGCGGAGGCAGCTACAGCGAATGGAGCGCAACCGGGATCACGCATGGGACGGCAGGAACGTGGCTGGAGCATGCGTCGTTGCATGCGCAGGTCGGGCCGAAGAGTCTTGACCAGCACTACCCCCTGTTTGCCGGGGCCAGCTTGAGCACGACCAAAGCGCTCTTTGAAGAGCAGTTCGTTCTTGTCGAGCATGCAGGGGGCCTGCGTCTGTCCGATCAGAAATATCGCATCAGCTTTGCAGGCGGGCGCACGGTGGAAGGCCGAACGAATGCGAAAGGCGAAACGGCGGTCGTACGAAGCGCGGTGGCACAAATGGCAACGGTCGAAATATTGCGCAATGCAGAAGAGGGTGTGCTGTCTACTTATGAAATGTGGTTTTCGACGCCAGCGGATCAGGCCTATCAAGGCGATCAAGACGAGCAGGCGTTGTACGAAGCGCGCGAGCCTCAATTGGTCGCCGGCGAACAATTGTTCTACAACGACGACGCCGCTACAGACGACAACAAGGACCCGGTCAAGACCAGTTGCGACCCGTACAACTGGGGGTTGCGCCAGTACGCATTGAGAAAGACGTCGGCGACGCCCGCCGTTCCATCTGGAGAGGATGGATTGTCCGACCAGAAGATCAGGGACATGGCCCACGACTATGTGAAAAAAGCAGGTCTCCATCGCACCGAATCGGAAATCGATGAAATGGTCAAAATTCTCAAGGACAAAGCTAAGGCAAGGACGGCGTCACTTCGCTGGGAGTTTCCGGTGGCGTGGGCCTATACCAAAGCAATCAAGGCGGATCTCACTGCGTTTCCCTGGAAGACCTTCACTTGGCCGATGACGGCCGACGTTGAAAAACGGCTCCTCAACCTCTTCAAGAAGCACATTCACGCCGTGCTTGGAAAAACTGCATTTGCGCTACCGGCTGGTGCGTTCCCTCAAATAGTGATGCCGGCCAGAACGGACAGCATGACGACACGCGAATTGCTGACGGAAGGACACGTTGCTGGAATGTTCTTGCTGAAACCTTGGTCCGTAAAGATAGAAGCGTTCTTGTTTCTGCAAATATCTCGCTCCATCAAGTTGTCGAATGCCAGCGGCTCCACGGACACGGATCTGCGCGACAACGAACTTGGAGCGCTGGCCGCGGTGCTCTATCACGAGGCCCGCCATGTGCAGCAGCATTTCTGGATGATGGCATTGCTGCTGCAATACCCACAGGATTTCAGCGAGCTCCAGCTGATCCGGTCCACCATGGGCGGCAAGGTCCAAGCGGATGTTCTTGAACTTGCTGCCAGAACGAAGTTGCCAGACGAGCCGTGCGCCCGCGTAGGGCTGAAACGCTTGCTGCTCAGCGAGTACTACCTGTTGCAATACCGCAATGGCGAGACCAATCGGAAGCTGTCCAGTTCACCTCTCGACCCGATTTTCGTCAACGAGATTTCGCTGGCGCGAAAGGCGGCATATCGACTTCTTCAGGATGTCGGTCTGGGCAGCATGTCGCTCATCGATATAGACAAGATGGCGACCGGCAGCGGCTACCGCATACGGCCATGGGAAGAGGACAGCTTCGTCTGCGAAAGTGTGATTCATGAGTTGTGGGATTCCCCCATTGACGCGGCGTCTGCGGGCGGCACGGGCTATTGCACTCAAGATCTCAAGAGCGCGCTCGGCACCGGCCGGAAAAGAAAATAGCAGGGCCCTCTGTCGCAAGCCCCTTGCATCCGCAGTCACTGCGGGCGCAGGCGTTGCATTCGGCCTAGAACGGGGGATCGCTAGAAAAGGCGACGACCTTTCGCGTTTCCGGGTGCTCGAATTCCAGCACCGTCGCGTGCAACATCAACCGCGACGAGGCTTGTCGAATCTCGTTTGCCGCGTACAGCGCGTCCCCCAGGATCGCATGCCCGATCGACGCAAGATGAACACGCAACTGATGCGATCGACCGGTGAGCGGTTCCAGCAGAACGCGGGTTGCCATTCGATCGTCACCGCCTGCCAGCGTCACCACGTCGAGTGCCCGCCAGCGCGTCATGCTCGGCTTCCCGGCTGCATCGATCTTCTGCATCGGCCTTCGCGGCCAGTCGGCCATCAAGGGCGCATCGATCACCGCCCACTCTTCCGAGACCGGCAACACGCCATCGACGATCGCCTCATAGCGCTTGTGCACTTCGCGCTTGGCGAACGCATTACCCATCCCCCGCTGCATCTCGATGCCGCGTGCCATCACGACCAGACCGCTGGTAGCCATGTCGAGCCGATGCACGACGAGCGCGTCCGGCCAGCGACGCTGTACGCGCGTACTCAGGCAGTCCTGCTTGTCCTCGCCGCGGCCTGGCACGCACAGCAGGCCAGCAGGCTTGTCGAGCACCAGCAAATGGGCGTCTTCGTGGACAAGGGCGATGGAGTGAATGTCTTCTGTCGTCATGCGCGGAGAGCGCAAGTGTAGGCAGCGGTCATTCACGCCGCTCTCATACCGGGCTCAGGGCGCTGGGCTATCCTTGGAGCCAATGTCCGGCCCCGTCTCAGCTTCCGCCTCTCTCTCCCCGATTCCGCCACTGCCGCCGACGTTTTCCGACCTCACACGCCAGCGGCCCTTCATGCAGATGTGGCTCGCGCGCCTCTTCGGCACCGCCGCTTCTCAGATGCTGCTGGTCGCCATCGGATGGCACATGTACGACCTCACCGCCAGCGCCTGGGACCTGGGTCTGGTCGGTCTCTACCAGTTCGTACCGGCGTTGGTGCTCGCGCTCTATGCGGGCCACGTGGTCGATCGGCATCACCGTGGGCGCATCGTGGCGGCGTGCTTCGCGGTGCAAGGATTGGTGGCGCTCGCGCTGCTGACGGCGCACCAGTCGCACCACGATTCGCGCGGCTTGCTGCTCGGACTGTCGCTGGTGCTCGGCGGCGTGCGCGCCTTCCAGATGCCGGCCCAGCAGGCGCTCACGCCGCTGTTGGTGCCGCCGACGATGCTGTCGCGTGCGATGGCCTTCAGCTCGGCCGGCATGCAGGGCGCGATCATCGGGGGCCCGGCGCTCGGCGGGTTGCTTTTCATCCTCGGCGTCGGTGCTGTCTACGGCGCGAGCGTCCTGTGTTTCGTCGTCGGGTGCGCGCTGGTGGTGCGGCTTCGCTATACCTACACGCCGGCGCCGCGCGAGCCGACCACCGTCGCCACGGTGCTGGCGGGCGTCGACTTCATCTGGAAGCGCAAAACCGTGCTCGGCGCCGTGTCACTCGACCTGTTCGCAGTGCTGCTGGGCGGCGCGGTCGCGCTGCTGCCGATCTATGCACGCGACATCCTGCACACCGGGCCGTGGGGTCTCGGGCTGCTGCGCGGCGCGCCGGCGGTGGGGGCGCTGGTGATGTCGATCCTGCTGACGCGTCGGCCGATCGAGCGGCATGTCGGGCGTACGCTGCTGCTGGTGGTCGGGCTCTTCGGCATCTGCATGATCGTGTTCGGCATCTCGAAGAGCTTCGTCGTGTCGCTGATCGCGCTGGCCGTTTCCGGCGGTGCCGACATGGTCAATGTCGTGATCCGGCAGACGCTGGTGCAGCTCGACACGCCCGACGCCATGCGCGGTCGCGTCAGTGCGGTCAACTCGATCTTCATCGGTGCCAGCAATCAGCTGGGCGAGTTCGAGTCGGGCGCGACGGCTGCCGTGCTCGGGCCGGTGGGTTCGGTGGTGGCGGGTGGGGTCGGCACGGTGCTGGTGGCGCTGACGTGGTTCCGCTTGTTCCCGTCGTTGGCGCAGCGCGATCGCATTGCGTCGATCACGGCCTCACCGGTCATGCCAGAAGAGGTCGAGCCCAAGAACTGATGAGCTGGCCGGATCGGCCGTTCGAATCGGGCCGTTGACTTCAGCGGGCCGAAACAGCGTGCATCGCAAAGGGCACGTCCAGCGTGACGTCGCTCAACGGCTCGGCCACGCACGGAAGGATCCAGCCCTCGGCTCTTTCGTCACGACTGACGCCGGGCCAGTCGATCCGGTAGCGCACCTGGCCCGCCAGCATTTTGCAGATGCAGGTCCGGCAGGTGCCGTTGCGGCAGGAGCTCGGAAGTTCGATGCCGGCGGCCTCGGCCGACTGAAGGAGCGTCGCTGTGCCATCGGCGTCGAAGCCGAACCCCGCAGGTTCGATGCGCACCTTCATCCGGAAGCTCAGCCGGGCGGCTGGGTGCGTTCCTGCTGCGTCTTCTGATCGCGCTTTTGCTCTCGCAACATGAAGAGATAGAGGCTTTCGACCTTGTCGCGCGCCCAGGGCGTCTTGCGCAAGAATTTCAGGCTCGATCCAACGCTGGGGTCGACGGTGAAGCAGCGCACCGGGACCTGTTGGCCCAGGCCTTCCCATCCGTAATAGTCCGCCAGCGCGGTGACGATGGTCTCCAGCGTCAGTCCGTGCAGCGGGTTGTGTGGCTGCGCCGGCCTGGCGGCCGGCGGTGCCGCCTCGTCGGTCACTTGTTCTTGAGCTTGCCGCGCGGAATCACCGCCGTGGTGACGGTCGCACGCACCGGCTCGCCGCCCACTGCCGGTGGCTTGGGAGGCGAGGTGTCTTTCTTCGGCTTCTTGGCTTCCTTGGTGCTGCGCTGCTGACTTTTTGCCATCTGACTCTCCTGGGGTAACGTGGATGCGATCGGGGAGTTTAGCGGCGCGGCGACAATAGCGGGTCTACCAGTCACTGCTCTCGATCCATGTCCGATTACGAAGT
>CAXTCC010000013.1:5403-31980 GCA_964242015.1 uncultured Variovorax sp.
GCGACAATAGCGGGTCTACCAGTCACTGCTCTCGATCCATGTCCGATTACGAAGTCCGCCCCGCCGTCATGGCCGATGCCAAAGCCATCGCCGAAGTCCATGCCCTGTCCGCCAAGGCCGCCTACGAGGGCATCCTCCCTGACGATCAATTGCGTGCCCTCGCTCCCACTACGCGCGAGGCCAAATGGCGCGAAGCCATCGAGTTCAGCGAGCCGCAGGTTCAGGTAGCGGTGCTCGACGACGAGATCGTCGGCTTCGTCGGCTACGACCGTTCTCGCGACCCCAAAACGCCATCGACCACCGGCGAAATCTGGGCGATCTACCTCAAGCCGGAACATTGGGACAAGGGCGTCGGCGTCATGCTGTGGGACGCCGGGCGCGAAGGCCTCGAAGAAGAGGGCTGCACCGTGGTCACCATCTGGGTGCCGGTGCGCAACGAGCGCGCCATGCGCTTCCATGAACTCGCCGGTTTCAAGCGCGAGATGAAGACCCTCAAGACCACCGCCATCGGCACCGTCAAGATCGAAGAAATCCGTCTGAAGCGCGACGTCGTCTGATGGACGCCGCCGCAGTCGCCAAACACCAGCGCCGCGCCGACATCGTTCGCTGGATTCGCCGCACCCACGGCTGGTTCGGTCTTTGGGGCGCCGTGCTGGGTCTGTTGATGGGTTTCAGCGGCATCTTCCTGAACCACCGCAATGTGCTGAAGCTCCCGCAAGCGCAGGAGCGCACGCGGGCTCAATTGGCGCTGCCCGATCCGGTGCCCGACACGCCCGAAGCGATGAGCGCCTGGCTCGTGACGGCACTGCGCACCGATGGCCCTCCCAACACCAGTCGCATCGAGGCCGCCCGCCCTGTGCCATGGGCCGACAAGAGCGACAAGTCGGCACCCGCGTTGACGCAGCCAGCGCATTGGGTCTTCAACTTCGGTGGCCCGAACGAAACCATCCAGGCCGACTACTGGCAGGGCAACCGGTCGATCGGCGTCAACACCACGCGCAACGGCATCGTCGCAACGCTGACCAGCATGCACAAGGGCAGTGGCATGCCGATCGCGTGGATCCTGCTGATCGACACGTTGGCCGGCAGCTTGATCTTTTTGTCGATCTCGGGCGTCACGCTGTGGGTGCTGACCACGCGCCGACGGGCGCTCGGTCTGACCATCTTCGGCGCTTCGCTTGCAGCGGTGGCCGGCATTGCGTTGAGCAGTTTCTAAAGGCGCGCCATGGCTACCAGTCTTTTCCTGCTGCTCGACGACATCGCGTCGGTGCTCGACGACGTTTCCGTGCTGACCAAGGTCGCGGCCAAGAAGACGGCCGGCGTGCTGGGTGACGACCTCGCGTTGAACGCGCAGCAGGTGTCCGGCGTCAAGGCCGATCGCGAGCTGCCTGTGGTGTGGGCCGTGTGCAAAGGCTCGTTCATCAACAAGGCGATCCTGGTGCCGGCGGCGTTGGCCATCGGCACCTGGTTGCCCTGGCTGGTCACGCCGCTGTTGATGGTCGGGGGTGCATTCCTCTGCTTCGAAGGGTGCGAAAAACTGGCCCACAAATTCCTGCACAAGGAAGAACACGCCGCCGGCACATCGCGGCATGAAAAGGTGGTCGCCGACCCGGCCGTCGATGTCGTGGCGGTCGAAAAAGACAAGATCAAGGGCGCGGTTCGCACCGACTTCATCCTGTCGGCAGAGATCATCGCGATCACGCTCGGTACGGTGCAGGGCCAGCCCTTCGTCACGCAGCTGACCGTGCTCGTGGGCATCGCGCTGATCATGACGATCGGCGTGTACGGCCTGGTCGCCGGCATCGTCAAGCTGGACGACGCCGGGCTCTATCTGAGTCAGCGGCCGGGCGCCGGCGCGCAGGCGTTGGGGCGCGGCATCCTGGTCGCGGCACCGTGGCTGATGAAGGCCTTGTCGGTGGCCGGAACGGTCGCGATGTTTCTGGTTGGCGGCGGCATTCTGGTGCACGGCGTGCCGGCGCTCGGCCATGCTGTCGAGGCCTGGGCCGCAACCCACGGGGTGTTCGGATCGCTCGGCTCGATGCTGGTGAACGCCGGCATCGGCCTCGTGGCAGGCGCCATCGTGCTGGCGGGCGTCGAACTCTTCAAGCGGGTTCGACGCTAGGGCTGACAGCCGGAGCTGCTCCGGAGGCCGGAGCCATTCGCGTCGTTGTTTCTGCCGGCTATGTTCTGTCGACTTCCCGCGACGCCACACCGAACCACACCAGCAGGCCGCCGAGCAGCATCGCGCCGGCCAGCATGTACATGCCGTTGTCGGTGCTCTTGGTGACGTCCTTGATCCAGCCGATCATGTAGGGGCTGACGAAGCCCGCAAGATTGCCGAACGAGTTGATGAGTGCGATGCCGGCAGCCGCTGCCGTGCCGCCGAGCAGGGCGGTGGGCAGGCTCCAGAACAAGGGCAGCGTTGCCAGGATGCCGGCGGTCGCCAGCGTCAGCGACGCCATCGCCAGAATGGTGTTGGACGCCAGTTGCACGCTCAGGATGAAGCCGATGCAGCCGAGGAACGCCGGCACGATGATGTGCCAGCGGCGCTCGCCGGTACGGTCGGAGCGACGGCCCACCAGCACCATGCAGACGGCGCCGACGATCCACGGAATCGCGGTCAGCAAGCCGACGTCGAGCGCGCTCTTCACCCCCATCGCCTTGATGATGCTGGGCAGCCAGAAACTGACGCCGTAGAGACCCATCACGAACGAAAAGTAGATCAGCGCCATGAGCCAGATCTTCGGGTTCTTCAACCCTTCGGCGGCCGACGTGGCCACCTTGCCGACGTTGTCGGCCGCGACGTTGCGCGCCAGCATCGCCTTCTCGCCAGCATCGAGCCACTTGCTCTTGTCGATCGAGTCGTCCAGATAGAAGATGACCCAGATGCCGATCAGCACCGACGGAATGCCTTCGAGCAAGAAGAGCCATTGCCAGGCCGCATAGCCGCTCACGCCGCCCATGCTCTGCAGGATCCAACCGGAGATCGGGCTGCCGATGACGCCGGCAACGGCCACCGCCGTCATGAACATCGAGATGATCTGGCCGCGACGCGCTGCCGGGTACCAGTAGGTGAGATACAGGATGATGCCGGGGAAGAAGCCGGCTTCGGACACGCCCAGCAGAAAGCGCGCGATGTAGAACTGCGTTGGCGTTTGCACGAACATCATCGCGGCGGAGATGACGCCCCATGAAATCATGATGCGGGCGATCCACATGCGGGCGCCGACGCGGTGCAGGATGAGGTTGCTCGGGATCTCGAAGATGAAATAGCCGATGAAGAAGATGCCGGCGCCCAGGCCGTAGACCGTCTCGCTGAACTGCAGATCGGTCAGCATGCCGAGCTTGGCGAAGCCGACATTCACCCGGTCGAGGTACGCCGCCACATAGCAGAGGAAAAGGAACGGGACGAGTCGGATCGTGACCTTGCGGTAGGTCGATTCTTCGCTGGCCGATGCGAGTCCCGCCGGTCGCGCCGGCTGGGACGGCCGCGCCGAATTGGGGAGCGTTTTTTCCATCAGATGTCTCCTGTTGGATTGGTTTTTGGAGAACGCCAGCTTACTTGCGTTGTCGACTCCGCGATATCAGGTCAACCACGATGAGTGTCGCGCCCAGCACAACCGCGAACCAGCCGACCACCGACGCGCCGGCCACCGTGTTCATCAGATTCGACGGCGGCAAAAAGCGCGGCGCCAGCAGCACCGCGGCGCCGATCAGCACGCACAGAATGCCGCGCTCGACCATGCGCGGCGCGCGCTCGGGAGTTTTTCGTCGCGCCATCAGTTGGTCTTGCTGCGCATCGCGGCCGGATGGCCCGGCAGCGCGAACGACTTGCCCGTCGGTACCAGCGTGTCGCCGTCCATGCGCAGGATGCTGATGTCCTGATCGATGAAGTTGCCGACGTAGAGGTACTTGCCGTCGGCACTCCACACGGCGGCTTCAGGCAGGCCGCGCACTTCGACTTCGTTGCCGCGTGTCACCTTCTTGCCGTCGATCTTGAGCAGCACGACCGAGCCGTTGCGGTTGTAGAAGTAGGCGTTCTTCGCAGCGTTGCTGCCGCGCAAAATCACCGCCACGGCATGCCGGCCGGTCGGGCTGATGGCGAGTCCTTCCGGCCCGTCGCCGACCACCACCTTGTCGATCACGCGGGGGGGTACGGCTTCCATATCGATCACGCTCACCGTATCGACCTGCCCGTCGGACGCGCCGGAGTTGCCGTTGTCCGCAGTGAGTGCGATCTTGCCGTCCGGCGTCACGTCGACGTTGTAAGGCCACAGGCCTACCGCCATGTCGACCTTGTTGTAGGTGACCTTCTCGCCGGCGACTTCGAGCAGCGCGATCTTGTGGCTCGGAAACTTGGCAGCCAGTGCACGCCGCCCATCGGGTGTGAAGCGCACCTGCGCGACCGAGTCGCCCATCGCCACCGTGTCGATCAGCGTCACCTGCTTGCCCGCGATGCGCAGCACGCTCACCGAGTTGTCGGCGCGGTTGGCGACCAGCGCGAGCGTGCCGGCGCGGTTGATCGTCAGGCCCGACGGCTGCTTGCCGATGGCGAGCGTGTCGATGAGCTTGGGCGGATTGGTGGTCAGGTCGATGACGAAGAGGCGGTTGTCGGGCACCTGTTTCTTGACGCCGTTCTCTTCCACCACGTTGATCGAGTTGGCGACCAGCGCAAGGGTTTCGGTCGGGTTGATCGCCAGGTTGGTCGGCGGCCCGACCACGGTGTTGTCGAGCTGAAGCGTCACCAGCGACCTGGGTGCCAGCGGGTCGGAGCCGATGTCGAGCACCTGCACGGTGTCGCGGCCGGGCGCGGCGAGGATTGCGGCGCCGGCATCGTTCCATGACTGTTTTTCGTCGTTGGCGACGATCATGAGTTGCCGCTGCGGCGCATTCGTGCCCATGCCGGTGCAGCCGGCCAGCGTCGCGAGTGTGGCGAGTGTGGCGAACGTCTTGAGAAAGGTCATGTCGTGTCTCCGTTGTTATGTGTGGGTCCGGCGTCGGGTGCCGGTTGCGCATGGTACCGAGGGCTCGTAGCAAAATCCGCGGTCATGCGAATCAAATCAACGCCCGTCCGCCTTGCACTCTCGCGTCGGCTTGCTGCCTCGATGCTCTGGGTCGCCGCTTCGGCTGCGCCGCTCGCCTGGGCTCAGCCCTCGCCTCCGTCAAGTTCCGCGGCCGCAGCCGAATTTCCTCGCGCGGCCATCGGCTTTCTCAACGAAGAGTTGCCCAAGATGGAAAGTGCCGTGACCGAGCGCGACCGCGACTACTTCGAAGACGCGATGGGCCGCATGCTCGATTTTTCTCAGCAGTGGGGCTTCAAGTCGACCGACAACCCGGCGCTCACCCGCTACACGACCTGCACCGAAGCCGTCTCCGATTTTCTGGTGGTCGGGCTGTGCCGGATCATCCCGAACGGCGACGTCTGCGAGCCGCGGCTCGCGCCGCGCTTCGACAGCAACCTGAAGCGCTGCCGGGAACTCGCGTCCGGCGGTTGACGGTCAGAGAAAGCCGATCGAAATCCACGGCACCGCAGCGATGACGATCAACGCCACCAGCAGTGCCGCAAGGTGCGGCCAGACGCGGTTGAAAGCCTTGTCGGGTGCCACGCGGCCGATGGCGCACGCCGCATAGAAGCCGACGCCGAACGGCGGCGCGAAGAGGCCGAGGCCCATCGCGAACACCACGACCATCGCGTAGTGCACTTCGTTGACGCCGAGCGCACGTGCCGCCGGAAACAGCAGCGGACCGAACAGCACGATGGCCGGAATGCCTTCCAGCACGCTGCCCAGAATGACGAAGGCCACGACCGACGCCGCCATGAATCCGGCCTTGCCGCCCGGCATGCGCTGCATGGCTTCGACCAGCTGGTGCGAGAAGCCCGATTGCGTCAGCGCCCAGGCCATCGCGGTCGCGCAGCCGATGATGAGCAGGATGGCGCCCGACAGAGACGCCGTCTCGACGAGCATCGGATAGACCCGGCGCCAGTCGAACTGGCGGTAGACGAAAAGGCCGGCCAGCAGCGTGTAGACGACGCCGACGGTCGACACTTCGGTGGCGGTGGCGACGCCTTCGACCACCACCGTGCGGATGACGAACGGCAAGGCAAGCGCCGGCAGCGCGATCAACAGCGCACGGCCGATCTGCCGACCACTGGCGCGGTGCACGCCGCTCATGTCCTCGCGCCGCGTCTGCCAGGCGACCACCACACAGAGCGCCAACATGCCGACCAGCGCAGGCAGCAGCCCGCCGGTGAACAATGCCGCGATCGACACGCCCGTGACCGAGCCGATGGTGATGAGCACCAGGCTCGGCGGAATGGTTTCCGACATCGCGCCAGACGCAGAGAGCAGCGCGATCAAGTCGCCGTCCTTGCCGCCGCGCTTCTTCATTTCGGGGAACAGGGCCGGCGCGACCGCCGCCATGTCGGCCGCCTTGGAGCCCGAGATGCCCGACACCAGGTACATCGCACCGAGCAGCACGTACTGCAGTCCGCCGCGCACATGCCCGAGCAGCGACGACAAGAATTCGATCATGGCGCGCGCCAGTCCGGTCATCTCGATGAGCGCGCCGAGAAAGACGAAGAGCGGAACCGACAGCAGGATGAGCGACGACATGCCTTCGTCGATGCGCCCCGCGACGATCGACATCGGCGTGTTGGTGGCCAACGCCAGGTAGCTCACCGTGCCTGCGCCGAATGCGAACGCGATCGGTGTGCCCATGACGACGGCCGCGCCGACCCCGATGACGAAGAAGATGACGAGGTTGAGGTTTCCCAGCTGCCTGATCAACGGCTTGGCGAACCACAGCGCCAGCGCGACCACAAGCGTGGCGCCGACGACCAGCGCGACCTGCTTCCAGCTGCATTTCTCGATCAGCTTGATGACCGCGATCAGCAGCATCAGCACCGCCCTGCAGGCGATGGCTGCAACGCGCATGCCGTCGGGGATCTCGAGCGCTGGTGTCACCACCGGCCATTGCTCTTCCATGTGCTCGAGCGCAGCCGGCAGGAACATGACCAGGAAGACGATGACCAGCATCAGCGCCAGCGACTCGACCCACGGCCGCACTGTCGGCGACATGCGGCCGACGAAGGTGCTGAGCCGCATGTGCTCGCCGCGCCGCAGCGCGATCACCGCGCCCAGCATCGCCAGCCACAGGAACAGGATCGACGCCAGTTCGTCCGACCAGGTCAGCGGCTGGTTGAACACGTAGCGCGAGATCACGCCCGCCAGCAGGATGACGACTTCGAGCACGACCAGCGCTGCCGCCGGGATCTCCGTCAGCAGCGCAAGCCCTCGGTCCAGCCTCGAGAAAAGCGAGTGAGAAGGGCGCAGCGCGACCGGAGCGGCGCCTGCCTCGTCTTCAAGGTGCATGGAGCGATTTCAGGCCAGCTTGCCGGCGTATTTTTCGAGCTTGCCCCAGGCCTCGTCGCCGAACTTGCCCTTCCACTCCTTGTAGAAGCCGGCCTTGCTCAGCGTCGCGCGGAACGGTTCCACGTCGGGCGTGTTGAAGGTCATGCCCTTGGCCTTCAGCGTGACCTCGACGTTGTTGTTGAGGCGTCGCAGATCGTCGCGCTGTGCCACCACTTTTTCGGTGATGTGCCTGGTGATGATGGCCTGGATGTCCGGCGGCAACGCGGCCCACTTCTTGGTGTTCGACAGCACCCATTGGCCGTCCCACATGTGGTTGGTCATCGAGCAATACTTTTGCACTTCGTACAGCTTGGCGATCTCGATGATGGCGAGCGGATTCTCCTGCCCTTCGACCACCTTGGTCTGCAGCGCGGAGTACACCTCGGCGAAGTTGATGCTGGTCGGCGATGCGCCGAAAGCCTTGAACAGCGAGGTCCACAACGGGCTCACCGGCACGCGGATCTTGAAGCCCTTCAGGTCTTCGGGCACCGCGATCGGGCGGGTCGAGCTGGTGATGTCCCGATAGCCGTTGTCCAGCGGTTTGTCGAAGACATACAGGTTGGCCTTGTTGATGGCCGCACGCACATGCGCGCCCAGGTCGCCGTCCATCGCGGCCCACACGGTGGCGTAGTCCTTGAAAGCGAAGGCCACGCCATTGATGCCGGCAACCGGCACCAGCGTCTGCAGGATCAGGCCGGACAGCGGGAAGAAGTCGATGGCACCCGAGCGCACCTGCGACAGCATGTCGGTGTCGCCGCCCAGCTGGTTGTTGGGGAACAGCTGGATGTCGACCTTGCCGTTGGTGTCCTTGCGGATCAGGTCGAGCGCCTCTTTCACGCGCACGTTGGTCGGGTGCGTGACCGGAATGTTGCTCGCCCATTTCATCTGGAATTCAGCGGTTTGCGCGCTCGCGATGTGATGGGTCGCAGCGAGCGAAATGCCGCTGGCGGCGGCAGCCCCTTGAACGAACTTGCGGCGTGAAATGGTCATGGTTTTGTCTCCTGGTTTTGTTGATGGATCTACGGATAAACGATGCACTTCGAAGCGGACTCGACACTCAATACATCAGCAAGCCTCCGTCGGCCACCAACGTGGCGCCGGTGACGATCGACGATTCGGGCGAGATCAGGAACGCGATGGCGTTGGCGATCTGATCGGGGCTCGCGATGCGCTGCTGAACGCTCATCGATTCGAGGCGCTGGCGGTTGCCGGGGATGGCGAGGGGCGCCGCGAGCATCGGCGTCTCGGTCGCGCCGGGCGCCACCGTGTTGACGCTGATGCCGCGCTCGCCCAGAGCCCGCGCGGCGTTCTTGGTCAGCGCGAGCACAGCGCCTTTGGAAGCGGCGTAAGCGGCCGTGCCCGACAGGCCGCCGCCGCGGATGCCGGCCACGCTGGCCACCGTGCAGATTCGCCCGCCCGGCTTCATGCGCAGTGCGGCTTCGCGCATGCACAGCCAGGTGCCGATGACATTGACATCGTGGGCGCGGCGAAAGATGTCGACCGTGAGGTCCATGAACGGCGTCGTGTCGGCCATGCCGGCGCTGGTGACCAGCGCGTCGATCGTGCCGAAGGCGGACTCGATCGCCTTGAATGCGGAGACGACGGCCGCCTCGTCTGCAACGTCGGCGACGAAGGCGCTCGCGACAGGTGCGCTATCGGTGTGGGGCGATGCTTCGGCGTTGATCCGGTCGACGGTCGACTTCAACGTCGCACGGTCGATGTCGATGCCTGCGACGCGCCAGCCGCGCCCGACCAGCAACGCCATCGTCGCGGCGCCGATGCCGCTGGCAGCCCCGGTGACGACCGCGACAAAGCGCGCTTCGACGGCAGGCGTGGCACCGCCGGTCATGCGATGTCCCTCACCTTTTTCTTGTTGAACGCCGGGTCCATCGTCTTGATGACCGCCGCGTCGTCTTCGTCGGCAAGGCCTGCCGCGATCGTCGCCTCGAAGATGCGCAGTGCAGCGTCGCCAAGCGGCGTATCGATGCCGGCGCCGTTCGCCATGTCGACCGCCAGGCCGACGTCTTTGGTCAGAATGTGCGCCTGCGCGCGCGGCGCGTAGTCGTCGCGCAAGGCGCGCGCCATCCGATCTTCGAAGATCCAGGAGGCCCCGCTCGATGCAGAGATGACGTCGAACAACTGCGCGCTGTCGAGTCCGAGCCGATGCCCCAGCGCCAATGCCTCGGCGCCGGCAGTGAGGTTGATGCCGGCGAGCATGTTGTTGACCAGCTTGGTCTTCGCCGCATCACCGATCGTTTCGCTGATGAAGAAGACCTTGGACGCGAGGTCGTTCAGCACGCGGTCGAAGCGTTCGGCGATGCGCTTGTCACCGGCCAGCATGAGGGTCATCGTGCCATTGGCCGCGCGCACCGGGCCTCCCGAGATCGGCGCATCGAGCATCGCGATGCCGACGGCAGTCAGCCGCTCTCCGAAGCGTGCGCTGTCGATCGGCGAGATGGTCGAGCAGAGCATCACGATCGGTGCTTCGCGCAGGTCGCCGTGCTTGCCCTTCACCACGCCATCGGCGCCGAAGAGCACCTCGTCGATCTGCGTCGCGTTCACGACGACCACGATCAGCAGGTCGGCCCAGCCAGCGAGTTCGCGCGGTGATTCGCAGGCGCCGATGCCGGCGGCCGCCGCCGCCTCGATGGCCGAAGCGGCGATGTCTCGCGCGCGCACCGCATAGCCTTTGCCATGCAAATTGGTCGCCATCGCCAAACCCATGGCACCGGTACCGATGACACCGACTTTGAGTGGAGATTGCATGTGGCCGCCGAGGGATAGAGGGGTCGGATATTACCCGCGCGGCCTTGCGGGTTTCCCCTCATTTCGAAGCCCGTTCAGGCCTTGGACAACCCCTGCAATGTTTGCAGCAGCACCATGCGCGTCTGCCCCAGCACCATGCCTTTCCACTCGTCGTTGTCGCAATAGAACGCGTCGCGCATTTGTTGCTTGATCGTCGCTTGCAATGCAGCCGACGCCTCGGGGTGACGGCGAAGCCAGGTGTCTGCGCGCAACCCCACCAGCACCTCCTGATCCGGCAGCGTGCCGAACTCCAGGCCCATCAGCGCGACGCTGGCTTGCGGGCATTCGTCGTACACGCTCGATACCACGGGCCCCGATGTATTGGCCGAAGCGGAGTCGCCATCGAACAGCGCGAACACATCGGCGCCCCACCACGCACGTGCCTGCGCCAGCTCGGCGGGGTTGTTCCGACCGGGATAGATTTTCTCGCCGTGACCATACGGGCCGAGCCCGGTGTGGACATCGATCCAGCCGATGTGCGTCGCGCCAGCGCCATGCTTGCGCAGGATCGCCCGCATGGTGCGGTTGCTCCACGACGGCGCGGTGCCGCCGTAGAACAGGCCGTCCGGCGTCGTGTACTGGCCGACGGTGACGGCAGCGCGATAGGCGCGCATGCCGTGCGCCTCGATGTACGCCGCCATGGCCGCATCGTCCGCGGCGCTCGGCGGCCAGCTCGGTGGCAGCACGAAAGGCTCGACATCGGCGTAGCCCGCGTTCACCGGCAGCGGCGCATCGAAGTCGACGAAGTTGCGGTTCAGGTCGATGTTGTCTTCGTTGGTGCGGTGCAAGTGAGAAAAGCCGTGCGGGTTGACCGCATGAATCAACAGCAAGGCGACGTTCGCCTTTTGCAATCGTTCGAGCAGGTTGGCGTCGTTCAGGGTCGCGATCTGTGCGCCCGAGCCGCAGAAGCCTTCTGGGCCGTGCGTGCCCGAGGTGACGATCAGCAGCTTGGCCGCGTCGGCCGCGCCGATGCGCGCCACGTCGGTGGCGAGCTCCTCGCCGAGCGCGCCGCGCACGTGGTCCATGACGAACGATTCGATGCTGGCGCCGGCGTGTGACGCGGCGTCCAGAAATTTGCGGCGGGCCTCGACGTAGGTCCCGGAAAAATGGCGTGTTGCAGCGGTGCGTTGCATGTGGTTCCTCGTTGTTTCGTTAGTTTGTCGCTTGCGCCTGGCGCGGCGGAAAGTCTGCGCCGCTTGCACCTTCTGTCCAGCGCGGGTAGCGGTGCATGGCGTGCAAGAAAAGTGCCGAGCCGGTCCATTCGTCGAGCCACGCATGAAGGTGCGGCCATGGCTTGGAGGCGAACCACGGCGGGTCGACCGCGGCGAACTGCCGTACGAACGGCATGAGCGCTGCGTCCGGCAAGCTCGCGCTGTCGCCTGCCAGATGATGCGATCGGACGAGGCGATCTTCCAGGCGCTGAAGGAACGGCACGGCGCGGTCACGGTGCGCTGACCCGTCGGCGGGGCCTTCGACCATATCGTCCGCGGTGTCGTAGCGGCCCGGGTACTTGTAGCGATCGAGCTGCGACTTGAAATCGCCGTCGCATTCGGCGATCAGTCCGAGGGATTCGTCGAGCGTGCCGCACGAAGGCTGCAGCCAATTGGCTGGATCGCTGCGCTGCAGCGCCCACAGCATGATGTCCAGGCTCTGGTCGATGACCGTTCCGTCGTCGAGTACCAGCACGGGCACGGTGCCCTTGGGAGACTTGGCCAACATGGAGGCCGGCTTGTCTCGCAGCAGCACCTCGCGCAACTCGCAACGTTCACCGCTTGCCAGCAGTGCGAGACGGGCCCGCATTGCATACGGGCAGCGGCGAAACGAATAAAGAACGGGAAGTGGCGGCGGGAGCAGGGGCCGGGTCATTCCCGGAAGTGTGACGCGATGGTGGCCGCGAAGGCTTCGGCGTCTTCTTCGTCGCACAACTCGGCCGCCAGCAACTTGTGGCCCGGCGTCACTGCCGTGGCGGCAATGGCTTTCTTCGGGCACAGGCCAAGGCATGTCGATTCGACGATGCGCAGCCGCACGGGCGCCTGCACCAAGCCGCGCTTCATTTCCTTCCGTGCGGATTTGGACTTGAACTTCGACGGCCCGTTGCTGCGTTCTTCGCAATCGCTGCAGACCAGCACGACGCCGGCGAACTTGACTTTGACGAGCAGCGAATCGTCGGGTGCAGCTGCGATGTGGGAATGGCTCACGGGGTGTCCTTTTGAGTCTCCATCATCCCCGTGATCGGCAGCAAGCGTCGTCAGCGAACCCGCCGTCCATGCCGGGCCGAATGCGATATCGTCGCGCCATGTCATCCGCATCCACCCGCCCCCCGGTCGAAATCGAAACCGCGCCCGATCCGGTCGCCAGCATCATCCTCATGCACGGGCTCGGCGCCGACGGCAACGACTTCGTGTCGATCGTCAACGAGCTCGACCTGTCGGCCGTGGGACCGGTGCGCTTCGTCTTCCCCAATGCGCCGGTCATTCCTGTGACCATCAACGGCGGCTATGCCATGCCCGCCTGGTACGACATCGTGGCGGCCGATCTCGCCTCGCGCGAAGACGAGGCCGGCTTGAGGCGCTCGCGTGGCGCCATCGAAGCGCTGATCGCCAACGAGAAAGCGCGCGGCATTCCGGCCGATCGCATCGTGGTCGCGGGCTTCTCGCAGGGTTGCGCCATGGCGCTGTTGACGGGGTTGCGCCACGCGGAGCGACTGGCTGGAATCGTCGGCCTGTCGGGTTATCTGCCGATCGCGTCGACCACCGCGGCAGAGCGGCATGCCGCCAACCACAGCACGCCGGTTTTCATGGGTCATGGCACGCGCGATGGCGTGGTGCCGATGGCGCGCGCCATCGAGGCCCGGAACGCGCTGACAGCTCTGGGCTACGAGGTCGAGTGGCACAGTTATCCCATGGAGCATTCGGTCTGCATGGAAGAAATTGCCGACATCAATGCCTTCTTGCTGCGTGTGCTTCAGGACGAAGAAAACACAGGAGACGCCCCATGAGCCTGGTCATCGGACATTCCGCCGTCGGGCCCGCCTGAAACGCCATGGCCCCGGTCGAGCAGCAACGCCGCCGCCGTGCTACCTTCCAGCCCCAATAAACGAGGGGCATAACTATATGAGCAGCACATTGCAGAAGCGTCTGGCTTCGCTTTCGCCGGGTCGCCTGAAAGGCATGCGCCGCGGCATCGAGAAAGAAAGCTTGCGTTCTGCGGCCGACGGCGCGCTGGCATTGACGCCACACCCCGCTGCCTTGGGTTCCGCGCTCACGCACCCCCATATCACCACCGACTTCAGCGAATCGCAGGTCGAGCTCATCACCGGCGTGCACGGCGACGTGGATGCGGCGCTCGACGAGCTGACGCACGTTCACCAGTTCACCTACCGCGTGCTGGATGCCGTGGGCGACGAGCGCTTGTGGGTCTCGAGCATGCCGTGCGGCCTGCCGACCGACGAGACCATCCCGATCGGGCGCTACGGCTCGTCGAACGTCGGTCGTGCCAAGAGTGTGTATCGGATGGGCTTGAGCCACCGTTACGGCCGGCGCATGCAGACGATTTCGGGAATTCACTACAACTGGTCATTGCCGGGTGTGAGCAGCGACCAGTATTTCGCACTGATCCGAAATTTTCGACGCCATGCGTTCCTGCTGCTGTACCTGTTCGGCGCATCCCCGGCGCTGTGCAGCAGCTTCGTCGCCGGCCGGCCGCACGAGCTGCAGCCGCTGGGCGAGGGCAGCGTGCACATGCCGCACGGCACGTCGTTGCGCATGGGCCGGCTCGGCTATCAAAGCGACGCGCAGGCCTCGCTGGCGGTGAGCTACAACAGCCTCGACGGCTACGGCGCCTCGCTGCAGGACGCGCTAACGCGCCCGTGGCCGGCCTACCAGGCCATTGGTATCCAGAACCTGGGCGGCGATTACAACCAGCTCGCCACCAGCCTGCTGCAAATCGAGAACGAGTTCTACGGCACCATCCGGCCCAAGCGCGTGATCTACCCCGGCGAGCGCCCGCTGCATGCGCTGCGCGAGCGCGGCGTCGAGTACGTCGAGGTGCGGCTGATGGACCTCGACCCTTTCGAGCCGGTCGGCATCAACGCGCAGACCATGCGCTTCATCGACGTCTTCCTGCTGCATTGCCTTCTGAGCGACAGCCCCGACGACACGCCACAAGAGATTGCCGAACTGGCCCACAACCAGCACCTCACCGCAGCGCGCGGTCGTGAACCGGGCCTGACCCTGCAGCGCAGTGGCCGTGAGCTGCCGTTGGTGGAGTGGGGTGCAGAGTTGGTAGCGGACTGCCTGCCGATCGCAGCCGCACTCGATGCGGTGCACGGCGACACCTTGCACAGCGATGCCGTGCATGCGGCTGTCGCTGCCTTGGAAAACCCCGACAGTCTGCCGTCGGCGCGCGTACTTGCCGCCATGCATACGTCGCATGCCGACTCTTTCACCGGCTTCATCCGTGCACGGTCCGAGGCGACGCGCATTAACTTGCTCGGCTTGCCGTGGACGGCCGAGCAGCACGCTACCTTCGAGCGCATGACGCAGACCTCGATCGAGGAGCAAAAGCGTATCGAAGCCGCCGATACGCTGCCTTTCGAAATCTACCGAGAGCAGTACGTTTCACCGGCACGTCTCGGCCTGCGGGGTCGTACGGCCATGACTGCCTAGATCCGGCCTGCAGGTACAACTGCACAGCCCATGACAGTGCATGGTAGGCCGAGACCTACTCGCATTGGCCAGCATGGCTCACCTTCCTGGTGCCAAAGAAGGCCATGATCACGTCGTGCTCCAGCCATCTTTCCACCCACAGACGTCGCGCCTCGATCCCATGACTTTCAAGACCTACCTGGTCGAAGACAGCCCGGTGATCCGGGACAACCTCGTTGGATTTCTCGAAGATATCGCCCATGCTGAAGTCGTCGCCCACGCCAGCACCCAGGATGAAGCGGTGGCGTGGCTCAGGTCGCATCGCGACCAATGGGATGTCGCCATCGTCGACCTGTTTCTGGAGCAGGGGAATGGCCTCGAAGTCGTCGTCGCCTGCCGCGACAGGTCGGCAAATCAGAAGGTCGTGGTGTTGACCAACTACGCGACGCCGGCCATGCGCGCACGGGCCAAGGCGCTAGGGGCCGACGCCTTTTTCGACAAGTCCGCGGAGATCGATGAGCTGGTCGAGTATTGCGAGCAGCTCGGCGCTACACGCCGCTGACGCTACTTCTGCCGGTACGGCTGCCGTTACCGCTGCCGCACCTCTGCGGATCGGCCCTGTCACGACGGTGCGCCGTTCAGCCCATGCTCTTGCGGTAAAACCGCTTCCGTTTATCGATAACGGAATCTACGCATGAGCAACACCACAGACAATCCCGGCGATCTCTCCAAGATCGACTTCAGCGGCCGTGTGGCCATCGTGACGGGCGCAGGCGGCGGTCTCGGCCGTCAACATGCCCTTGCGCTCGCGCAGCGCGGTGCCAAAGTGCTCGTCAACGATCTGGGGGGCGCGCTGGATGGCGCTGGCGGGTCGACCAGTGCTGCACAGCAGGTCGTCGACGAAATCAAGGCGGCGGGTGGAGAGGCCATCGCCAACGGCGCATCGGTCACCGACTTCGATGCGGTCGAGGCCATGGTGCAACAGGCGATGGCCGCCTGGGGCCGCGTCGACATTCTGGTCAACAACGCGGGCATCCTGCGCGACAAGAGCTTCAGCAAGATGGAGCTCGCCGACTTCAAGCTGGTGGTCGACGTGCACCTGATGGGCGCAGTGCATTGCAGCAAGGCGGTCTGGGCCATCATGAATGCGCAGAAGTACGGCCGTATCGTGATGACGACCTCGTCGTCGGGCCTGTACGGCAACTTCGGCCAGAGCAACTATGGCGCTGCGAAGATGGCTTTGGTCGGCCTCATGCAAACGCTGAGTATCGAAGGCGCGAAGAACGACATCCGCGTGAACTGCCTGGCGCCGACGGCGGCCACGCGCATGACCGAAGGCCTGATGTCGAAAGAGGTGCTTGAAGCCCTCAAGCCGGAGGCCGTGGTGCCGGCGATGCTGGTACTCGCGGCACAGGATGCGCCGACACGCACCATCCTTTGCGCCGGTGCCGGCACCTTCGAAGCTGCCCACGTCACGCTCACGGGCGGCGCCTTCATCGGCATCGGTGGCGATGCGCCGGAGCGGCTCGCTGCGCGGCTTGCCGATGTCACGGAGCGCGTCGGCGAGATCGTGCCGCAAAGTGGTTCCGCGCAGGGCAGCAACGAAGTCGGCAAGGCGCTGGCTGCTGCGGCGCGCTAGAAGCGCGCGAGCGGCACGCCTGTCTGCAGGCCGATTGCGCCGATCGCCCGATTGCTCCGGTTACTCCGGAATCTCCGGGATCAGGCTGTCGTCCTTGCGGATGGAGTCGTGATCGCGGTGGCTGTTGAGACGACCCAGCGTGCTGTCGAGCAAGCGCTTGAGCTTGCCGACGGCGCCACGGAACGCTTCGTCCATGGTGTTGCCATGGTGAGTCACGGCCAATGGCTTGTGGTGGGCCAGGCGGGCTTCCATCACGCAGCATTTGTCTTCAGCACCGGCCTTGCCATGGTTCTCGTCGCTCAAATGAATCTCGATGCGGGTCACGTCTTCCGCAAAGCGGCTGAGATGCTGCCTGATCTCGGTGTCGGCCCAGCGTTCCAGGGTTTCCTTGTTGTCGATGCCATTGCTTGTATTGACTTGAATTTGCATGCTGTGTCTCTCTGATTGAACATGGATAGGCGAAGCCCCACTGTGCTCCCAAAATCCAGAGGCCGGCTGTAGGCCTCGGGGCACATCACAATTCGTCACTTCCGATCCACGCGACGGGCGCATCGCGCACCGAGAAAGAATTCAGTTCCCATGGCCATTCAGTGGTTCCCCGGCCATATGCACTTGACGCAAAAGGCGATTGCCGAACGCGTCAAGGACACCGATGTCGTCATCGAATTGCTCGATGCGCGCCTGCCTGCCTCCAGCGCCAATCCGATGCTGTCGCAGCTCACCTCGTCGCGGCCCACGCTCAAGGTGCTCAACAAGCAGGATCTGGCCGACCCGGTACGCACCACGGAGTGGCTCGCACATTTCAACGCACAGCCCGCCACGCGTGCCATCGGCCTCGATGCGAGCCTGAGCACGCCGGCGCAGCAACTGGTCAAGGCGTGCCATGAACTGGCACCCAATCGCGGCGGCCTGGCCAAGCCGATGCGCGTGCTGATCTGCGGCATCCCCAACGTCGGCAAGTCGACGCTCATCAACACGCTCACCGGCAGCAAGAAAGCCAAGACGGGCGACGAGGCCGGCATCACCAAGCTCGAGCAGCGCATCACGCTGGCCGACGACTTCTATCTCTACGACACGCCGGGCATGCTGTGGCCGCGCATCATCGTCGCCAAGAGCGGCTACAACCTGGCTGCCAGCGGTGCCATCGGTCGCAATGCCTTCGACGATGAAGAGGTCGCGCTCGAACTGCTGGCCTACCTCAAAACGCACTATCCGGCCGCGGTGGCGACGCGCTTCAAGCTCGACATGACAGCCCCCGAGATCGCGGCCATGAAAGACGAAGACCTGCTCGAAGCCATCGCGCGAAAACGCGGTGCCATCCTCGGCAAGGGGCGGGTCAACCTGCAGAAGGCATCGGAGATCGTGATGCATGAATTCCGTGCCGGCAACTTTGGCCGCATCACGCTGGAAACGCCGGAGGAGTTCGCGCAGTGGCTCGCCGCTGGTCAGCAACTCGATGCCGAGCGTCAAATGAAAAAAGAAGCGCGCGGCAACAAACGCGGCAGCGCAGGGCGCGCGCCGGATGCCGACGCAACGGCCGATTCGAACTGACCCGATCGGGTCGGTCGTGACTACAGCGGGCGTCAGGTCGGGATGACAGAGGGCTCGTGGCGTGCAGACACGATGGTGCTTCCAATCGCATCAACAAGGAGCACACCATGGCAGCAGACTTTCTCTCGAGCAACCCGGATACGTCGAGCAACCCGACGACGCGCACCGTCGATCTGCACAACAACCGCGACCCCCTGACCGGCGCACCCGGCGCACATCCCGTGGGCACCGGCGTCGGTGCAACCGGTGGCGCCATCGCCGGTGCCGCGGTCGGCGCGATCGGCGGCCCGATCGGTGCGGCCATCGGGCTCGCCGCCGGCGCGATAGCAGGGGGCCTGGGCGGCAAGGCGGTTGCCGAGAACGTGAACCCGACTGCCGAGGACGCGCACTGGCGCGACAACTACGAGAAAGAGCCGTACTACCAGGCCGGCTTCGGTTACGACGACTACCGTCCCGCCTACGAACTCGGCTGGTCGAGCCGCGCGACGCGCGATACCGCATTCGACGACGCGGAGCCGGGCCTCGGTGCCGACTGGACGAGCCGTCGCGGCACATCGACCCTCGACTGGCCGCAGGCCCGTGAAGCCACGCGCGCTGCCTGGCATCGTGCGGATCGCACCTACTTCGGTGGCGATCGCGAAATGGCCGACCTGGCGGCTGGAACGGGCGCAACCGGCGCATCGAATGCGAGCACGACGCGGTATGGCGATTCGATCGCCAACGACGACGTGGTCGATGTGCTGAACGACCTGCTCGAAACTTCGCGAGATGGCGAGTACGGCTTCAACGCACTCGCAACCGATGTCAAGACGTCTTCGCAGTTGAAGCAGGTGTTCGGCGACCGCGCCGCTCGGTGCCGCACTGCCGCGACGGAACTTGCGGCCATGATCTCGCAATATGGCGGCACACCGGCCGATGGCGGTACCACCGGTGGCGCGATGCACCGCGGCTGGGTGCATGTGAAGGCCGCAGTGGGTGCCAACAGCGAGGAGTCGATGCTCGATGAAGCCGAGCGCGGCGAAGACGCTGCGGTCGCAGCCTACCGGAAGGCGCTCAAGCAGAACCTGCCCATCGACGTGCTGACGCTCGTGCAGCGGCAAGCCGATGGTGCACAGCGTAACCACGACCAGATCAAGATGCTGCGCGATGAAAGCCGCGAGCGCGGTTGGGTCAGTTGAGGATGTTGTGGGCGTGTTCGACGCCCGCTTCTAGCGCTCCTGCAACCGCGCCTCTTTCGGGTAGCTGATGGTGTAGTCGGCCGCGATGCTCAGGCTCTTGCCGGCGTCGATTTCGGCGGTCCACATCGCGACCCCGGGCTGCTTGTTCCAGGCGAGTTCGGCGGGTTGCGGTGCAAAGGTCGAAGCCACCCGAACTTGCTCATCGACCGCCACCGGCCCTGCGTCCAACACCTGCACCAGGACCGGCGTCTTGTGGCGGTTTTCCACCACGTAACCGCGTTGCACCCTGCGCTCGGCGCGGGTGCCGACGAAGCCGCCGGTACCGTGGCTGTCGCGCTCGGGTTCGAGCTGCACCCGCACCAGCTCGTCTCGTCCGAAGGAGAGACTGAGCCGCGCGTCGCTGGCGGTAGGCCATTGGCCATTTCCGACGAAGGCGCCATCGCGATACAGCCGCATCGAACCTGCCGGCCATACACCGGCCGGCCGGGCCATGTCGGCAACGAGGAATGCGCTGGCATCGATCCGCGGAGTGGTGCGCGCCGCCAGTTTGGCAATGTCTTCATGCTGGCCCAACGCCATGGTGACGCGCTGACCACTTGTCGGCACGTCGATGGTTTGCGCGACGTTGAATTCGGTTGCGAAAGCACCGTCGAACACGCTCACGTCGAACAAAGGCGCGACCTCTTGCAGCATCTGCCGCTTCGCCATCATGGCTGGCGCGGCCGGCGCCGGCATCCCTGCCGCAAAGTGCGCCGATTCGCTTGCCACAGCGCGCGGCGGCGGCTCGATGCCGATGCGCCAGGGCGATGGCAGGCGGCCCGTGGTTTCGCGTCGCGGCTGCCCTGTCGACAGCACCAGCTTCACGCCGCGCCAGTCCTCCCCGGTCGATTGCGCGACGAGCGCCTGGCGTTCGATGCGCAGCTTGCGCGTGGTGGTGTCGAGCAGTGCGCGGTAGGTGGGGGTCCAGCCCGGACCAGCGACCTGGTAGCTGAGCCGTAACTCGGCGTCGGCGCTCGCGGCCAGGCTGACCGTCACCGTCACGACGTTGGTACCTTCTCCGCCCTGCGTTCGTGTGCGCTCGGCGACCAGCGGGCTCAACTGGCGATCAATGTCGGCTTGGCGCCGCTCGATGAGGTGTTGCTTCTGCAGTGCGTCCTGGCCAGTTCGGCGCATTGCGTCGGCAATGGATGCAAGACTCCTGGCATCGGAGGTGGCGCGCCTGGCGCCCTCCGCACCGCTGCTGCTTTCTCCGCCGCCTGCGAGGCCTTTCAAGTAGCCCGTAACGAGGCCGAGCGCATCGGTCTCGGCCCGCAGCGAAGCCTTCTGGTCTTCCAACTCGCGGATTCGCGCGTCGAGCGCGTTGCCGCTGCAGTGCGCCGACAACGCACGCGGTTCCGTCAGCACCGAGGTTTCACCCAGCCGCACCGACGCGTCCGCCGACACCTGCAGGCTCTGTACGTCGAGCGCAGCGGGCAGACATGAGAAGGTGATGGTGCGACTGCCAGCCACGACGCGCGCCACGCGTTCGACCGTCGCGCTGCCTGGGTAGACCTTGACTTGCGTGATCCGTGAGTCAGTGACGGCCGTGTTGCTCACCAGCGCTGCGTCCGCCTGCAGATGCACACCAAATGCGCCGAGGAGCATGGCCATGCCGATGGCTCCGAGCTTCATGGAGCCCGTAACGGGTTCGGTGGACGTACGCGGGGTCGGATTCATGAGCGGGCTTCCCAATGTGAGTGATCGGATCGATCGACCCTTGTTGATACGGTCGAGCCGAGCAAGCAGGGTTAAAGCGGGGTTAATTCACGCAAGCCGGTGGCAAACAAACCCCGATGCGATCAGGGTGGCAGCGCCAGGTGTTTACCTTTGGATACACTCGTTAACCCTTTCATCGTTTCTTCAAAATGCCATCCGACAGTCCTCAGTCGTTGCGCCGGCTGGTCCGAAGCGTTCTCTTTTTCGTCGGTTTGTTCGCAGTGGTTTGGGTGGCACTCAACTTCGCGCACCAGAAGCTCCGATACGTGCAGGCCGGCTCGGATCTGGTGCTCGAAGAAAAGTACGACAAGCTTTCCAGGCAAGCGCTTTTTCCGGGCCACGAAAAGTACCGGGTGATCGCGATGGGCAACAGCAAGACGCTCAGCAGCTTCAAGCCCGACGTCTTCGATGCGGCCTTTCCGGGTGACGTGCGCTCCTACAACTTCGGGTTGCCGGGGGAGTCGCAGTTCCTGCCGGTTTTGCGATCGATCCTGGCGAGCGGCAATCGTCCGACGCACCTGCTGCTGCAGCTTCCCTGGGCGCCACCCGATGCCGCCGCCAAGGCATTGCCGCTGCTGAAGGACGACAACCGCATCCTGATGACGTTGATTCCGTTTCGCCGATTTTTCCGCGACCTGACGTTGTTCGTCTTTCAGTCGCTTCGGACCGGCGTCGGCGCGGAGTGGGCGCGCATCAAGGGCGAGATCGAATCGGTCGAAAAGAACCGCGGCTGGTACTTCATCAGCGGCCAGAGCCGCTACCCCAACGGACAGTTGCCTGCGGACTTCTCGCTGGCTTCCGACAACGCGCAGGCCAAGCCGGTGCGTACGCTGGCACCGGCAGGAGAGGATTACACCGCCTTGCTCGCACTCGCAAAGGAATACGACTTCAAGGTGGTGCTGGTGCCATGGTCGGCGCGCACCGGTGAATACGCACCCGCGGACGACAGCGACAGCAGCGCTGCCAAAGTGGTGTCGCAAGCGCCGTACATCGTCGAGCGCGGGCCCAACTACTGGTTGTATCCGGCGCCGTCGTTTTCCGACCCGGTCCACATGAATTCCGGCGGAGCCGAGGCCTACACCAGGCGTCTTGCAGCCTTTCTCAAAGAAGCCGGAGAGTTGAAGTAATGCTGTTCAATTCCTTCGAGTTCTTCGGTTTCTTCGGTGTCTTCCTGCTCGCCTATTTTTCTAGCCCGTTTCGTTATCGGCCATGGATCTTGCTGGTCGCCAGCTATGTGTTCTACATGAGCTGGGAGCC
Organism: uncultured Variovorax sp.; assembly: GCA_964242015.1. GTDB lineage: Bacteria > Pseudomonadota > Gammaproteobacteria > Burkholderiales > Burkholderiaceae_C > Variovorax. Next base: position 27,647 of record CAXTCC010000013.1, read on the forward strand.
GAAGTTCGTGTTGCTTTTGCTGTTCACGACCCTGGTCGATTTTTCGACCGCGCTGGTCATGGCCAACAGCGGCAAGCCGCATGTGCGCAAGCTCGCGATGGTGACGGCGCTGGTGCTCAACTTCGGCATTCTCATCGTGCTGAAGTACGGCAAGTTCCTGGTTGAAAACGCCGAGGCAGTGGCCCATTCCGCCGGCGTTGGCGGCCACTGGAACATCGTGCAGTTCGTGCTGCCGGTGGGCATTTCCTTCTACACGTTCCAGTCGGTCGGCTACACGCTCGATGTGTACTTCAAGCGGACGCCGGCCGAGCGAAACCTGCTGACCTACGCGCAGTACGTGGCTTTCTTTCCGCAGCTGGTGGCGGGGCCGATCGAGCGGGCCAGCCACATGCTTGCGCAGTTCAAGGCGCGCCACTATTTCAAGGCCGAGAACGTCTCGCCGGCGATGTGGCTCATCGGCTGGGGGCTGTTCAAGAAGATGTGCGTGGCCGATCAGATCGCGCCCTTCGTCAACGCGATCTACAGCGACCCGGGCAACTATTCCGGCAGCTACACGTTCCTGGCGACGGTGCTGTTCGCCATCCAGATCTACTGCGACTTCTCAGGTTACTCGACCATCGCGCGCGGCGTTGCCAAGCTGTTCGACTTCGAGTTGATGATCAATTTCAGGCAGCCGTATTTCTCTCGCTCGCTGTCCGAGTTCTGGGGTCGTTGGCACATTTCGCTCTCGACCTGGTTCCGCGACTACCTCTACAAGCCGCTGGGCGGCAGCCGTGGCACGCACTCCAACACGCTGCGCAACGTGCTGATCGTCTTCGTCATCAGCGGCATCTGGCACGGCGCGTCGTGGTGCTTCGCGGTCTGGGGCTTGCTGCACGGCATGGGTCTGGTGGTCGAACGCATCGTTCGCTGGAACGGCCTCGACGTCGTCGGCGGCAACGGGGCCGCAGCACGCTTTGCGCGTGGCGCGTTCGGCTGGGTCGCGACGATGGTCGTGGTGCTGGTCGGCTGGGTCTTCTTTCGCGCCGCCACGCTCGGCGATGCGTGGACCGTGCTCAAGAGTTTTCAGCACCTCACCGTGCTCGAGTACGGCACCTTCAAGGTGTTGGGCTTCGCGAGCTTCGAGATCCTGCTCGCGGCCCTGTTCATTCCGTTCACATTCGTAGTCGAATGGGTCGTGAGCAAGGACCGCTACCAGGACATCGATCAACTGGTCGGTCCGCGGCTGTCGATCGTGCTCGGCGTGGCGCTGACCTATGTGATCCTGCTGTTCGGCGTATTCGGCCGCCGCGAGTTCATCTACTTCCAATTCTGAGCCGAGGCCCGGCTCGGCAACTTCAAGGCATGCGCACGAACTTCTGCGCGCGCTTGCCGGTGTCGACCTCGCCAGCGTAGAGATTGCCCCGGGAGTCGATCGCCATGTCGTGCACCCAGTGGAACTCGCCGGCGTAGCGCCCTGGCCGGCCGAGCGTCGACACGACTTCACCGGTGTCGCGCAGCAAGGTCACCACCTGGTTGTTGCGCCCATCGGCCATGTACAGAAAGCGCTGCTGCGGATCGCGCGAGATCACGATGTCCCACACCGATCCATTGCCCGCCGTGGTCGGTGACACCGAGAACTGCTTGACGTAGCTGCCGTCTTTCCTGAATACCTGCACCCGGTTGTTGAGCCGGTCGCACACGTACACCAGCCCGTCGCGTGCCACGCGGGCGCAGTGCACCGGGCTGCCGAACTGCTCCAGCTGGGCAGCGGTCGGTGGCGCTGTGCGGCGACCGCTCGGGTTGTCGACGGCGGCCGGCGGCTTGCCGTAGGCGCCCCAATGCCGCTTGTAGGCGCCGGTGTCGGCATCGAACACGATCACGCGGTTGTTGTAATAGCCGTCGGCCACGTACACCTCGTGCGTGCCGACGTCGACCTCGACGCCCGCTGGCCGGCCGAGCCGCGTGGTGTCGGCGCTGCCGGTCTGCGGACCGACCTTGCCGATCTGCATGACGAACTTGCCGTCGCGAGTGAACTTGATGATCTGCCCATCGTTCTCGCCGTTGCCCGTGACCCAGACGAAGCCCTGCGCATCGACGTGGATGCCATGCTCGTTTTGCGGCCAGTTGTAGCCCACGCCAGGCCCACCCCAGGAACGCAGCAGATTGCCCGCGACATCGAACTCCAACACCGGCGGTGCGGCCTTGCAGCAAGTCGATTGCGGTGGGTTGAGGGAGGCGCCGCGCTCGTCTTCGGTCAGGCTGCCAGGGCGCTGCAGCACCCAGACGTGGTCGTCGGCGTCGGTAGCAATGCCACTCACCTGGCCGAGGATCCAGTTGTTGGGCAGCGGCTTGGGCCAGGTCGTGTCGACCTTGAAAGAAGGTGCGGCGGCGGTGCTGCTCATGCCGCTCGAAGCACACCCGCTCAGCGAGAGCAAGGCGGCCGCGGAACAGGCTATCGACAGGATGGCAGCGAGACGTTGGTGCTTCTTCATATTCGGTTGTCTCCGTTATTTTTATGAAAAAGGGCAGGGTCGATGCCCGTGCCCGGTGCTACGCGCGGATCGGTGTCACTCTTTCAGCTTGATCTTTCCTTCGCGCACATAGCGGTCGTATTCGTCGCGCGGAATGGCGGTCAGGCCGGCGGCGTTGTCGCCTGCGTCCCAGCTGATGGTGGCGCTGTCGGCTGCCAGGTCGACTTCGACCAGTCCCTCGGGAATCGTCAACGGCACGCCGTCGCCGGGGGTGTAGGTGACATGGCCTTGAATGGTTGCGTGGTGTGTCATGGGTTCTCCTGGGTGCTCCTGGACTCTGGTGGACGCTGTGTATGACAGGCAATCATTACATGCAATCGTGACGGTGCCGCATGTCAGCGGACTTCGACGAACTTGGGCAAACTTGGCGGCATGACAACCACCACACAACCAGCCGTCGAGCCGTCGATCGAAGTGATCCAGGGCGACCTTTCCGCTTACCGCCAGGGCAACACGGGCGTCGATTACGTCCACCGTTTCGAGTCGGGCAAGCCCGGTCCGCACGTGCTCATCAACGCGCTCACGCATGGCAACGAGATCTGCGGCATGGTCGCGGTGAAGCAACTGCTCGACACCGGCGTGCGTCCCAAGATCGGCACGCTCACCTTGAGCTTTGCGCACGTCGAGGCCTACAACGCGTTCGATCCGTCGAAGCCGTTCGAGAACCGACAGATCGTCCACAACCTGAACCGCATCTGGTCGGATGACTTGCTGAGCGGTACGGAAGACAGCCCCGAGCTTCGCCGCGCCCGCGCACTGCGACCTGTGGTGGCGGCGGCCGATCACATCCTCGACATCCACTCGACCAGCCAGGACGTCGTACCGTTCTGGGTGTACCCGGATTTCGCCCGCAACGCCGATGCCGCGCTCGCCATCGGGCTTCCCTCGGTCCACCTGGTCATGCCCAATGGCCTGGGCTCCGGCACGCCGTTGATCCAGCATGGCTTGCATGCGGGTGCCGACGCGCCCGGCGCCGCGATGGTCGCCGAGTGCGGCCAGCATTTCATGCAGAAAACGGCTGACGTCGCGGTCGAAGTCACGGCGCGATTCCTGTCGTACTTCGGCATCGTCGATCGTTCAGGCCCGGCACCGGTGCTCGACGCGCAGCGCCGCTTCGAATTGCTCGAGACGCGCATGGTCATGACCGATCACTTCAAGTTCACGCGACCGCTCATCGGCTTCGAAACTTTCGCCAAAGGCGAGCTCATTGCAACCGATGGCGACGCGATCGAAATCCGCTCACCCTGCGACGACTGCACCGTGTTCATGCCGACACGCGCACCCATCATCGGACGCGAAGCGGTCTACCTCACCAAGCCGATTTCTTGAAGCGATCGAGCTGAAGCGAATGACTCGTGCGCGCTGGGCCGGCTTAGCCTTGGTTTTCTCGTGGTTCGCTCTCGGTGGTATCGCGCACTTCGTCGCGACGGATACCGAGATGCGGATCGTGCCGCCGTACGTTCCTTGGCCGCGCGCTGCGGTGCTGGTCAGCGGCGTGTTCGAGTTGCTCGGTGCCGCTGGCCTGCTATGGCGGCCGACGCGACGGGCTGCCGGGATCGGGCTTTTTCTGTTGACCCTGGCTGTGACGCCAGCGCACTTCTACATGCTGCAGCGACCCGATCTGTTTCCAGCGATTCCGTACTGGGCTCTGATCTTGCGATTGCCGATCCAGGCCGCGCTGCTGGCGCTCATCGCGTGGAGCACGGCACCGCCAGGCAAGATCAGGAACAGTTGATCATGCGGCCCATTCGCCGCTCTCTTCGCCGCGCCAGTACTTCACGTGGGCGGCCTTCACCTTGACCAGTACCACGCCCGGCGTGT
>CAXTCC010000013.1:32080-34843 GCA_964242015.1 uncultured Variovorax sp.
CGCCAGTACTTCACGTGGGCGGCCTTCACCTTGACCAGTACCACGCCCGGCGTGTCGGCGCCCTGGTCGAACCATTTGTCGAGATCGGGCACCCAGTGCGCTTCGAACTCGGACTTGTCGCGGATCAATTCCGCCGTTCCCGAGACGGCGACGTACAGCTCGTCCGCTCCCTCGAAGGCGAGCCCGACCCGTGGGTTGTCTTCGATGTCCGCGACGATGCGTGACTTGTCGAAGGTGAAGTAGTACGAGTTCCCGTCGTACTCGACGTCACCGTTGTTGCTCATGGGACGCGTGGCGAGGTCGCCGCCCTTGGTCACGGTCGTGAAGCTGGCGATGTCGAGGTTGCGCATCTTTTGCGCGATGGATTCGAGGCTCATGTTCGGCATGTGGGGTTCCCGTGCGGTGTTGGCGAAGACGCTCAACGTAGGTACCGCACCGGGCCGCTCATGTGGGACGACGTCCCGTTCGCTGGTGTGCCCGGACCGTCAGTCCGGCGTGTCGCCGTACGCCACTGCGAGCAGTGCAGCCTGCTGCTCCGGCGTGCGAAGAGATATCAGTTTCAACAGCGCTGCGCCGTCTTGCGCCTGAATGCCGTGCTCCTTGGCAAAGGCCAGCGCATCGGGCGTGAATGTCGAACTGGTGACGTAGCTGCCATGCGCAAGCTGGTTCGCCTTCATCACGCCGAAGAAGGCGCGCAGCTCCTTCAGGCCCACCGGCTTCGATGGCCAGTGCTTGCACTGCACGATGCGCGGTGCGTCCATGCGCTTCGATTGCAGCCACAGGTCGACCCCGCCCTGTTCACCATGCGATCTGGCATGCGTCGCGAAGCCGACTTGCGCGAAAAAGGTTTCGCAGAGCATCTCGAAGCGCTGCCATTGCATGGCTTTCAGCACCGCCGGGCTCCATGCCTGCTCGCGTTGCGGTGCTGGCGTTGCCGCAGGCATATGCAGTGCATAGAGCGCCTCGGCCGTGGTACTCGACGGAGAGGGCGCGGGATAGGTTTCCTCGAATTCGAGGGTCGGTTCACGTTTGTACGGCAATGAAGGATCGGCCGATCGAGTGGCAGCGCCGCTTGCTCGATCGATGCCATGGTCGGCCTCGGTGGCAGATGCGTCGCCGCGCCGCGTTATGTAGTGCAAACCCAACAGCACGGCGCCCAAAACCAATGCGGCCCAACCCGCAGGCCGCAGCGCCTGCTCGATTCGCTCGGCAATTGCGCCGTGCACCAGGGCCGGAATGACGGTCAACAACACGACGCCGGCGACCAGCGTCATCAGGCCCGTGCCCAATAGCGCACTGCCTGTGCGGGCACGAACAACCGGAGCGGCGGCACTGGCGCGATCGTCTGTGATTTGCGTTGTCATGACCGGCGTTGCTTTCGTAAATATGGAGGCGCGCCGACTTTATGAGGCAAAACTGCTTACAACGCAATGCGCAGGTTGACGTGTCGCCAGCCAGAGACCGAAGACGCTGCGCGCGAATCAATTCACGAAAAGGCGGGTTAAAACCCCGGGGCAATCAGTCGCGCCTTCAACAGCGCAGGGAATCGCGTGAACCACACCGCATTGGCTGGCGACGGATGCGGCAACGGTGCGAGCACCAGTTCGCGCGACGATTCGCCGTGGCGGTAGTCGATCGAGAGCGTCGCGACGTAGCGGTCGGCGCGCAGCCAGAACGCCTCGAGCGCCTTGCCGACCGCAGGGGTCTGCCCCATGCCGAACCAGAAAAATGCCTCTCGACCCAACACGATGACACGCTGACCGCGCCAGGCTTCGACCAGCAGGTCGGCGATCAATGGCTGAAATCGCCGCTTCACCGCCATCGACCATGCCTTGTTGCCGATGGGCTTGTAGGGGACGGTGTTGAGCCAGAACACATCTTCGCCGGCGGCAACCGACTCTTCGAATGTCGGTGTCGCCTCGTCCAAGTCCTGGCGGCGACGATGCAGGCCGCTGCGCACCAGCTGCCCACCGCGTCCGACGAAGGCCAGGCCATGCTCGACCTCGGTGCGGCCAGGATCTCGGCCGAAGATGCACAACGGCGCGTCCGGCGGCCCGAGTCCGATGATCGGATCGCGCCAGTCGCGCCCGTGCGCCGCGTAGACAGCGAGGTCGATGCCGTCGGTGCGCTCTGCTTCATGGCGAAACGCTTCGCGTTGCGCCGTGGAGAGCACGAAGGCGCGCGCAGTCAACGCTCAGGCGGCGGGTGCCGAAACGAACAGCGCCGGGTCGACCATCGCTCGGTTGAGCATCACCGACCAGTGCAGATGCGGCCCGGTCACGCGCCCGGTCGCGCCCACGGCGGCGAAGCGCTCGCCGGTCTTCAGCACATCGCCAGGCTTCACGTCGATCGCACTCAGATGGCAATACATCGTGAGCAGGCCGCCGCCATGATCGAGCCACACCGTGTTGCCGTTGAAGAAGTAGTCCCCGGTGTCGATGACGCGGCCCGGCAGCGGCGCCAACACCGGCGTTCCCGTCCCGGCCGCGATGTCCATGCCGCTGTGCGGATTGCGCGACTGCCCGTTGAAGACGCGGCGCAGCCCGAAGGAGCTGGAGCGCCGACCCGGGACCGGCACGCGCATGTGCAACGACGCTGCTTGCGGCAAGGGCTCGCTGACGGTTGCCATGACGACGGCGAGATGGTCGCGCTCGCGTTCATAGCGGGCCTGGTCTTCGGGCGACAGATCGACGGTGCCTGGCGCGACTTTCAGGCGCTGCTCGCGGTATTGCTTGGGCGCGATCGCATAGACGAGTTCGCGCG
>CAXTCC010000013.1:34943-38556 GCA_964242015.1 uncultured Variovorax sp.
CCCCGTTCAAGTCACATGCGCAGCCCAACCGCCAGCAAAGTCACGTTGCAGGTCAGCAAGCCGCGGTCGAGACGTCGATCGGCCGGGTGAGCGCTCTGACAATCGCGCCGCCGCGTCTTGAGCGTGGCTCACAACATCAGGGAGTTCAGATTGATTCATTCGAAGAATGCAGGCCGCGCCGCGCGCGCTCTTGCCGTGCTGATTACCACGCTGGGTGCTGCCAGCTTGCTCGTTGCCTGCGGCACGCGTGGGCCGGTCCAGCCGGAGCCGCCGCCGCCCTCGGCCACGGCGAGCAACAGCCTCGTGATGCCGCCCATCACCTATGGCAGCAAACCCAAGGGCGTGAAGATTTCGAAGTCGGACGACAACTGCGACGTGCCCGCCTTGCTGCGCCAGAACGTGCAAGACCAGCTCGAAGAGCCGCTCCTGTATCTGCTGCCGGCCGCCACCGCAGGCGCCGAGGCGGCACCGGTGTTGAAGATCGAGATCACCGACCTGCTGGCCAATGCCGGCGGCATCTACGGTGGCCCGAAGATCGTCGACATCCAAGGCACGCTCGAACGTCCGGGCATGGCACCGGCGCGGTTCACCGCGCGGCGTCAGATGTTCATCTACTTTGGTGTGCCGCGCTCGACTTGCAGCATGGTCGGCAGCGTCGCGTACACATTGGGCAGCGACATCATCAAGTGGATGAAGAAGCCGGTCGACGGTGCGTTTCTGGGTGAGCGCTGAGGCGCTTGCTTGCTCAAGCGCTCACGCAGCGACCGGGGCCGTCTTCATTCTTCCCGGCGCCAGCCCGTCGAGCGTGTACGGCCCGATCGCGGCGCGAATCAGCCGCAGCGTCGGCAGGCCGACGGCCGCTGTCATGCGCCGTACTTGCCGGTTGCGGCCCTCGCTGATCGCGAGCTCGATCCATGCGGTCGGAATCGACTGGCGCACGCGGATCGGTGGCTGCCGTTCCCACACATCGGGCGGCGGATCGAGCAGGCGCGCACGGGCCGGGCGCGTCATGCCGTCCTTTAGCTGCACGCCGGCGCGCAAGGTTGCCAGCGCAGCCTCGGTCGGTGCGCCTTCGACCTGCACCCAATAGGTCTTCTCCATCTTGAAGCGGGGGTCGGCGATGCGCGCTTGCAGCTTGCCGTCGTCGGTGAGCAGCAACAGTCCTTCGCTGTCCGCGTCTAGCCGGCCCGCGACGTAGATGCCGGGGATGTCGATGAAGTCTTTCAAGCCTTGCCAACGGCCCTCAGCGGTGAACTGGCTGAGCACGCCATACGGCTTGTTGAAGCAGATGAGGCGGGGGGTGAGGGTGGTCGTCACGCTGTCGATGATGAAGGCTGCGCCCCTAGTGCGCCGATCGTGCGCCGATCCGGGCCCAAGCTGCCGGTTTTCGTTTGAGCCGCCCTTAGCCGCCCCAGCCCGAGTCGCTGATATGCCGTGCATACACCGCGAGCACGATGCGTTCGGAGTGCACCAGGTAGTCGTTGAGCGCCGCGGCGGCACGGGCAAATTCGCCGCCCTCGGCCAGTTCTAGGATGTTGATGTTCATGTCGACGTACGGCGCGTGCAAGAACTCGGGGTCTTGCAGCAAGCCGAAGGCCAGCCGCAGCTCGGCCAGCACCTGCGCGAAGAGCAGGTTGAGCCGCTCGCTGTCGGCCAGTTCGACGATGGCCATGTGGAACGCCATGTTGGCGGTGCCCGCGCCGGTCCAGTCGCCACCTGCCCGGCAGCGCAGCGCGGTTTCGACCGCCTCACGCATTTTTTTCTTGGCAGGGTGCCGCGGGTAGGCCTGGCCTATCGCCTGGCATTCGATAAGGCGCCGCACCCGGTAGATGTCGATGATCGACGCGATGCTCGGGATCGCCACGAACACGCCGCGGTTCGGCGAATGCTTCACCAGACCATCCTTGGTCAGCATGCGAAACACCTCGCGCAGCGTGTTGCGCGAGATGCCGAGGCTGTCGCTCAATGTCTGCTCCGACAGCCGCTGGCCGGGGGAGAACTCGCCCCGCGTGATGCGCTGACGGAGCTCTTCGGCCATGCGTTCGCTCAGCGTCTGAACCGTGGGGGGAGGCGAGGCGGGCAGGCTCATAGGTCCCGGTTTGTAGCAGATGAACAGTTGGATCGGCTTCCAATTGCTCAACCAACGTCGGGTTATTCCCTAGAAATTGGCATGCAACTTGCGAACGATCTCGCCGTAATTGTTGAACAATCCATTCACTTTGACTCATCCAGAAATCCGGATGCCTGAGTCAGCCACGAACACCTTCAGGAGTATCTGCCGTGCCCACTGCCATCAATCTCTGGCCCCTGCTCGGGGTCGCCGTCATCATCGTGGGGTTCATCCTGCGGTTCAATCCGATGCTGGTCGTGATCGTCACGGCCATCGTCACCGCCTTTGCGGCCCACTTCCCGGTAGACAAGATCCTCGCGACCATCGGCACCGGGTTCATCAAGACGCGCAACCTGCCCTTGATCATCCTGCTGCCGTTGGCGGTCATCGGTCTGCTGGAGCGACACGGGCTGCGCCAGCATGCGCAGCGCTGGATCAGCAGCATCAAGTCGGCGACCTCGGGCCGGCTCTTGATCGTCTACCTGGCAGCGCGACAACTGACCGCAGCCGTCGGGCTCACCAGCCTCGGCGGACATCCGCAAATGGTGCGGCCGCTGCTGGCGCCGATGGCCGAAGGTGCGGCCGAAGCCCGTTTCGGTGCGCTGCCGGAGCGCATCCGCCACAAGCTGCGCGCGTTTTCAGCGGCGACCGACAACGTCGGCCTGTTCTTCGGCGAAGACATCTTTGTGGCCTTCGGCGCCATCGTGCTGATGACCACCTTCCTGCGTGAAGCGGGTATCGATCTCGAACCGATCCACGTCGCGCTGTGGGGCATCCCGACGGCGGTCTGCGCCTTCGTGATTCATGCCTGGCGCCTGCGCCGGCTCGACAAGTGGCTGAACAAGGAGATGAGTGGGCAAACGCCATCGGATGTCGGCACCGCCGTCGACGTCGTCCCGGATGCGCCTGTCACGGCATCTTCGACTGCGCCGGTCATCGCGGTGAAGGGCGCCTGATCATGACGCTCACCATCACCCACCTCTACTACCTCGTCGGCATCATCCTGGCCATCACGGCCGTGATGACGCTGATGGACGCGCAGCATCCCAAGCGCTACTCCAGCGCGTTCTTCTGGGCGCTCTATGCGCTGGTGTTTCTCATCGGCGATTTCATTCCGCCGGTGTGGGTCGGCGTCGGCGTCATCGTCATGGCGTTGATCGCGGCCTTCGGCGGCGTCGGCATCGGGCATCACGCGGCACGCACGCCGGCGCAATACCTTGAGAGCGCCAAACGCCTCGGCAACAAGCTCTTCATTCCCGCGCTGGCGATCCCGGTCGTGACGATGATCGGCACGCTGTCGGCGAGCCACCTGATCTTCGGCGGCGTGCCGCTGCTCGACCCCAAGAACACCACGCTGGTGAGCCTCGGCGTCGGCTGCATCGTGGCGCTCGCGCTGGCCTGCAAGCTGACGCACGAAACGCCCATGCAGGGCATCCGCGAATCGCGTCGCCTGACCGATGCGCTCGGCTGGGCGCTGGTGCTGCCGCAGATGCTCGGCATGCT
>CAXTCC010000014.1:0-26356 GCA_964242015.1 uncultured Variovorax sp.
CGCTCGACCGCGTCCGCGTGGACTCGAGCGGCCAGGTGCTCACGACCAACCAGGGCGTTGCCGTTGCAGACAATCAGAACTCGCTCAAGGCCGGCGCACGCGGGCCCGCATTGCTGGAAGACTTCATCCTTCGCGAGAAGATCACGCACTTCGACCATGAGCGGATTCCTGAACGCATCGTGCATGCGCGTGGCTCGGGCGCCCATGGCTTTTTCGAATGCTATGAACCGCTGACGCAATACACCAAGGCGGCACCTTTCAAGGAGGCCGGCAAGGTCACGCCGGTGTTCGTTCGTTTTTCCACCGTGGCGGGCGAGCGCGGTTCCAAGGACACCGCACGCGATGTCCGCGGCTTCGCGGTCAAGTTCTATACCGACGAAGGCAACTGGGATCTGGTCGGCAACAACATGCCGGTGTTCTTCATCCAGGATGCGATCAAGTTTCCGGACCTGATCCATGCAGTCAAGCCCGAGCCGCATCACCAGATGCCCCAGGCCGCCAGTGCGCACGACACGTTCTGGGATTTCGTCTCGCTCATGCCCGAGTCGACGCACATGCTCATGTGGCAGATGTCGGACCGCGCCATTCCGCGCAGCTACCGGATGATGCAGGGCTTCGGCGTCCACACCTTCCGGCTGGTCAACGAGGCAGGTGAATCCGTACTCGTCAAGTTCCATTGGCAACCGAAGCTCGGCACCCACTCGTTGGTGTGGGAAGAAGCCGTGAAGATCTCCGGCGCAGACCCGGACTTTCATCGCCGCGATCTGTGGGAAGCCATCGAGGCCGGTGAATATCCCGAATGGGAATTGGGCTTGCAGATCTTCACTGAAGAGCAAGCCGAGCAATTCAGCTTCGACATCCTGGATTCGACCAAGCTGATCCCCGAAGAGCTGGTGCCGATTCAATTGGTGGGCCGCATGGTGCTCAACCGCAATCCGGACAACTTTTTTGCGGAAACAGAGCAAGTGGCGTTCTGCACCGCGCACATCGTGCCGGGCCTCGACTTCACCAACGACCCGTTGCTGGCCGGCCGCATCCATTCGTATGTCGACACGCAAATCAGCCGACTGGGTGGCCCCAACTTCCACGAGTTGCCGATCAACGCGCCCATTGCCCAGGTGCACAACGGTCAGCGTGACGGCATGCACCGCCAGGCGATCAACCGGGGCCGCGTCGCGTACGAGCCAAACTCGCTCGCAGGTGGCTTCCCGTATCAGGCTGGCGCTACGCAAGGCTTCGCCAGTGTCGCCAAGCGACTCGATGCCAAGGAAAGCGCGGACAAGGTCCGGATCAAGCCGGAGAAGTTCGCCGATCACTACACGCAGGCCAAGCTGTTCTTCGAAAGCCAGAGCGAGGTCGAAAAGGCGCACATCGGCAATGCCTTCCGCTTCGAACTGTCCAAGGTGACGGTACCGGCCATTCGTGAGCGCGTCGTTGCCACTCTGCTGAATGCAGCCCCGGATCTCGCAGCTCGCGTTGCGCAGGATCTGGGAATGGAATTGCCCGCGGCATTGCCCAAGGCGCTGGAAGTGCCGGCAGTCCCGGAAATCGAGACATCGCCTGCACTGTCACTGATGGCGCGTCCCGGCGACGGTGGGATTCGCACCCGCAAAATCGCGATTCTCGTGGCCAATGGCGTCGAGGGTGCATCGCTCGGCAAGCTCGTGTCCGCGCTGGTCGCAGCCGGTGCAGTGCCGCGTCTTGTCGCGCCAAGGCTCGGCACTTACATCGGCGTCGGCGGTGAAAAGTTCGCAGCCGACGCGACGATGGAAAACTCGCCGGGCTTTCTGTTCGACGCGCTGGTGCTGCCCGACGGCGCGGACGCGGTCGAGGCACTCGACGCCGACGCGCACACGCTCGAGTTTCTGCGTGACCAGTACTGGCACTGCAAGCCGATCCTGGCGTTCGGTGCATCCGAGGCCTTGCTGGCCGAAGCGCAGATTCCGATGACCTTGCCCGACGGCTCTGCCGACGCCGGTCTGCTGCTCGCCGATGCTGCCAGCGCAGACACTGCGATCAGCGCGTTCATCGCGGCTGTGGGATCGCCCCGCCAGTACGCGCGTGAGAACGATCCACCGAAAGTGCCGGTCGTTGCCTGATCCAGCTGATCCAGACTGGTCACAGTAGCCGAGAAAGCCGCAAGCAGTGCTTGCGGCTTTTTTATCGCCCCTACCTTTCCTTTTTCAAATTGAAATCCGACCACTCGATGACTGGCTCATCCCTTGCATCGGAGGTCGGCCTGCCGGTCGCCCCGTTGCGTTTTCTCGCCATGCTGGCCCGGCGCAGGGTCTGGCGCTTCGCTGCCCTGTGGAGCCTGATCGTGCTGGCCGCGTCTTGCGGGATCGCGGCGCAGTACGGCATGAAGCTGATCGTCGACTCCATGGCATCGGATCAGCAGGGCGACCGCATCTGGTATCTCCTCGCCCTCTTCATCGGACTGATCGCGACCGAAAGCGTTTTTTGGCGGCTGAGCGGCTGGCTCGGTTGCATCACCGTCGTGGCGGTCGGCGTCGATGTGCGGCTCGAACTATTCGACTACCTCACGGGGCATTCGACCGACTACGTGACGCGCCACAGTTCGGGCGCGCTCGGCAGCCGTATCACCGCGACAGCGGGCGCAGCCGGCGCTTTGATCGCCACCTTCACCTGGAAGATCGCGCCGCCCACGGTCGACTTTCTGGGTGCGGCGGTGGTGCTGCTCACCGTCGACCCGTGGATGGCCGCCACTCTCGGCGTGTTCGTCGTGCTGGTGGCCAGCATCATCGTGGCCTTCGGCAAGCGCGGACGTCCGTTGCATCAGGACTACGCGGCTCAAGGCTCCAGGGTCAACGGAGTGCTGGTCGACCTGCTCGGCAATCTCTGGACCGTGAAGGCGTTCTCGGCGCGTCGAGATGAATACCGCCGCGTCGAGGCGCTGGTGGGATCGGAGGGTCTGGCCCAGCGGCGCAGCTGGCTGTATCTGGAAAAGGCGCGCGTGCTGCACGACCTGTGCCTTTGGGTCATGGCCGGCGTGATGATGATCTGGTCGATCCAGCGATGGAAGACCGGCGTCGGCACGGCAGGCGACGTCGTGGTCGTCAGCGCCCTGACTTTTCGCATCCTCCAGGGATCACGCGACCTGGCCCTGTCGCTGGTCGAGGCCTCGCAGCAACTGGGTGTGGTGAGCGAAATGCTTCGGCTGGTCGCCGTGCCGCACGCGCCGGCCGATCGGCCGGACGCTGCGGAGTTCAAGCGAGGTCGCGGCCATGTGCGCTTCGACGATGTGCACTTCGAATACGAAAGCGGCTCGCCTGTGCTGGCCGGCTTCAGCCTCGATGTACCGCACGGCCAACGTCTCGGCATCGTCGGGCCGTCCGGCTCCGGCAAGAGCACCCTGCTCGCGTTGATGCAACGCTTGGCGGACGTACGGTCGGGTGCGGTGCTGATCGATGGGCAGGATGTCGCGTCAGTGAGTCAAGACAGCCTGCGCGAGGCCGTCGCGGTGGTGCCACAAGACATCTCGCTCATGCACCGTTCGATCCTGGACAACCTGCGCTACGGGCGCCCGCAAGCGTCGCTCGTCGAAGTGCGTCAGGCGATGCGGGCAGCGCATTGCGAATTCATCGACAAGCTGCCCCAAGGATTGCAGACCATCGTGGGCGAGCGCGGCGCACGACTGTCGGGCGGTCAGCGCCAACGCGTGGGCATCGCCCGCGCGATGCTCAAGGACGCGCCGATCCTGCTGCTCGACGAAGCGACGTCGGCCCTCGACAGCGCGTCGGAACAGAAAATCCAGCGCGCCCTGGATCGACTCATGCACGGCAAGACGGTGATTGCGGTGGCGCACCGCCTGTCGACCGTGGCCGCATTCGATCGCGTCATCGTGCTGTGCGAAGGACGCATCGTCGAAGACGGAACGCCGGCCGAACTGATGACCGCCGGCGGAACGTTTCAGGATCTGTGGCAAGCGCAGGCCAAAGGCCGATACACCGCTTGAACCGATGCAGGGACGGAGCGATGCAATGAGAAGGATGGCAGACGCCGGGACGTCAGGCCACCACTGCGACACCTTGCTCACGCGCGATGTTCGCGAATGCCGCGAGACTCTGCGCGACGACCTGGTCCATGTTGTAGTACTTGTACGTTCCCAGCCGGCCTGTGAACGTCACGTTGCGTGTTTCTTCAGCGAGTGCTTCGTAGCGCTTGTAGAGCACCGCGTTCTCGGGTGCCGGAATCGGGTAATAAGGATCTCCCTCATCGGTCGGATATTCACGCGTGATGCTCGTCCTTGCGGTGACCTGCCCCGTGAGGTGCTTGTATTCGGTGATGCGCGTGAAGGGCACATCCGGCGCAGGGTAGTTCACCACTGCGACATCCTGGTAGCGCTCCTGGTCGAGCGTGCTGTGCTCGAAACGGAGCGAACGATAGGGCAACCGGCCGAAGCAATGGCCGAAGAACTCGTCGATCGGTCCGGAATAGACGAGGTGGTCGTAAGGTACGACGTCCTTCACCTCGGCATAGTCGGTGTCCGCCAGGAACGTGATTCGCGGGTGGTCGATCATCCGCTCGAACATGCGTGTGTAGCCCTCGCTCGGCATGCACTGGAACTTGTCCTGGAAGTAGCGGTCGTCGGTGTCGGTGCGCGTCGGCACACGGGAGGTCACCGCCTTGTCGAGCTGCGACGCATCGCGGCCCCATTGCTTTCGGGTGTAGCCCTCGAAGAACTTCTGATAGAGGTCCAGCCCGACCTGGGAGATGACCACGTCGCGCGAGGTGCGGATGTCGATGTCGGGCGATGCCCGCGCCGCGAGAAAAGCAACGGCCTCCGCCTGGTCGAGATCGAGCCCGTACAGCGAGTTGATCGTCGTCAGGTTGATCGGGATCGGCAGCAGCATGCCGTCCACCGCCGCGAGGACGCGGTGTTCGTAAGGCCGCCATGCCGTGAACTGCGACAGATAGTCCAGCACCCGTTGCGAATTGGTGTGAAAGATGTGAGGACCGTAGCGGTGCACCATGACACCGCCCTCGTTCACGTAGTCGTAGGCATTGCCGCCCACGTGGCTTCGGCGATCGATGATGAGCACGCGCTTGTCGAGCTGGCTCGCAAGTCGCTCTGCCAGCACGCAGCCGGCGAATCCGCCGCCGACGATGAGGTAGTCGAAGACGCCGGAAGAAGTGGGTTTGACCTGATGTTGCATGTGACGTCGTGGTTGTGTGAGCAAGCAGTACGTCCATGCGAACGCGCAGCCTGCGTAAGTCGAAGCGCCGACTCGCCGACATCCAGTGAGATCGCGGCAAACAATCGCGCAACCGACACATCTGCATCACCATGATCCACAGCTCCCGAGATTCCGCGCCCAACCCGAACGAGGGCAGCGATGCGATGAAGCAGCCCAGGTTGTTCCAGTCTTTCTGGATGGGCGGCTACGAGGGCGCCGACCATGTGAACAGCCATGGGCAGGCGCTCTCGATGAACGATGCCAACGACCACTGGCGCCAGGTGCGAGGCGACTACCGCCTGTTGAAGCAGTTCGGCATTCGCACCGTGCGCGAAAGCATCGGCTGGCGCATGACAGGGTCGGGTTCAGCGCTGGATCTTTCTCGTGTGCGGCACATGGCGGACGCGGCTGCCGAAGAGGACATTCAGGTGATCTGGAGCATTCACCACTACGGAACACCACCGGGGATCGATCCGTTCGCGACCGATTTCCCGGAGCGCTTCGCAGACTTCTGCGACGCGATCGGACGTGCACTCCAGGGACGCTCGATGTTGCCGACGGTCTATCAGCCGATCAACGAGATCTCGTTTCTGAGCTGGGCACTCGGCAACACGAGCCTCATGCATCCGCACACCGCGGACACGCCCGGCACGGCGCACGAAGCCAAGCGCAACCTGGTTCGCGCCGCATTGCGTGGTTGCGATGCTTTGTGGGCGACCGAGCCCGGTGCGCGCATCGTCCACAACGATCCGCTCATCCATGTGACGGCAGCGGCGATGGCCGATGCGCAGGCACTGGAGAGTGCGCGTGTTCAGGAATTCGCCCAATACGAGGCATGGGACATGTTGTGCGGCCGCATGGCACCCGAGCTCGGCGGCGCGCCCCGCTATCTCGACGTCATCGGGGTCAACTACTACCACGGCAATCAATGGGAGCACCCCAGTGGCGATCGCCTCGAGTGGCATGTGCGTGATCCGCGCCGCGTCGATCTGGCCGACATGCTGCAGGCGCTGTGGCAGCGCTACGGTCGACCTCAGTTCATCTCGGAGACCGGTCACGTGGGCGCTGGACGCGCCAGCTGGCTGGACGACGTCGGCAGCGCGGCCGTGCGCTGCCGCGAGCGCGACATCCCGCTCGATGGCATCTGTCTGTACCCGCTCATCGACCGGCCTGATTGGGAAGATACGACGCATTGGCATCGCAGCGGCTTGTGGGACGTTCCGCCTCCTCGGTCTGGCGACCATCCGGCCCGCCTACCCCGAGTGCTCCAGCAACCCTACGCGGACCGTCTGCACTACTGGCTATCACGGTGGGGTGAGCATGCCGGCGACACGAGTCACGTACCGACGACAGCGCCCACGACACGCGAACCGCTTCCTTCATTCATCGATCCGACAGGACCCCCATTGAGCCATCTCATCGTCTTCTCACATCTGCGCTGGGATTTTGTCTATCAGCGGCCACAGCATCTCCTGTCACGCCTGGCTCACCGCTTCCCTGTCGTGTTCATGGAAGAGCCGATACCGAACGCACCACACGCATTTCTCGAACGGCTCCATCCCTGTGAAGGCGTGGAAGTATTGCGGCCGCATCTGACAGGCGCTGCCTGGGGCTTTCACGACGACCATATCCCTGCATTGCAGGCCATGCTGGCCGACTACCTGTCGGCGCAGGGCATCGACGACTACTGGCTGTGGTTCTACACGCCCATGGCCGTGCCGCTCGCATCGACCCTGTCGCCGAAAGTCGTGGTCTACGACTGCATGGACGAACTGGCCGCCTTCAAGAATGCGCCCCGGCAACTGCTGCAGCGCGAGAGCGCCTTGTTCACGATGGCCGACCTGGTCTTCACCGGTGGCCTGAGCCTCTACGAATCCAAGCGCGAACGGCATGCACAGGTCCACTGCTTTCCCAGCAGCGTCGACGCCGCCCACTTCGCACCCGCCCCGGTGTTCGCGCTCGACGGGGAGATGGATATGCCAACGCCGAACGCAGCCAATGAGCCGAACCGGCGACCGCGCATCGGGTACTACGGCGTGATCGACGAGCGCATCGATTTGCCATTGCTCGAAGAGCTTGCCGCGGCACGGCCGGCATGGGACTTCGTCATGGTCGGTCCGGTGGTCAAGATCGATCCGGCCACCCTCCCCCGTGCGGCCAACATCGAGTGGCCGGGACAGCGCAGCTACGACGAGCTTCCGGGCCTGGTGGCCGGTTGGGACGTGTGCCTGCTGCCTTTCGCGCTGAATGAATCCACGCGCTTCATCAGTCCCACCAAGACGCTCGAGTACCTCGCTGCAGACAAGCCGGCGGTGAGCACACCCGTGCGCGATGTCGTCCGTGGCTATTCCGAAGTGATCGCCATTGCCTCGACAGCGGAAGAATTCATCGACGCGTGTGAAACTGCGTTGGCACGCACGCCGGAAGAGCGCGCTCACGACAGCGCAAAGCGTGCACAGGTCGTCGCCGGCACCTCATGGGATGCGACTGTCGCGGCGATGAACGAACTCATCGAAAACCAGCTGAAGGCGGCTCAGCCTGCCGCGCACTCGAACAGCACCGGGATCACGGCGGGAGATCCGCCGGCGGCGCGCGCGGCATAGCAGCGAGCACTCCTGCCGACCGAAGTACAGGCGTGGCAGTTGACCTACGCGCACTGAGGCAAAACGCCTTGGTCCAGGGTTCGTCGGCGAATCACACATTGAAGTCCAACTTTTAAAGGACTTTCAATGTCGACGCCCGAGAACCTCAAAGACCTGTACACAGACGAACTGAAAGACCTGTGGTCGGCCAATGACCAGATGCTGCGCTGCCTCAAGAAGATCACCAGCAAAGCCGCCGACAAGGGCCTGAAGGAGATGTTGACCACCTCGCAAGAGGGCATTACCAAGCACACCGCCACGCTCAAGGAACTCATCGCCTCGAATGGCGAGAAAGTTTCCAAGGAGCACTGCAAGGGCATGCAAGGTCTGGTCGCGGAAGCCATCAAGCACACGACAGAAGAGGCACCGAAGAAGGGTCCTGTGCTCGACTCGGTGATCATTGCGCAATACCAGCGCATGACGCATTACGGCATTGCCGGATTCGGTACCACGGCAGCGTATGCCAAGGCGCTCGGGCTGAAGAACGATGAGAAGGCGCTGTCGAATGCTGTGAAGGACATGTACGGCGGCGACGACTTCATGAGCAAGCTGGCCGAGACGACGGTGAACATCGAAGCCAACGACGACTGAGTGCGCGGCGGACTGCGCAACTGAATACGAGCGGGGCGCCATGATCGGCGCCCCGCTCGGTCATCGAAGCATCGAGAGCGTGACGGAGTCGCTCGCCCCGTCGAAAAACCGCTTCAGCACCTCGTCGAACGCTGTCTCTCCAGAGGCCACGAAGGAGAACAGCGTCATGCACGACTGCAATTTGAAGTCGTCAGGAGAACCGAATATCTGATGCACCGTGCGATGTCGAGTCGACAACACCAACTGAGTGCAGCGCAACAGCCGTTCGCGCAATACGGCGTGAGACCAATAGGACTCTGCCTCGGCCCGATCGACGATGCCATAGAACTGCGCTGTGGGACTGCGGCCGAGTCCCCGCAATTGCGGAAAGATGAACCACATCCAGTGCGACTCCTTTCGGCCCCTCTTCAATTCCGCGCAGACATCGGCGAACACGGACTCCTGCGCCTGCAAGAAGCGCTCGAGCCCGGCCGCCGACGGCAAGGTCATTTTCTGCGCGACGGGTCCGAGGAAGAAATCACCTGGTCCGGGGTGGCCGGCTCGGTGTTGGGCACAGGCTCTGCGTCCTCACGGAGATCGAATGCAGATGAGTCGTCGTGCCTGGATGATTCGGCGTCCTTCCGCTTCTCCTGCATTTTCTCGTCCGGTGCCGGGCCGCCCACGTCCTCGCCGGCGGCCGTCTTCTTGCCGGTGAATTTTTCGCCGGCGCCGATGTTGTCGGTGCCGCCGGAGGTCGTCGGACGCGATCCGTCGCCGCTGCTGCTTGTCGAGTTGTTCATTGGATGTATGGATTGATGTCAGCGGATGAACAGGGCGATCAGGATGATGATCGGGATCGGAACGCCGAGGAAGAGCAGGAGGAGCGAACGCATGATGTTTGTCCTTTTTAAGAGGTGGCCAATGAGTGGTCAGAGCGGGATCACAGCGTCGTGATCGCGAGGTCACGGCGGCGACCGCCGAAGGTCGCAGCAAGGCTCGCGACGAAAGCGCCGATCAACAACGTGATGAACATCCAGAGCGTGGCGTAGGCCGAGGTCTTTCGAGCCTTGTCCGCCGCGTCGCGCGCAGCGGTTTCGGCATCGCGCATCTTTGCCTGGAGCTTCGCGTAGGTGTCCGCCACACGCTTCTCCGCATCCTGCTGGCTCATTCCGGTACGCTGCGCCACGATCTGCGCGACATAACGCAGATCGTCTGGCGGCAAGGCACCGCTGCCGATGCTGTTCATGAAGATGCGGGTGACCTCGGCGGTCGGGGCAGCGCCGGTCTGAACTGCGGTGGCGGGGCTGCCTATGGCGCCGACAGAGCCCGCGGTGGTCGACGGGGCGCTTGCCGAATCGGTTGCCAACGGCGCCGACGCTGCAGGTGCCGTCGGCGGAGAAGCCGCGCTCACGTCCTTGCGGAACAGCGTGTCCATGAAATAGCCCGTAGTGCCAGCACCGCTGGCTGCGCTCCCCTGAGCTGTTCCAGTTGCGCCAGTAGCTGCCACGGCGGTCGCGCCACCAGCCATGCCGGCCACCGAAGCGCCTGCTTTCGCGCCCGCGCCGAGGATGCCTCCGATCGCCGAAGTCAACAGCACCGCCGTCACCAAGGTAGCGACCGCCCAGGCCAAAAAGCCATGCGCTGTGTCGCGGAAGTAGGCCTCGTGCGCATGCACCCCGTTCCATTTGGTCCGGAGTCGGCCAGCGAGGTAGCCCCCCATGCCGGAAGCGGCAAGCTGGGTGAAGGTCAGCCAGACCACGGTAGAGATGCCGATCGCGCTGGCGCTGGCACCATCGTTCCGCCAAGGGGACACGGACGACAAGCCCAGGCCCGCACCCAGCATCAGCAGGATCAGCGAAAGCGCCGCAGCGCCGACCGCGCCAGCAAAGATGGCCTCCCATGAAACGGCCTTCGACACCGCGGTGCCGACGGCCCCCTCGGTGCCATAGCCCATGCCTCTGTCACCCATACCTCTGTCGATTGCGATTGTGTCCGTGAGCGCCATGGCTTCCTCCAAGTTGTGTGGCGACGAAGATGCTTGAGCACCGGGACACAGAGGTGGGCCGAAGTGGCAAATCGAGGTAGGCGGGAACCGGGTCGACGGTTGGACAGTTCGATGGGCCGACGGCGCCGCGCTCGCCGCTCTTGCCGCGACATGATCGAGCGAATCACGGGCTTCAGCGTCGCAAGAGCCGGTCGTATGCCTTGGTGACCACGCCGTAGCATTCGCAGGCGCGGGCTTCGAGGCCGCGGCGGTCCAGGACATCGATTCGGTCGTGGGTGCACTTTATGAGCCCGTCGGCCTGGAGTCTGCCAGCGGCTTGACGCAGGCTTTTCCTGCTGACCCGGAGTTCGCTGGCGAGGCGTTCCAGCGTCATTGCCAACGATGGCCCCGGCAAGCGATCCAGGCTCAGCAACAACCGTCGGCACAACTGCTGCTCCGGCGAATGATGAAAGTGGCACACGCCGGTTTGCGCCACCTGCACGACCAGCGCCTGCGCGTGACGCAACAGGAGTTGCAGCACATGCGCGTTCCGGTCCAGTTCGTCCTTCAGAGTCTCTGCCTTGAGTTGCAGGCCCAGTCCGGCGCGTTGCACCACCGCCCTGCAAGGGGCGGAGCCGTCGCCCAAGAACAGCGCAGCTCCGACGATGCCTTCGCAACCGACGACCGCTGGCTCGGCGTAAACGCCGTCGTCGTCATCAGGCAGCAACGACACGATGGCGGTTGTCGGAAACACCACATGGGTGATCGGGTCGTCGGGCCCGAAGAGGACTTGCCCCAACGGCAACTCGACCCATTCCATCTCGGGCAGCCAGCGCGCCCGCTGCTCGCTTTCGAGCGCGGCAAGGAGTTGGTTGGCGCAGCACTGCGCGTCTGAAACAGGCGTGTGCATAGGGTCCGGATCGGCAGAATCTCAAACGCTGGGCCGCGAGTCTGTTCGGTATCGAACATAAATCAGGCTGCCACCTCAGCGCAAGCAAAGCATTTGCGCCCGCATTCAAAGGTAAGGCGCCGCGGGCGTCTCGATACTCGCAGCCATGGTTTTCTTCACGGGACAGGTCATCGACCGCAGGTTTTCTTCGCACCATTCCTATGGATGTCGATGAAGCGGCGCGTGTCCACGCGCTGGTTGAATTGCAAGTGCTCGATTCCGCCGCCGAGAAGGCCTACGACGATCTGACCCGCATCGCCGCACGCATCTGTGGCACCTCCATGGCGCTTGTCTCGCTGGTCGATACCGACCGGCAATGGTTCAAATCGAGAGTGGGCATGCAGGCAACCGAGACGCCGCGCGAATTCGCTTTTTGCTCGCATGCGATCCAGCATCCCGACGAACTCATGGTGGTGACCGATGCATCGATGGACGCGAGGTTCGCCGACAACCCGTACGTTACCGGACTCCCCGGCATCCGCTTCTATGCGGGCGCGCCGTTGGTGACCGCGTCCGGCCACGCGGTGGGCACCTTGTGCGTGCTCGACTCGTCTCCCCGGACGCTCGATGACCTGCAACTGGATCTGTTGCGCTTCATAGCGCAACAGGTCATCGGCGAACTCGAGGCGACCTCTGCTCGTCTGCAGCGTGGACAGCCGCCGCCGCATCCTTCCGCAGCGTAGGAATGCCGACCCCCGACGCCTCGAACCCGCCGTCCACAGCGATGACCTGACCGTTGACGTAGCTCGCCGCCGGGCTGCAGAGAAAACCGGTGACTTCGGCGATCTCTTCCATCGTTCCATACCGCCCGAGCGGAATGGCATCGTGGTAGTCGGCACGAATCGCCGGGGTGTGCACCAGCTTCGCCATCTCGGTTTCGACGGGCCCCGGTGCCACCGCGTTGGCCCGGATGCCGACCGTGCCGAGCTCCACCGCCTGCTGCTTGGTGAAGTGGATCAACGCCGCCTTGCTCGTGCCATAGGCCGCGCGCAAGGTGCTGGCCCGCAAACCTGAAATCGACGCGATGTTGACGATCGCGCCGCCGCCTGTCTTCAGCATCACCGGCACGCAGGCCTGCGAGCACAGGAACGCGCCATCGAGATTCGTCGCCATGACGGTGCGCCACTCCTTGAAGCTGTGCTCGCCGATCGGCTTGAACGCCGCCACGCCCGCGTTGTTGACCAACGCGTCGATCCGGCCGAAGCGTGCGACGACC
The DNA here is from genome assembly GCA_964242015.1 of uncultured Variovorax sp. Taxonomy (GTDB): domain Bacteria; phylum Pseudomonadota; class Gammaproteobacteria; order Burkholderiales; family Burkholderiaceae_C; genus Variovorax. Next base: position 12,560 of record CAXTCC010000014.1, read on the forward strand.
TTGTCGATCGCCGCCTGTACCTGATGCGGGTCCGAAACGTCGCACTGCAGCAGCAGTGCATCGGCGCTGCTTCCCAGTCCGGCCTCGGCCGCCGCCAGCGTGGCCTCGTCGATATCGATCAGCGCGACGCGATACCCCCGCTCGATGAACCAGTTGGAGACGGCCAGGCCGATGCCGCGCGCTGCGCCGGTCACGACAGCGACCGGTGCGGTGGACGATGAAGAGGTGGAAGTGTCGGTGGCAGACATGGGGTGCTCCAGGTTCTTTTTTTGATGAGTGACGAGACTACACAAGCCACGGCTCTGCGAACAGGGACCCAAGGAAAACGCGTATATGCGGCAACGCACAGTTCTTATAAAACATAACCGGATTCGATCCGCAGACCTCAGGAGACAAAAGCATGAAGACTTCCCGAATTGGATTTCCCGCGGCGCTGCTCGCGCTGGCCGCCGCCTTGAGTTCTGCCCCGCCCGTGCAGGCGCAGGACAAGCCGGTCAACCTGAAGATGTCGAGCTGGGTGCCGGCGCAGCACCCGCTCAACCCCTCGCTGCAGGCCTGGGCCGACGACATCAAGAAGGCGTCGAACGGCAGCATCACCGCCACGCTGTTTCCGTCCGAGCAGCTGGGCAAGGCCTTCGACCACTACGACATGGCGCGCGACGGCATCGCCGACTTCGCCTACATCAATCCCGGCTACCAACCCGGCCGCTTCCCGGTCATGGCCGGCGCGTCGCTGCCCTTCCTGTTCGCCAACGGCAAGAGCGGCTCGGCCGCCATCGACGAGTGGTATCGACCCTACGCCGCCAAGGAGATGAAGGACGTCAAGTTCTGCTTCGCCTTCGTGCACGACCCGGGCACCTTCCACGCGCGCAAGAAGATCACGCTGCCGACCGACGTCAAGGGCATGAAGATCCGCCCCGCCACCAGCACCATCGGCCAGATGGTCACGGCACTGGGCGGCACCAACGTGCAGGCGTCGGCGCCCGAATCGCGCGACATGCTGGAACGCGGCGTGGCCGACGCCATCACCTTCCCGTGGGGTTCCATCGGCCTCTTCGGCATCGACAAGGTCGTGAGCTTTCATATGGATGTGCCGCTCTACGTCACGCCCTTCGTCTGGGCCATGAACAAGGACAAGTACGACAGCATGTCGGCCGCCCAGAAAAAGGTGATCGACGACCATTGCACCAGCGAGTGGGCCGCGCGCGTGGCCGCGCCGTGGGCCGACTTCGAATTCGCCGGCCACGCCAAGATCGCCGCGCAAGCGGGTCATGAGATCTACAAGCTGACACCGGAGCAGCTCGATGCCTGGCGCAAGGCGACCGCGCCCGGAGAAGCGCAATGGGCCGAATCGGTGAAGAAGGCCGGCCAGGATCCGAAGGCGGTAATGGATGGCCTGAAGGCGAGCCTCGTGAAGAACAAGGCTGCCCTCTGACGGGTGTCTTCGATGAGTGCGATGCCGCCCACCTCTCCTGTGCCGTCGACCGGCGCCAAACGCCGCGCCGGCGTGATGGACCGGATGATCAACGGCATCGAGTGGCTGGCCGCCATCTTCGTCGGCCTGGTCGCGCTCAACATCTTCATCGCGGTGGTGCTGCGTAAGTTTTTCAACACCTCGATTCCCGATGCCTACGATTTCGGCCGCATGTTTCTCGGCATCCTGATCTTCTGGGGCATCGCTGCGACCAGTTACCGCGGCAGCCACATCACCGTCGACCTCGTGTGGTCGGCCGCCGGTCCGCGCATGAAGCGCGCGATCGATGTGTTCGCGACGCTGGTGCTGCTCTTCGTCGTGGCCGTGCAGACCGCCATGCTGTTCGACAAGGTGCGCGGAACCTATGTCGACAACGTGCAGACCTACGACATGAACATCCCGACCTGGCCGTTCTACGCGGTCGCCTGGTTCGGCGATGTCTGCGCGGTGCTGCTGATCGCGATCCGGACGTACCGACTGATCTTTCATCCGGAAGACCTGGAAGAAGCTCGGCCCGAACAGAAGGCGGATGAATGAGCACGGATGCGATCGCCGTTCTAGGCTTCGTCGCGCTGTTTGCGCTGATGCTGTTGCGCGTACCCGTGGGCATGGCGATGGGCCTGGTCGGCGTCACCGGCTATGCCTGGGTGGTCGGGCCGATGCCTGCGCTCAAGCTGGTCGGCCAGACGTCGATGCGCACCGTCACCGACTACACCTTCGGCGTCATTCCCATGTTCATGCTGATGGGCGCACTGGTGTCGGTGTCGGGCGTCAGCCGCGAACTCTTCAAGGCGGCGAATTCGATGATCGGCCACCTGCGCGGCGGGCTCGGCGTGGCGACGGTGCTCGCCTGCGGCGGCTTCGCGGCGATCTGCGGCTCGTCGGTCGCGACGGCAGCAACCTTCTCTGCGGTGGCGTACCCGGAGATGCGGCGCTTCAACTACCCGCAGTCGTTCTCGACCGGCGTGATCGCCGCCGGCGGCACGCTCGGCGCCATCCTGCCGCCGTCGACCGTGCTCGCGGTCTACGCCATCCTGACGCAGCAGGACATCGGCAAGCTCTTCATGGCCGGCATCATCCCCGGCCTGCTGGCGATGCTGATGTATGTCGTCACCATCGCGATCATCGTCAAGGTGCGGCCCGACTGGTTGCCGGCCGGCGAACACAAGCCGTGGTCGGAACGGTTGGTCGACCTGAAGAACGTGTGGGCGCCGCTGGTGCTTTTCATCTTCGTGATCGGCGGGTTGTACGGCGGCTTCTTCACGCCGACCGAAGCCGGTGGCGTCGGCGCCAGCGGCGCCTTCATCCTCGGCCTGCTGCGCGGCAAGCTCGACGGGCCGAAGATCCGCGAGGCGCTGCTGTCGGCCACGCGCACCTCGGCGGCGGTGTTCACCGTCCTGATCGGCGCCCTGCTCTTCGGCTATTTCCTGACCATCACGCAGAGCCCGCAAAAGCTGACCGAATTTCTCACCAGTCTCGGCATCGGCCGTTACGGCGTGCTGGCGCTCATCATGCTGATGTACCTGGTGCTCGGCTGCCTGATGGACGCGATGGCGATGATCATCCTGACGGTGCCGATCATCTATCCGGTAATCGTGCACCTGGGCTTCGATCCGATCTGGTTCGGCGTCATCATCGTCATGACGGTCGAGCTGGGGTTGATCCATCCGCCGGTGGGCATGAACGTCTTCGTCATCAAGAGCGTGGTGAAGGAAGTGAGCTTCACCACCATCTTCAAGGGCGTGCTGCCTTTCATCGTGACCGACATGCTGCGGCTGGTGATCCTCATCGCGTTCCCGATCATCGCGCTCTGGTTGCCGACGCGGATGGGCTAGACGTTGGGCTTCGAGGCAGCGGGCTAGCGGCACATCGTGTAGCCGCCGGTCTCCAGGTGAAAGTGGTCACGGTGCACGGCGTTGTAGTCGGGGCCGAGAACGCCATCGAAGAAGCGACAGGCGCCGCGGTGCGCATCGCGCAGCAGCAGCGCCGCCGGATCGTCCGCAGGCGTGGCAGCGGCAGCGGCAGCGGCAGCGGCAGCGGCAGCGGCAGTATTAGCACCACGGGTGCCTTTGGCGCCGCCCTCGTCATCGCGCGACCAGCCCTTCAGCACGGTGATGCGCCGGCCGTCGGCCAGCGTCAGGCCCGCCACGTCCAGCGCGTTGGCGGTGGCGTGCCGACTGCGGGATGCCGAGACCGACGTCAGGCTGGCGCTGCCGGGCACCTCGCCCTCGCCACGGTTCAGGTTGCGGCAGGCGTAGCTGCCGAGGTGGTCGATGGCAACGACTTTCTGACCATAGTGTTGCCGGGCCGCCGGCTGCAGCGCGTGACGCTCCCACATGAAGAAGGACAACGCCATCGGGCAGCTCAACGACGGCGCCGTGCCAAGCCGCACGCCGGCAGCGCGCAGCCGCACCGCGTTGTCGAAGCCGCAGCCCGGCCCGGTGACGCGGTCGGGCAGCAGGTCGTACTGCATGCCGGTTTGCGCGAGTGCCGCGAGACAGCGTCTCGGCTCGCCGCGGGCGCGCGAGAGTTTGAAACGGGTCAGCCAGTCGGGTGGCGCCGACACGTCGAGCGGCGCCCATGGATCGAAGCGCTGCGGGATTTCCAGCGTGCCGCTGGCGACAGCCCAGACACCCGCCGCGAGCGCCGCAACGAAAGCCAGGCCGAACCAGCGCCCCCGACGCGGTGGCGGGGGCGGTGGCGGGGGCGGAGTGGATGACAGCAAAGGAGAAGGCAAATAAAGACGGAGAGGTGGATGCAGTCGAAGATGAGGGCTCGCGTCCGGCATTGTCTTGCCGAAACCGCCATAAGCTTTTCATCGGACAAGGAGCTGAAGTGATGGCCACCGACCTCGCCCCGATCTACCGGGACTACATCGCCTGTCTCAATGCGCAGGACTGGCCGAAGCTGGCGACGTTCGTCCACGACGACGTGCACCATAACGGTCGGACGCTCGGCGTCCCGGGCTACCGAGCGATGCTGGAGAAAGACTTCATCGATATCCCCGATCTCCATTTCGACATCGTGCTGCTTGTCGTCGATGCCTCGTGCGTCGCCGCCAGGCTGCATTTCGATTGCGCGCCGCAGGGCACTTTTCTCGGCTTGCCGGTCGATGGCCGAAGAGTCTCTTTTTTCGAGAACGTGTTCTACGAATTCCGGGGCGATCGGATCGCACGGGTGTGGTCCGTCGTCGACAAGGCCGCCATCGAGGCCCAGTTGGCGCCAGCGCTCAGGTGAACCGGCCGAACCAGAGCATCGACAGCACGGCCGCTGCCAGCGCGACGATCGCCGAGAGCAGCGTTACCAGGCCGGTGAGCTCTGTTTCGCGCGTCAGCACGACCACGCGCGAACCGAGGTTCTGGTAGACGGTGCGCAATGTCTCGGCAGTGCCGGCATGGAAGTACTCGCCGCCGGTCATGCGCGCCACTTCGCGCAACGTCGGTTCGTCCAGCTTCATGTAGATCGCCATGCCGTCGGGTGTCGAGGTGTCGCCGTCCACCGTTCCCAGCCCCACCACGTAGATGCGGACACCCCGATCGGCAGCCATCTTGGCGGCCGTCAAGGTGTCGATGCCGGAGGTACGACGGCCGTCGCTCAACAGGATGATCGCAGCGGAGCCGTACGAGCCTGGCGCCACTGGCGTGATTTGCTTGGGTGGGGGCTTCGCCTTGTCGTCGAGGCTGCGCGCCTGCGGTCGGCTGCCATAGGTCATCTCGGCGAGATCGATGCCGTCATCGGGAAACAGTTCCGCCAGACTCACCACGATGGCATCGCCGATCGCCGTGCCGAGCTGCATCTGGAAGGCATCGATGCTGGCGGCGACGGACTCGCGGTCGAGCGTCGAGTGTTGAGCGACCGTGCTGCTGCCGGCAAAACTGACGAGTGCGACTTCGATGTTTTTCGGCAACTCCCGCAAGAACAGTTTGGCCGCGTCCTGCGCCGCCACGATGCGACTCGGTTTGACGTCGGTGACGCGCATGCTGAGCGACACGTCGATGGCCAACAGGATCGACGACCGCGCCCACGGCAGCGGCACGCGCGCAACGGGTCGCGCCGCCGCGACGAGCAACCCGATGCAGGCCAGCAAGAGCAAGGCGGGCGGCAGGTGACGTCGCCAGGCGCGGCCTGCTGCGGCCGCACGAACGGCGCCCAGGCTGCTGTAGCGCAAAGCCGCGCTGCCCCGGCGCCGCTGCAGCCACGCATAAGCGGCTGGCAGCAGTGCAAGCGCCGGCAAAAACCAGAGGTACTGAGGCCAAAGGAAGAACATGGGCGGCTCGCGAAAATTTCTCCGCAGTGCCACAACATCGTGCCTGCGGGCGCTTCATTTCGCAATCAGCGAGCGCTGCAATATTCGTTCCCAGGCCGATCGCGCCCGGTTCAGCCTTCAGGGACGGTCCCCCGCACCGCCCAGGCACGCGCGATCAGCGCGATGGAACCATCGGCCGCCGTGGGCAATGCGCTGCGCAGTCGCTCCCGCAATGCCGACCTCGCCTGTTCGTCCAGCGACATCGCGTAGGCCGGCGCGGGGAAGTTGCCCGCGAGAAACGGTTTCCAGTAGTCGTCGAAATCACGGAAGACTGTCGGCACGTCGAGCGCCTGCACATCGACGCCGGTCAGGCCTGCATCGACGAACAGCTCGCATAACGGGCCCGGTTTGCACAACGTGAAGCGCCACCCCTCGTCCAAGGCGCCGGCAGCCGGATCGAGTGCGATTGCAGCATCCCAAAAGTAGCGCATCAGCTCCATTTGCCCCAGATAGTCCCAGACATAGGCGCCTACCCGTCCGCCGGGCCGGACCTTCGCTGCCATGGCGCGAACGGCAAGGCCCGGGTTCGGAAGGAAATTGAGAACCAGCGCGGAGACCGCGGCGTCGAAATGCGGCGCTTCCAGGGCCAGAACCTGTGCATCGCCGACTTCGAAAGTGGCAAGGGGGCTCGCGACGTGGGCGCACGCGTGTGCGATGAAGCCCGGCGACAGATCGACTCCGACGACCGCAGCCGGGTGTGCATGCGCGAGGATGGCTTCGGTCAGCGCGCCGGTGCCGCAGCCGACATCGAGCCATCGCCATCCCTCGCTCACGTCGAGCCAGGGCAAGAACGCCTTGGCCACCTGTCGGCTCCATCGGCCGACATAGCCTTCGTACAGGTCGCCTGCGGCCCATGTCTCTCCCGGTTTCGACGATGTGTTCGGCATCCCGGTTCCTCGTTCGTGACGTCGACCGATTTTCTGCCGATCGAACGGTGCCCGCTACACCGCCAGCTTTTCCTCCAGATCGCCGCGAGTGAAGTCGCTGGAGCGTCCCGCCAGAACCATCTCGCCGTGATCGAGAAGAAGGATGTGATCTGCCACGTCGAAGACAAAGGACAGGTTCTGTTCCACGACCACGAACGCCGCGCCTTCGGCACGTCGAGCCTGTATCTGTTGTGCCATGCGGTCGATGTTCTCGGGTTGAACACCTTCGGTCGGTTCGTCGATCAGGCTGAGGGGTGCATTCAGCGCCAGCGTTCGGGTGAAGGCCAGCAGCTTGCGCTCGCCGCCGCTGAGTGAGCCGGCGCGCTGCGCCATGCGTTCCTTCAGGCGCGGGAACGCTTCGAAGTATTTTTGGTAGCGCTCCAGGCTCGGGGTCGACAGATGCAGTCGCAGGTTCTCGCCGACGCTCAGCTCGGTGAAGACGGTGTCTTCCTGCGGGCTGTAGGCGATGCCGGTGGCGAGGCGCTCATAGGGCGGGACGTGGGCCAGATCCCGGCCGGCGTAGGCGATGCGCCCTTGCATCAGCGGAAGGAAGCCGGACAGCGCGCGCAGCAGCGTTGTCTTGCCGACGCCGTTGCGGCCGAGCACGGCAAGAACCTGTCCGCGCTGCAGCGAACCGCTCACGCCGCGCAGCACCGTCGTGTCTGCGTAGCCCGCGACGATCTTGTCGAACTGGAAGAGCAGCTCGGCGCTGTCGCCCTCGTTGGCACTCGTGCTCTCGACTGCCTTCACTTGCGCCCTCCTGCATACACCGCACGCACCGCCGGGTCCGCCTGGATCTGCGCGAGAGTGCCTTCGGCCAGCCGCTTGCCTTGATGCAGCACGAACACATGGCCCGCGATGACGGCGACCGCCGCCATGTCGTGTTCGATCACCAGGGCCGCCGCATCGAGCAGCCCGGCCGCGGCCATGATGGCGTCGATCATCCGACGCGTTTCGGCCGGAGACAGGCCGGCACAGGGTTCATCGAGCAGCAGCAACTTGGGCTCGGGCAGCACGGTCATGACGAACTCCAATGCCTGCCGGTCGCCTTGTGCCAGATCGCCCGCGCGTGCGTCCAGCTGGTCGCGCAGCATCGGAAACATCCTCAGCATCTGCTCCAGCAGCGGGCTCTGCCATCCGATCGGCGCGCGCTTCAGCGAGGTCGTCGGCCCGACGCGGCCGGCCCAGAGTGCAATGGCGAAGTTCTGTCGGACCGTCAGGTCGTGAAACACGGAAGGGATCTGGAACTTGCGCCCGACGCCCAGCCGCGCCACCCGCCATGCCGACCATCCTGAAGCATCGACGCCATTCACGACGACCCGCCCTGCGCGAACGGGCAGCCGCCCCGTCATCACGTTGAACGCAGAGGTCTTGCCGGCACCGTTGGGTCCGATGACGCAGCGAATGCCCGGCCCGGTCGCGTTCAACGTCAGTCCGTCGAGGATCTTGACGCCGGCGTGTCCGGTGGCGACGTTGTCGAAAACCAGCGCAGGATCGCCGATGCGCGAAAGGGCCGGCGCGACAGAGGCGGCCACGGATGAGATCGCCTCGCCCTGCTTCCTGGACGACTTGAAAATCCCGGACACCCCGTTCGGCAGGAATCGAACGACCAGCATGAACGCGATTCCGACGATCACCTCCCACGCGCTGAACAGGTCGCGCAGTTCGGACGAGGCGTAGCCCACGATCACGGCGCCGAGCAGCGCGCCGAGCGGATTGGCCTTGCCGCCCACGGCCGCCCAGATGACGAACTCGGTGGACAGGACGTAGCCCATCGCCAGCGGCGTCACGATGCCCTGATGCGCCGCGAACAGCGCGCCCGCCAATGCAGCGAGTGCCGCCGATAGCGAGAAGGCGCCGGCCTTCCACCGGTGCGTCGCGAAGCCGAAGAACTGCAGTCGATCTTCGTTCTGCGCGATGGCGCGCCAGAGAATGCCGATGGGGCGTCGCGCCAGCACGGTGAGCAAAGTGGTGCTCGCGATTGCGCAGGCCGCGATCACCCAGTAGAGCGTGGTGAATCGGTCGGTCCCCGGCAACTCCGGGATGCCGGCCAGGCCGTTGAAGCCACCGGTCACCGCCGTCCACTGTTGGGCCGCCAGAAAGCCGAGCATGGTGGTGGCCAGTGTGATGAGCGAAAAGAACGGCCCGCTGCGCTGGTTCCGCACGAACACGAGATGGGCGATGAGCCACGCCAGCGCCGCCGGCAAAGCGATGGCGAGCGGGAGTGCCGCCAGCCACCCGACGGCCTGCTCGCCCGCCTTCAGAATGCCGCCGGCCAGATACGCACCGAGTCCGAAGAAGAGCGCATGCCCGAGCGGCAAGAAGCCGCACTGCCCCCAGCACAATGCGACGCCTTGCGTGGCAATGCCGTACAGCAGGAACAACGCGATCTGGTACGCCACGAAGTTGTCGACCAGCATCGGCAATGCAAGCAACCCGATCGACAGCAACAGCGGCCCCAGCCATCGACGAAGGGCCGGTGCGCGGCCCGTCGCCATCGGGCGATCAGCGACGACCGAAGAGTCCATGGGGGCGCAGCCAGAGAAAGAGGATGGAGAGAACGAGGACGACCGCGTAGCCGCTGGTCTGGTCGGCGATGCTGGAGACGATCGCCTTGGTGCCGCCGATCATCGCAACGCCGCCGCCCAGTCCGGAGAGGGTGCCGAGGCCGCCCACGACGAGGACGAAGAACGAGTCGAGCAGGTAGTCGACGCCGATGCCCGGCTCGATGCGGACCAGTGGTGCGAGCATGACGCCGGCCAGTCCGGCCAACGTCACGCCGGCGATGAAGGCACGCGATGCGAGGCGTTGCGTGTCGATGCCCAGCGCGCGGGCCAGCGTAGGGTTGGCGGTCATGGCGCGGATGCGCAGCCCGGCCGGGCTTCGTCTGTACCAAACGGCGATGCTCCCGATGAGCACCATCACCAGCACGATGAGCACGAGCCGATAGGCCGGGTAGTCGACACCCAGAAAATGCATCGGTGCGGCCACCTGCGTCTCCACGTTCCGATAGCCCTTGCCGAAGAGGCTCTCGACCAGCTTGCGCATCAGCATGGCGAGCGCCCAGGTCGCCAGCAAGGTGTCGAACGGGCGTGCGTACAGCGGTCGGATCAGCCAGCGTTCGACCACCCAACCGAGAACGCCGCACACCACGACAGCCAGCGGAACCGCACTCAGCAACGGAAGCCCCATGTCCTGCACCACGACGACCGAATAGGCCCCGAGCATCACGAACTCGCCGTGCGCCATGTTCATCACGCCCAGCAGGCCGAACACGACCGCGAGCCCCAAGGTGATCAACGCCAGCGTCGCGAGCTGGTAGCCGATGTTGAGCAGATGGAGGACGAGCGTGCTTTCCATGGCGCAGCGCGACGCTCAGGCCTTGCAGGTCTGTCCGGCAGTCACGTGGGTGAACGTCTTCTGAACCCGGAAGCCCTTGTCTGTGACGTCAGCGACGAAGATGTCCTGGTCGACATGGCGCGCATGCATGGTGACTGCCCCGCGCGGGCCCTTGTACGAAGCGCCTTCGCTGGCGGCGCTCATCTTGGCAGCGCTGACGTCACCGGCCTTGGTGGCGATGGCGTCCATCAACAGGAACGCTTCGTAGATCGACTCTGCCAGGCCGTTGAGCATGGGCGCCTTGTCACCGAAACGCTTGGCATACGCTTGCGAAAAAGCCACGGCGTCCGGTGTCGTCAGCGTGGAGAAGTAGCCCATGCTGGCGTACAGGTTCTTCGCGTTGGCCGGCCCGATGCCGGCGAGCGTGTTTTCTTCGATCAGGCTGCCGAGCCGCACCGCCTTGTCGGCCAGCCCGAACCCGGCGAAGGCCTTGTTGAAGGTGACCGACGAACCGCCGACCAGCGACACCAGCACCGCATCTGCGCCGGAGTCGCGGATGCGCGCCAGGCTGGAGTCGAAGTTATCAACGGTGAAGGCCACGTACTCGTCACCGACCACTTGAGCCCCGGCCTTGGCGATGTAGCCCTTGGCCGCACCGTTGGTGTTGCGACCCCAGATGTAGTCGTTGCCGATGAGGTACCACTTCTTCAGCTTGCGCTCCGAGGTCAGCCAGGGAATGACCGGCTCGAGCTGTTGCGACGGCGTTTCGCCACTCATGAAGGTGGCAGTCGCACACTCACCGCCTTCGTACACCGGCGTATAGAAGTACGGGACTTGTCCCTTGAAAAGCGCGACCAGTGCACCGCGCACGGCACTGTCGTGCATGCCGACGAACACATCGGCCTTGCTGCCCTTCCAGAGCTTGAGCGCCGTCTGGCCCGCCTCGGCCGGTGGCAGTCCGGCATCGCCGAAAAGCAATTCGATCTTGCGTCCGAGCACGCCGCCGCGCGCGTTGATCTGTTCTGCCGCCAGCTCGGCGCAGGCCTTGGAAGACGGGCCGAACAGGCTGGCCGGGCCGCTTTGCGGAATCATCACTGCCACCTTCAGTGGCGAGGCCGCGAAAGCGCTGGACATCTGCACCGAAGCGCAGGCACCGGCCAGGCTGGCAGCGAACGAGACGAAGTTACGACGGTTCATGAATCTCTCTCCGGGTTAGTGATGGTTGAGGGCATGCGGCGCAAGCGCCGGCCGCGGCAGCACGTGCTCGAACGCTTGCGCGATCCCGAGAAGGCGGCGGTCCGAGAAGGCCGGGGCGTCGAGTGCGAGCCCGACCGGCAGGCCGTCCGAGCCGGTGCCCGCCGGGAGGCTGACACCTGGAATGCCCGCGTTGCTGCCCGGATCGAGGTTCCGGATGAAGAGCGGGAAAGCCTGTTGCGACTGGCCGCGGTATTCGACGGTGTCGTTGGCGCCGATTCGGGCGGCGGTCAACGACGCCGTGGGGAACATCAGCGCTTCGATGCCCTGTCGGCCGAAGCCATCGCGGTAGACGCGCTGAAGGTGCTTGCGGGACTCCAGTGCCGCGCGATAGACCGCCTCGGGAATCGGCGCGGTCGCCAGTGGCCGCAGGATGGCGGCCACGTCCGGACTGCCGATGCCGGCGAGCAATGCCGCCATGTCGACGGAGTGACCGGACTCGCGCAAGTACTGCGGCATCTCGGCCATGAACTCGAAGAGCGCGACCGGGAATCCGACCGCGTCGTTCAGCGCGTCCAGCTCCGGCAGATCGACAGCGACGAAGACCACCCCGGCCGCTTCCAGCCGGCGGCGCGCATCGTCCATGACCGAAGCCACCGGCGCATCCAGGTCGTCCCAGAAGCGCTGCGTCGGCAAGCCGATGCGAAGCCCCATCAAGGAGACAGCGGGCACCGGTGTGTCGTCGGCCGCCAGCACGGTGTCGAGTGCCACGAGGTCTTCCACGCGGCGTGCGATCGGACCCGGCGTGTCGCGCGTGGAGGAGATGGGAGCGATGCCGGTGCCCGGGACGCGCCCGACCGTCGGCCGCAAGCCACAGGCGCCGCACAAGGAGGCCGGCAGGCGCACCGACGCGCCGGTATCGGTCCCGATGGCACCGGGCACCAGGCCGGCGGCCACCACCACGGCGGAACCGCCGCTGCTGCCGCCAGGAATGCGATCCGGCGACCAGGGGTTGCGCATGGCGCCGGTGACGCCGTTGTTGGATGAGATGCCGAACGCCAGCTCGTGCATGCCGGCCTTGCCGGAGACGATGGCGCCGCTGGCCTTCAGGCGCCGAACGATTTCGGCATCGGCGGCGGGGAAGGTTCCGTGCAACGCACCGGTCCCCGCACCCGTCGGCAGCGAGCGCGTATTGATGTTGTCCTTCAACGCGATCGGCACGCCCAGCAGCGGCAGACGCATGCCGGCCGCGAGCGCCGCGTCGGCAGACTTCGCCTGCGCCCGGAACGGCGCCGGATCGAAGTCGACATAGCCGTTCAAGCTGGCGGAAGCGTCTGTGCGCGCGATCAGCGCCTCGACATATTCGCCGCAGCTGAAGTCGCCGCGGCTCAATGCACGCTGCAGTGCCACGACGCCGAAATCAAGTTCGTTTTTCATGGGTTCTCGAAGTGGGAAGGCGCCTTGCCCCAGCGGAAATCCCGTTGTGGACGCAGGTGCGTTGCGATAGCGTCAGCTTAGGGTGGAGCCGATCGAAAAGCTCCCGTCAAAAACGAGGGGGCACAGCCCGGCCCGCTCGAGCCCCGAGAGCCCGCGGGCGCGTTTCCTGCTTGCACGGGCGTGGACATCCGGAAGGACAACAGATGTATCTCAGCGCCAGCCAGACGCATGCACTCGCCGAAACCTATCGCCTGCTCGTGACCGCAGAAGACCTGGACGAATTGCGCCAGGAGCTGGGCGGACCCGTGACGCAACTGCTGCAGGCGGACAGCATGGTCTGCCGCGACATCGATCCGGAGACCTCACGCTACGAGATCCGGGTGGCGCACAACATGGATGCGGCGCATGCCCAGACGTACGACCACTACTACCAGTTTCTCGATCCGGTCACGCCCGCGTTGAAGCCACTGGGCTGCGCTTCGTTCTCTCAGGTTTTCGACATGGGTGAATTGGCCAAGACCGAGTTCTTCAATGACTTCTTGCGTCCGCACAATGTCTATTGGGGCGTGAACCTCTATGCCTACGACATGTCGCGGAACGTCGGCGACCTGCTGGTCTTTCGCTCCCGGCAGCGGCCTGATTTCAGCGCCAACGATCTCGACATCCTGCGGATGATCGAACCCGCACTCGCTGCGGCCTATCGTCGACTCGAAAAGAAGTCGGGCATTCGATCGGGCATGCGGACAGTGGCACTGGACCTCGACATCGCCGGCGTCTTGATTCGCGAGGCCGGCCTGACCAAACGCGAGGCGGATGTGTCGCTGCACGCAGCCCGGGGCGATGCCGACAAGGAGATCGCGCGCAAGCTCAACGTCGAAGTGACCACGGTGCGGTACTACCTGAACAACGCGCTGCGCAAGCTCGGCGTTCAGGGGCGCCGGCGGCTCGGCGCCTACTTTGCCGAGGTCGTCGCAAGCGGCGGGCAGTTGCCGGATCGGACGTCCGGCGCGCAGGTCGCGGTGACGCACTGAGGAGCGAGCCGACAAACGGCGAGGCCGCAAAAGCGGGTCGCAGCGCTAGCCGGCTCCGCGACCGTCGGCACGCTGACGCAGTCGCACCAG
>CAXTCC010000014.1:26456-36562 GCA_964242015.1 uncultured Variovorax sp.
TCGGCCGGATTGCCGCGCTCCTCGTCGGAGATGGCGGCGCTGTCGACGCGCACGGCAAAGCCGGCTTCACGCGCCTTGTGCACGAGCAGTGCATGCGCGGTCGGCGAGCGGCAGATGTTGCCGGTGCAGACGAACAGCACCGATGGCGATGTGTTGATCGTCACAAGATCAGCATTGCCCGGAAGTCGTTGACGTTGGTGTGCGTCGGTCCGGTCACGAGCAGATCGCCAACGGCGTCGAAGTAGCCGTAGGCATCGTTGCGGTCGAGGTAGGGCGCCAGCTTGAGCCCCTTGGCCTCGGCACGGGCCAGTGTGTCGGGCGTAACGAAGGCACCGGCGTTGTCTTCGACGCCGTCGATGCCGTCGGTGTCGGCGGCCAGTGCCCACACATCGGGCTGGCCCATCAACGCGCCGGCCAGGCCCATGCAGAACTCGCCGGCACGGCCACCGCGGCCTTTGGGTTGACCGGGTTGCCGCGGACGGATCGTGACCGTGGTTTCGCCGCCGGACAAGATCACGCACGGCCTGGCGAAGGGCTGGCCCCGTTGCGCCACGGCACGCGCGAGCGCGCCATGCACCTTGCCGACTTCGCGCGATTCGCCTTCCATCTCGTCGCTCAGGATGTGCGCTTCGATGCCGGCCGCCCGCGCCGCCGCCGCAGCGGCTTCGAGCGACTGCTGCGGCGTCGCGATGAGGTGCGCGGTGTGACCAGCGAAGACGGCATCGCCGGGCTTCGGCGTTTCGAGCGCGCCGCTTTCGAGGCCAGCGCGCACGGCCGGCGGAATGTCGATCTTGTAGCGGTCGAGGATCGCTAGCGCCTGCGCGCAGGTCGTGTCGTCGGGCACCGTCGGGCCGCTGGCGATGATGCCCATGTCGTCGCCGGGCACGTCGCTGATCGTCAGCGTGACGACCCTGGCCGGCGCACACGCAGCGGCCAGCCGGCCGCCCTTCACGCGGGACAGGTGCTTGCGCACGCAGTTCATCTCGCCGATGTGGGCGCCGCTGTCGAGCAGCTGCTGGTTCACGCGCTGCTTGTCGGCCAGCGTCATGCCTTCGGCCGGCAAGGTGAGCACGGACGAGCCGCCACCAGAGATCAGGCACAGCACCAGGTCGTCGGCGGTCAGGCCCTGGGTCAGCGCGAGGATGCGCTCGGCCGCCTTCATGCCGGCCTCGTCGGGCACCGGATGCGACGCTTCGACGATGTCGATGCGCTGCTTCAAGCCGGCGGGACGCGGTGGCACGTGGCCGTAGCGCGTGACGACCAGGCCCGACAGCGGTGCGTCGGCTGGCCACAGCGCTTCGAGCGCCTGTGCCATCGAACCACCGGCCTTGCCGGCACCGATTACCAGCGTGCGACCTTTGGCGGGATCGGGCGGCTCGGGCAGGTAGGCGCCCATGCTGGCCAGCGGCAAGGCGCGCTGCACTGCGATGCGATAGAGCTGTTCGAGAAAGCGACGCGGTTCCGCGTGCGGATCGGCCAGTTCAAGAGCGGGATTCGATGCGATCATTTGTGTGTCTCCACCCTCTATTCTCGCCCGCCATGACCACCTTGCTCATCCGCAACGCCGAGTGCGTGGCGACCTTCGACGACGCGAGAAAAGAATGGCGCAACGCCTCGGTGCTGCTGCGCGACAACCTCGTCGAAGCGATCGGCCCAGCCGATGCATTGCCACAGACAGCCGACGAAGTCATCGACGCGCGCGGCCACCTGGTGATGCCGGGTCTGGTCAACACACACCACCATATGTACCAGTCGCTGACGCGCGCCATCCCCGGCGTGCAGGACGCCGAACTGTTCTCGTGGCTGCGTGGCCTGTACCCGATCTGGGCCGGCCTCACACCGGAGATGGTGCAGGTGTCGACGCAGATCGCGATGGCCGAATTGCTGCTGACGGGCTGCACCACCTGCAGCGATCATCTCTACATCTACCCGAACGGCGTGCGGCTGGACGACAGCATCGAAGCCGCGCGCGAGATAGGGATGCGCTTCGTCGCGACGCGCGGCAGCATGAGCGTCGGTGCCTCGCAAGGCGGCCTGCCGCCCGACAGCGTGGTCGAGCGCGAGGCCGACATCCTGAAGGACACGCAGCGACTGATCGAGACGTGGCACGACGCGTCGCACGGATCGATGACCAACGTGGGCGTCGCGCCCTGCTCGCCCTTCAGCGTGAGCCGCGAACTGATGCGCGAATCGGCATTGCTCGCGCGCTCCTTCAAGGGCCAGGGCGTGCGCCTGCACACGCACCTGGCCGAGAACGACCACGACATCGCCTACAGCCGCGAAAAGTTCAACTGCACACCCGCCGAGTACGCGCAGGACCTGGGCTGGCTCGGCCACGACGTGTGGCACGCGCACTGCGTGAAGCTCGATGCACCCGGCATCGCGTTGTTCGCCAGGACGAAGACCGGCGTCGCGCATTGCCCGTGCAGCAACATGCGCCTCGCGTCCGGCATCGCGCCCGTCCGCCGCATGCTCGATGCGGGCGTGCCGGTCGGGCTGGGCGTGGACGGCAGCGCCAGCAACGACGGTGCGCACATGGTCGGTGAGGCGCGACAAGCGCTGCTGCTGGCCCGCGTCGGCCGCTCGCTGGACCTGTTCGGTTGCGACCATGGCCCTTCGGAGATGACGGCGCGCGACATGCTCGCGGTCGCGACGCGCGGCGGCGCCGAAGTGCTCGGCCGCGACGACATCGGCCATCTCGCGGTCGGCATGTGCGCCGATCTGGCGCTGTTCGATCTGCGCACGCTGGCGTTCGCCGGCGGTGCGGTGCACGACCCGGTCGCGAGCCTGCTGCTGTGTGCGAGTCCGCAGTCGGCCTACACGGTGGTCAACGGTCGGGTGGTGGTGCGCGAGGGGCGGTTGTCTACCGTCGACCTCGGGCCGCTGGTAGAGCGGCACAACCGGCTGGCGATGGAACTGGCCCGCGCGGCAAAGGCTTAAGGCTGTCGTAAATCGTTGAGGCGGCTAAGGCTGACCCCTGTATGCGGGCCGGGTGGCCTGCACCTCCCGCGCGTAGTGCTCAGGCGCCGTCTCTGTGAAAGCCTCGACCAGAAAGTCGACCATCACCCGCACCTTCGCGCTGAGATGGCGACGGCTTGCATAGATCGCCAGGATGTCGATGGGAGGCATCCGATAGCCGGGCATGACCTCGACCAAGCGACCGGCCCGCACGTCCTCTCCGATCACGAAACTCGGCTGCCAGATGACGCCGCCACCCGCGAGCGCTGCGGCGCGCGCAGTGTCGCCATTGTTGGCGCGCAGGGCCCAGCGCACCCGCACGGATTCGAGCGTTCCGCCAGGGCCGGCGAACTGCCACTCATCCGATGTCGCACCGTAGGTGTAGCCCAGGCACAGGTGCCGCGCGAGATCCGCCGGGACTTCTGGCGTGCCGTGGATCGCGAGGTACGCAGGCGACGCGCAGACCAGGTTTTGCGAGTGACCCAGGCGCCGCGCGATGTGGTTGCCCGACGTGGTCCGCGAGATGCGGATGGCCAGGTCGTAGCCCTCTTCGACGATGTCGACCACCCGGTCGATGAGCGCGATGTCGAGCTCGACGTCGGGGTACTTCGCCATGAAACTCGGCCAGAGCGGTGCCAGCACCAGGCTGCCGAAACTCAGCGGCGCGTTGATGCGCAGACGCCCGCGCGGCTGTAGCGATGCGGTCGTCGCCAGCGCCTCGGTCTCCGCCACGTCCTCGAGCATCGACTTCGCCCGGTCGTACAGCACCTCGCCGCCTTCGGTGAGCGACAGGCGGCGCGATGTGCGGTTGATGAGCCGCGTACGCAGGTGCGCTTCCAACTCGTTGACGTAGCGCGTCACGTTGGCCGGGGAGGTGTCGAGCGCATCGGCCGCCTTGGTGAAACTGCCCCGCGCGACCACGGCGACGAACACCTCGTAAGCACGCAATCGGTCCATGGGCGCAGTCTCCAATCATTCAGAAAACCTGAACGAGTAAACCATTTTTTGGCCCTTTCTGAAAGGGAAGCTGAACCATAAATTCACCTCACACCAACCGACAGAAAGGATGTTCAGCATGACCGCCCACTTTCCCACCCCGACCCGCCGCGCCTTGATCGCTGGCTCAATGGCGCTCGGCGCCGCGTCGACCCTGAGCGGCGCAGCACATGCGGCAGCCACTGTCGACGCGGTGCCGGGCTTTCGCTCGGGCAGCGCCGAAGTGAACGGCACCCGCATCCACTACCGCATCGGCGGCAGCGGGCCGACCGTGGTGCTGCTGCACGGCTACGCCGAGACCGGACACATGTGGAACCGGCTGATGCCGCTTCTCGCAAAAACGCACACCGTCGTCGTGCCCGACCTTCGCGGCGCTGGCGATTCGTCGAAGCCCGAGACGGGCTACACGAAGAAGAACATGGCGGTCGACATCCACGATCTCGTGCGGTCGCTCGGCATCCGCAGCGTCAGCATCGTGGGCCACGACATCGGCCTGATGGTGGCCTACGCCTACGCCGCCCAGTTCCCCGCGGAGACCGACAAGGTGGTGCTCATGGACGCCTTCCTGCCCGGCATCGGCGCATGGCAGAACGTCTGGCTGCTGCGCGACCTCTGGCACTTCCATTTCCACGGCCCGACGCCGCTGGCGCTCGTGCACGGTCGCGAGCGCATCTACTTCGAGCATTTCTGGAACGACTTTGCGGCCGACCCCAAGCACTCGGTGCCCGAGGCCGACCGTCGGTTCTACGCCAGGGCGTATGCGCAGCCGGGCGGCATGCGTGCAGGCTTCGAATACTTCAAGGCTTTCGAGCAGGACGCGGCCGAGTTCGCCGAACTCGGCAAGACGCCGCTGCCCATGCCGATGCTGGTGCTCTCCGGTGAAAAGGCCGGGGGAACCTTCCTGATCGAGCAGGGCAAGTTGGTTGCGACCAACGTGAAAGGCGTGATCGTGAGAGGCTCTGGACACTGGCTGATGGAAGAGGCGCCGGACCAGGTCATCCCGGCGCTGCTCGACTTCCTCGGCTAGCACTTAACCAAGGAAATGAACATGGATCTGCAACTCAACGGCAAGCTGGCCCTGGTCAGTGGCAGCACCGCCGGCATCGGCTACGCCATCGCGCACACGCTGGCGCTGGAAGGCGCCAGCGTCATCGTCAACGGCAGGACGCAGGCGGCAGTGGACGCGGCGGTGGAGCGCATCCGCTCGGAGACGCAGGGCACGGTGCTCGGCTATGCCGCAGACCTGAGTCGGGCCGACGCCGCGGCGGAGGTCGTGCGTCTGCACCCCGGCATCGCCATCCTCGTCAACAACCTGGGGATCTTCGAGCCCAAGGCCTTCGAAGATATTCCCGACGAAGACTGGCAGCGCTTCTTCGACGTCAATGTCTTGAGCGGCGTGCGCCTTGCGCGCCTGGTGCTGCCGGCGATGAAGCAGGCGAACTGGGGCAGGATCATCTTCATCTCGAGCGAAAGCGCGGTGCAGATCCCGACCGAGATGATCCATTACGGCGTGACGAAGACCGCCCAACTCGCGGTGTCGCGCGGGCTCGCGGAATCGGTCGCCGGAACGAACATCACGGTCAACAGCGTCCTTCCGGGCCCGACGAAATCGCGTGGTGTCGGCGACTTCGTGGACGGCATGGCGCAGTCGAGCGGCAAGAGCTTCGAGCAGGTCGAGGCGGAGTTCTTCGACCATGTTCGCCCGACCTCGCTGATCAAGCGCTTTGCATCCCCGCAGGAAGTCGCCTCGCTCGTCGCCTACGTGGCGAGTCCGCTCGCATCGGCCACCACCGGCGCGGCCCTGCGCGTCGACGGCGGGGTCGTCAAGAGCGCGTTCTGACGCAGGGCGGTCAGTTCGTCTTGGCGCCAGCCAGGAACCACTTGCCGATCAAGGCCCGCTCGGCATCGGTAATGCCGGTGGCGTTGTTCATCGGCATGATCTTCGTCACCACGACCTGCTGATAGACATTTTGCGCATGCTGCGCCACGAGCTCAGGTGAATCGAGCCGCACATTCTTCATCTGCATCGCTGCCCCGTGGCACATGTAGCAGCGCTGCTCCAGCACCTTCTGCACATCCTGAAAGGCGACCGTCTGCACAGGTGCGCCCGCAACGGGCGCGGCGGCAGGCTCCGGCTTCATCCAGACGATCGTGAGCCCCAGCACCGCGATGCCGAGCAGCGCATACGGAATCGGGTTGCCGGCATTGCCCAGCTTGAAACGATGCCGCACCACGAAGAACTGTCGAATGGCCGCGCCGCCCAGCATGATGAGCAACAGCACCACCCAGTTGTACTTGTGCGTGTAGGTGAAGCTGTAGTGGTTGCTCAGCATCGCGAACAGCACCGGCAACGTGAAGTACGTGTTGTGCACGCTGCGTTGCTTGCCGCGAACGCCGTGCACGGGGTCGACCGGCTTGCCCTCGCGCAACGCGGCCACGTTCTTGCGTTGGCCCGGAATGATCCAGAAGAACACGTTGCCGCTCATCGTTGTGGCCATCATGGCGCCGACCAGCAAGAAGGCCGCACGGCCGGCGAACCAGTGGCAGGCCAGCCAGGTCGCGAAGGCGATGAAGATCGCGATCAGCACGCCGACCACCGTGTCGCCGTGCTTGCCCTTGCCGAACAGCTGGCAGATGCTGTCGTAGACCATCCAGAAGACGACGAAGAAGGCCAGCGCCACCGCGATGGCGGCACCCGGTTGCCAGTCCATCTTGCTCTTGTCGATGAGGTACGTGCTGGCGTTCCAGAGGTACGACATGGTGAAGAGCGCGAAGCCGGTGAGCCACGTCGAATAGCTCTCCCAGTACGACCAGTGCAGATGGTCCGGCAGCACCTTGGGGGCCAGGCCGTACTTCTGCATGTTGTAGAAGCCGCCGCCGTGCACCGCCCACTGCTCGCCGCCGACGCCCTTGTCGAGCGACTCCTTGTCGAGCGGCTTTTCGAGGCTGTTGTCCAGCATCACGAAGTAGAACGAGGCGCCGATCCATGCGATGGCGGTGATGACGTGGACCCAACGCAGCAGCAGGTTGGCCCAGTCGAGGTAATAACTTTCCATTTGCGCTCAACCTCGGAATGGTTCGGGCCTGCTCACCACCGCGGGCACTGTAAGCAGAGAAAGTGCCGCGAACGCCGTTCCGTGGGGGGAACTCGCTCCGCTGCGGCTTGTTGTAAACCGAAGTGTATACACTTTTATCTTGCGTTAGGGCTGTTTTTCAACCCTCGGACCCGGAGTCCGCAAGGGTCAGCCCATGGATTGCAACAACTGTGCCGCCACCGCCACAGCGATGACCTCCGGCTCCTTGCCGTGGATGCCCGGCGTGCCGATCGGGCAGGTGATGCGCGCCATTTCCGCCTCGGTGAAGCCACGCGCTTCGAGCCGATGCTTGAAGGTCGCCCACTTCGTCTTGCTGCCGATCAAGCCGACATACGGCAGGTCGTTTCGATCGCGCAATCGCTTGAGGCATGCGATGACGATGTCGAGGTCTTCGGCATGGCTGAAGCTCATGATCAACACGCGCGAGTTGGGCGCCAGCTGCGCCACGGCATCCTGCACCGGCTCCGAATGCTCGGCATCGATTTGCGCCGGCAACGCTGGGGGAAACACGCCGTCGCGGCTGTCGATCCAGCGCACCGAGAACGGCAGCGTCGCCAGCAGCCGGCCGAGCGCGGCGCCGACATGGCCGCCGCCGAACAGCGCGACCGGCGGCAGGTGCGCGACCAGTTCGCGCTTGAGCGCCGGCACATCGTCGGCACCGATCAACTGGTACGACAGGAACATGACGCCGCCGCAGCACTGGCCCAGGCTCGGCCCGAGCGGATAGCGCCGCACGCCGTCGATGGGCGGCGCGCCGGCCAACACGGCACGTGATTCCTCGGTGGCCTGGAACTCGAGCTGACCGCCGCCGATGGTGCCCGTGAGGCCATTCGCCCACACCGCCATCCACGTGCCGGCCTCGCGCGGGGCCGAGCCCTGCGTCGATGTCACGCGCACGAGCACCGCGTTTTCGGTGGCTAGGCGCGCCAGCAGTTCGTCGACGGCACCGATCAAGACGGACACCTCCGGTTGCCAATGGTCGTGCCGTCGTCAGCGCGTGTCATGCCGGCCACGGTATAAATCCGGCGATGAACTTCCAGTCTCGCTTTTCGCTTCGTTCGCATTCCCTCGCAAGCCGCACGACACCGCTCCGCCTTGGCTTGCTCGCCGCCCTTCTCGGTGCCACCTGGCTGGCCGGCTGCGGCAGCACCAACCCGACCGCGCCCATCACCTCGCCGGTGCCGGGCCAACTGAGCCGCGCCGCCGCAGACAACACGCCGGCGAAAATCCCGCGCCCTTCCGCCGCCGCGACGCCGCGCGACTACCGGAAAGACGCAGCGCGCCATATCTACGACAACAACAAGCAGCGCATCTACGACGGCAAGCTGCCCTCGTTGCTCTATGCGGTCGGCACGTTGCAGGTCAATCTCGACGCCAACGGCAAGGTGCTTTCCATGCACTGGATGCGTGCGCCCAACCATGCACCCGAGGTCATCGCCGAGATCGAACGCACCGTCCTCGAGGCATCGCCTTTTCCGGCGGCCACGCGCATCGGCAAGGTCACCTGGACCGACACCTGGCTGTGGGACCGTGGCGGCCACTTCCAGCTCGACACGCTGACCGAAGGGCAGTTGTAGGGGCATCAAGAACCGCGGTAGGTCGAATACGCCCAGGGGCTGACCAGCAACGGCACGTGGTAGTGCTGGTCGGTGTGCGCCACGCCGAAGTCGAGCGACACCTTGTTCAGGAAGTTGGGCTCGGGCAGCGCGACCCCGCGCGTCTTGAAGTACGCCGCCACGTCGAACACCAGCCGATAGGTGCCGACCTTGAGGGTGTTGTTGTCGTAGAGCGGGCCGTCGCTGCGGCCATCGGCGTTGAGAGTGAAGCGCCGCACCAGCGTCGCCGTGTCGCCGTCGGTGGTGAAAAGCGAGACCGACATGCCGGCCGCGGGGCCGCCATGCATCGTGTCCAGTACGTGTGTGCTCAGGCCCATCGGTGCTCCTTGACTTGGGTTCGTCCATTTCGGTGGACAAAAGTGTATACAGTTACTGGCTTTGGGTCTATCATCAAAAAGATGGACGTCCCCGCCACCTTGTCGAGCACTCGCGCCATCGTCGATGCGCTCACCAAAGCCATAGTGGAGCACCGTCTGCAGCCCGGCAGCAAGCTCGCCGAACAAAAGCTGGCCGACCACTTCGGCGTCTCGCGCACGCTGGTGAGGCAAGCTTTGTTCCAGCTTTCGCAAAATCGGCTGATCCGGCTGGAGCCGGCGCGTGGCGCGTTCGTCGCCGCACCGGCAGCCGACGAGGCACGCCAGGTGTTCGCGGTGCGCCGCATGCTCGAGACCGCGATGACGCGCGAGTTCGTGCAGAACGTGACGCCCGCAAAGATCAAGGCCCTGCGCGAGCATGTCGCGCTCGAGAAAGCCGCGGTTGCGGGCGAAGACGTTTCCGACCGCACCGAGCTGCTCGGCGATTTTCATGTGCGCATGGCCGAACTCATGGGCAACGAGGTGCTGGCGCAGATGCTCGGCGAGCTGGTCTCGCGCTGCGCGCTCATCACCTTGATGTACCAGACCACCAGCGCCGCCGAACACTCCAACGACGAGCATGCCGACATCGTGAAAGCGCTTGCCGCCAAGGACGAAGAGCGCGCCGTGCGCCTGATGGCCGAGCATCTGGAACACGTCGAGGCGCATCTCGTTTTCGATCGCAAGATTCCGACCCACGACATCACCCTGGCGCTGTCCTGAGACCACGCCACCGGAGCTCCGCATGACCCTCACTCAAGACAAGCGCCAAGACGACGAACCCGACCGCCAGCCTGTGATCTATCCGCGCGACATGGTCGGCTACGGCCGCAATCCGCCGCACGCGCAATGGCCCGGCCAGGCGAAGATCGCGCTGCAGTTCGTCTTGAACTACGAAGAAGGCGGCGAGAACAATCCGCTGCACGGCGACCCGACGTCGGAGACGTTTCTGTCGGAACTCGTGACCGCGCAAGCCTACGAAAACCGGCACATGACGATGGAGTCGATGTACGAGTACGGCTCACGCGCCGGGGTCTGGCGCATCCTTCGCGAGTTCGAATCGCGCGGCCTGCCGATGACGATCTTCG
>CAXTCC010000015.1:0-12092 GCA_964242015.1 uncultured Variovorax sp.
ACGCCGATGCAGTGGAGCCCCGACCGCAATGCCGGCTTCTCTCGCGCCGACCCGCAGCGGCTCTATCTGCAGCCGATCATGGACGCCATGTACGGCTACGAGGCGCTCAACGTCGAGGCGCAGGCGCGAGACAGCAGCTCGTTGCTCAACTGGACCAAGCGCATGCTGGCGGTCCGCAAGACCAGCTTCGCGTTCGGTCGCGGCAAGCGCATCTTCCTGAAGCCGGGCAATCGCAAGATCCTGGCGTACCTGAGCATCTACGAAGACGAGACGCTGCTGCACGTGTTCAACCTGTCGCGCGCCGCGCAGCCGGTCGAGCTGGACCTGTCGGCGTACAAGACGCGCGTCCCGGTCGAGATGCTCGGCCGTACCTCGTTCCCGCCGATCGGCGAGCTGCCTTACATGCTGACGCTGCCATCGTTCGGCTTCTACTGGTTCCGCCTCGACAAGGACGCGGTCATGCCGAGCTGGCACCAGGAAGACGTCGCCCTGCAGGATCGGCCGACCTTGGTGCTGTTCGACGGCTGGACCAGTTTCTTCCGCGAACGCGTGATGCCCTGGCGCATGGGCATGGCCGACCGCATGCGTGTGCAGTTCGAGACCGACACCATGCCGCGCCACATCGAGATCCAGCGGTGGTACGCGACCAAGGGCACGGCTGTATCGCGCGCCAAGCTGGCCGACTACGCTGTCTGGGACGTCCCAGGCTCGGGCACCGCAACGGGATCGAGCTGGATGCTGCCCATCCTGAAGCTCGACGGCCCGAGCGATGATGCGACCTACTTCATGCCGCTCACGCTGGCGTGGGAAGACACCGAGGAAGAGCGCGTGACGCGGCTCACGCCGGCCGCGCTTGCCAAGATCCGGCAGCAGGCCAACGTCGGCGTGATGGCCGATGCCTTCTACGACGAACCGTTCTGCCGCGCGCTGGTGCAGGCGATCGAGGTCGGCAAGGAGCTGGTGACCGTCGGCGGCAAGATGAAGTTTAGCGCCACCGCCGCCTTCAGGGCCGCGAACATCGACGTGCGCGAGATGCCGGTATCGCGCCCGAGCGCAATGAGCAGCAACACCGTCGTGACGCTCGACGACACGCTGTTCCTGAAGGGATATCGGCGTCTGCGCGAAGGCGTCAACCCCGAGCTCGAGATGGGCCGCTTCCTGACCGACGTGGTGCACTACCCCAACTGCGTGCCGGTGCTCGGCGCGCTTGAATACTTCGCTAACGACGGTCGTGTGATGACGCTGGCCTTGGTGCAGTCGCATGTGCAGAACCAGGGTGACGGTTGGGACTACACGCTCGGCTATCTGGAGCGCTACCTCGAAGAGTTGCGCACTGCCGGTACTGCGGCCGGAGAACCCATGTCGACGGTGAAGGCGCACGGCGGCTTCCTGGCACTGGCTGCGATGCTGGGCAAGCGAACTGCCGAACTGCATCTGGCACTGGCCACGCGCACCGGCGATGCCGCCTTCGATCCGGAACCGCTGGCGCCGGCGGACGTTGCCGGCTACCGCGAGCGCGCGGTGACGGAGTCGAACAGCACGTTGGCGCTGCTGCGCGAACGCGTTGGCCAATTGGCTGCGCCGGTCCAGGTCTATGCGCAGGCCTTCCTGTCGCGCAGCGCTGCCTTGCAGACCCAGCTCGCTGCCGCTCACGGTGCCTCGCAACCCGGCCTCAAGACGCGCTATCACGGCGACTACCACCTGGGCCAGGTGCTGGTCACGGCCAACGATTTCGTCATCATCGATTTCGAGGGCGAGCCAGCTCGCACGTTCGAAGAGCGTCGCACCAAGGGCTCGCCGTTGCGCGACGTGGCCGGCATGCTGCGCTCCTTCAACTACGCGCGCTGGTCGGCGTTGCGCCGCATCGCGCAAACTGCCGACGAGCTGGAGCGGCTCGAACCAGCCGCCAAGGCGTGGGAGTCCGCCACCCGCGACGCCTTCCTCGAAGCGTATGTGTCGACCATGTCCGGCAAGGGCGCAGCGCCGATCGATACCGAACTGCTGCGTCTGTTCGAAATCGAAAAGGCGCTGTACGAACTGCGTTACGAACTCAACAATCGCATCGACTGGGCCCAGGTTCCGCTGCAAGGCGTGCTGGCTCTGATCGACTCGAACGCAGCGCGCTGAAGCGCCTTCGTTCCCTTACTGGAGACACATCATGGAAAGCTTCGGCATCCAACTCGAACCCTTGCGCGCGGTCCTCTTTCAGATCGGCGCCTTCATCCCGCGGTTGCTGATCGCCATCGTCGTCATCATCGGCGGCTGGCTTATTGCCAAGGTGGTGCGGCTGGTCGTCACGAAGGCCTTGCGCGCCATCAACTTCAACGTGCTGACCGAACGTGCCGGCCTCGACAACTTCCTGCGGCAGGGCGGCGTGGCGAGCGACACCACCGCCATCTTCGGCATCCTGGCCTACTGGCTGGTGATCCTCGCGGCGCTGCTCATCGCCTTCAACGGATTGGGGCTGACTTACATCACCGACCTGCTGGGGCGCGTGGTCTGGTTCGTGCCCAACGTGTTCGTCGCGCTGCTGGTGCTGGCCTTCGGCTCGTACTTCGCCAAGTTCGTCGGCGACACGGTGCTGGCCTATTGCCGCAACATCAAGCTGCAGGATGCGGCCTTCGTCGCCAAGCTGGCGCAGTACGCGATCATGGTTTTCGTCGTGCTTATCGCGCTCGACCAGGTGCGGGTCGGTGGCGACATCGTGCGCCAGAGTTTCCTGGTCATTCTGGGCGGCATCGTTTTTGCATTGGCGCTCGCGTTCGGCCTGGGCGGCAAGGACTGGGCAGCCGAACGCATCGAACAGTGGTGGCCGCGTGACAAGAAAGTCATCAAGGATTCCGTCGACGACAAGTTCCGATGAAGACCAATGAACTGATCAGTGCAGTCTGGCCCGGAAAACCGTATCCCCGTGGCGCCAATTGGGATGGCGAAGGCGTCAACTTCGCGCTGTTCTCGCAGCACGCCGAAAAGGTCGAACTGTGTCTGTTCGACGAGAGCGGCCGGCATGAACGGCAGCGCATCGTGCTGCGCGAGCGCACCGAAGACGTGTGGCATTGCTACCTGCCGGAAGCCCGGCCGGGCCTCGCCTACGGCTACCGCGTTCATGGTCCGTACAAGCCCGAAGAAGGCCATCGCTTCAACGCCAACAAGCTGTTGGTAGACCCTTACGCGAAAGACCTGGTCGGCGAGTTGCGATGGAGCGATGCGCTGTACGGCTACACCGTCGGCAGCAAGCGCGAAGACGTGTCCTTCGACCGGCGCGACAGCGCGCAGTTCATGCCCAAGGGTCGCGTGCTCGAAACCGCCTTCACCTGGGGCGACGACCGCAGGCCGTCGATTCCATGGCAGGACATGGTCATCTACGAGCTGCATGTGCGCGGCTTCACCATGACGCACCCGGAGGTGCCGCCGCAATTGCGCGGCACCTATGCGGCGCTCGGCTGCGCACCGGTGGTCGACTACTTGAAGCGCCTCGGCATCACCACCGTCGAGTTGTTGCCCGTGCACAGCTTCCTGAACGACCGACACCTGGCCGAGAAGGGCATGCGCAACTACTGGGGCTACAACACGCTCGGCTTCTTCGCCCCCGAGATGCGCTACAGCGCGTCCGGCAAGGTGAAGGAGTTCAAGACGATGGTCAAGTCGTTGCACTCTGCCGGCATCGAGGTGATTCTCGACGTGGTCTACAACCATACCTGCGAAGGCAACCAGCTTGGACCCACGTTGTCGATGCGAGGCGTCGACAACGCCTCGTACTACATCGTCAATGCCGATAACCGCCGTTACTACGACGACTTCACCGGCTGCGGCAACACGGTCAACCTGGAGCATCCGCGCGCCCTGCAGCTGGTCATGGACTCGCTGCGCTACTGGGTCGAGGAGATGCACGTCGACGGCTTCCGCTTCGACCTTGCTTCAGCTTTGGCACGTGAGTCGGGCAAGGTGGAAAACCTGGGTGGCTTCTTCGATGCCATCCAGCAGGACCCGGTGCTGAACCGCGTCAAACTCATTGCGGAGCCGTGGGATCTGGGCTTCGGCGGCTACCAGGTGGGTAATTTTCCCCCCGGTTGGGCCGAGTGGAACGACCGCTATCGCGATGGCATGCGCGGCTACTGGAAGGGCGATGGCGGCGTCATCGGCGAGGTTGCGCAACGCCTTACAGGCTCGCAGGACTTGTACGGACGCTCCGGCAAGCGGCCCAGCGCCAGCATCAACTTCATCACCGCGCACGACGGTTTCACGCTCAACGATCTGGTGTCATACAACGAGAAGCACAACGCCGCCAACGGTGAAGAAAACCGCGACGGCAGCAGCAACAACATCTCGTGGAATTGCGGCACCGAAGGACCCACCGACGACGCCGAAGTCAACACCTTGCGTGAGCGCCAGAAGCGAAACCTCCTGGCCACGCTGCTGCTTTCCCAAGGCGTGCCGATGGTGCTGGCAGGCGACGAGCGCGGCCACTCGCAGCAAGGCAACAACAATGTCTATTGCCAGGACAACGAGCTCGGCTGGCTCGACTGGACCTCGACGCCCGAGCGCGAATCGCTTGCCACGTTCACGCGCCGCGTGATCGCGTTGCGTCGATCGCATCCGTCGTTCACGCGGCGCAACTTCTTTGCCGGCCAGCCCATCGAGGGCGACACCACCAAGGACGTTTGCTGGCTCAAGCCCGATGGCTTCGAGATGACACCGGACGACTGGCGTGACGGCAACGCGAGATGCCTTGCCATGCACATGTCCGGCAACGGCATTTCAGAACACAGCCTGCGCGGCGAGAAGGTACACGACGACGACTTCTTGCTGCTCTTCAACGCGCATCACGACGAGATCGCGTTCACGCTGCCGACCGCTGAAGAACAGGGTGGCTGGCGCTTGCTGCTCGACACCGCGACCGAAGCCCAACCTCCCGACGAAGACGAAAACCCGCACACCACGACGCGTGCATGGAAAGAAGATGTGTACCCAATGCAATGCCGATCGTTCGTCGTGCTGACCCGCTCCAGGGCAGGCGCATGAAGCGAACCCACCAGATGCCTTTCGGCGCAACCGTATTGGCCGAGGGCGGCGTCGAGTTCCGACTCTGGGCGCCGTCGATGACGCCGGTGGTATTGGAACGGCAACCGGTCGCGAACGCGCGTGGCGCCGCGAGCGAACCCGTCACCTCGGATCACGTGATGACTCTGGGCGAAGACGGCTTTCATGCCGTGACCGTGACCGAAGCTGCCGCTGGCGATCGCTATCGCTTTCGCATGCCCGACGGGTTGCGTGCACCCGATCCGGCATCGCGTTTCAACCCCGACGATGTGCACGGCGCGAGCCAGGTGATCGACGCTGCTGCCTACGCCTGGCGCGACGAAGCATGGCTTGGGCGCCCGTGGTCGGAGGCCGTGATCTATGAGTTGCATATCGGCACCTTCACGCCCGAAGGCACCTTCGCTGCCGCGACGGCACGCCTTGCCGCGCTCGCAGAGCTGGGCGTGACAACGATCGAGGTGATGCCGCTCGCCGACTTTCCCGGCCTGCGCAACTGGGGCTACGACGGTGTGTTGCAGTACGCGCCCGATGCGACCTACGGCACGCCCGACGAGCTCAAGGCTTTCGTCGATGCGGCACATGCGCTCGACCTGATGGTGCTGATCGACGTGGTCTACAACCACTTCGGACCCGAAGGCAACTACCTGCACGCGTACTGCCCGCAGTTCTTCAATCCGGCGCACCAGACGCCCTGGGGTGCCGCCATCAACTACGACGGCGAAGCATCGCGCACGGTGCGCGACTTCTTCGTTCACAACGCGCTGTACTGGGTCGAGGAATATCACTTCGACGGCCTGCGCATGGACGCCATCCATGCCATCCGCGACGATTCGTCGCAGCACATCATTCGTGAAGTGACCGAGACCTTGCGCGCCGGTCCGGGCCGTACGCGGCACGTTCACGTGGTGCTGGAGAACGAACTCAACGAAGCGTCGTTCCTGGAGCGCAACGACGACGGCAAACCGCGCGACGGCACCGCGCAGTGGAACGACGACTTGCATCATGCCGTGCACGTGCTGACCACCGGCGAGACCGATGGCTACTACGGCGACTACGCCGATGTGCCGGTGGCGCAGTTCGGCCGGGCGCTGGCAGAAGGCTTCGTCTACCAGGGCCAGCCGTCGCCCTACCGTGAAGGCGAGACGCGCGGCGAGTCGTCGATGCATTTGCCTTCCGCTGCGTTCGTGTCGTTCCTGCAGACACACGATCAGATCGGCAACCGCGCATTCGGCGAACGTATTCAGGCACTCGGCGACGACGTATTGCTGCGCGCGGCCTATGCCTGCGTGCTCCTGTCGCCGCACGCGCCGATGCTGTTCATGGGCGAGGAATACGCCGCGTCCACGCCCTTTCAGTATTTCTGCGACTTCGGACCGGAGCTCGCAGAGGCGGTGTCGAACGGACGGCGGGAAGAGTTCGGCCGCTTCGCGACCTTTTCGACCGATGAGGCGCGTGCGCGCATCCCCGATCCGAACGCGGAGTCGACGTTTCTCGCATCGAAGCTGCGCTGGGAGGAACGCAATGCCGAGCCTCATGCGCAATGGCTCCGGCTCATCGGCGAATTGCTCGCCGTGCGACGGCGTTCGGTGGTTCCGCATCTGACGGGCCGGCTCGGTGCCGGTACCTTCTCGTGCGATGGCGATGGCGGCGTGCTTCGGGTTGTCTGGCAGCTCGGCGGCGCGCTGGCATCGGCCACCACGCTGTACGTGTTGGCCAACTTCGGCAGCGACACCGCCGAGGGCATCGTCATGCCTCGCGGTGAAATGATCTACTCGTCGGACGCAGAGCCGACCGATGACGCCACGGTGCGCCTCGCGCGCGGCGGCGTCTTCGTTACCCTCGAGGAGCCTTCGAATGTCTGACCCCCGCGCGCACAGCGACATCGAGGCCGTGCAGCGCCTCTGCGCGCACTTCGGTATCTCGACCGACTACCACGACGTCTGGGGCAATCACCATCGCGTCGCACGCGAACATCTGGTGGGCCTGCTCGCCGAGTTCGGCGTGGTGCTCGACGACACGCTCGATGCCACCGCCGCGCTCGACGCGGCCCTGCGCGGCGATTGGTCTGAAACGCTGCCGCCGGTGCTGGCCATGCAAGCCGGTGCCGCCGAGTGGTCCATCGCGCTGCGCCTGCCTGCGACAGCGCACTTTGTGCGTTGGCGGCTCGACGAAGAAGACGGTGCGGTGCACAGCGGCGAGATCGATGCGCGTTCGTTGCCGGACACCGCCTATGCAGAACTGGACGGCACCGGTTGGTACGAACGTCGCCTGACAATGGCGCTGCGTTTGCCGGCGGGCTACCACCGCTTC
Source organism: uncultured Variovorax sp. (assembly GCA_964242015.1). Classification (GTDB taxonomy): domain Bacteria; phylum Pseudomonadota; class Gammaproteobacteria; order Burkholderiales; family Burkholderiaceae_C; genus Variovorax. The sequence goes on from CAXTCC010000015.1 coordinate 7,351, forward strand.
AGCATCGAGGGTGACACCGCACCGCATGGCGGAAACGTAGTGAACGTCGAGCCTTATGTCCGCGCCACGACACTCGTCATCAGTGCCCCCGAACATTGCCATCGACCGACGGCAACACAAGGCGACGGTCGCATCTGGGGCCCGGCGGTGCAGCTCTATTCGCTGCGCTCGCAGCACAACTGGGGCATCGGCGATTTCGGCGATCTGGCGCAGCTGGTCGGCATCATGGCCGAGCGCGGCGCCGACATCATCGGCTTGAGCCCGCTGCATGCGCTGTTCTCGCACAACCCTGCGCATGCCAGCCCGTACAGCCCGTCGTCGCGCCAGCAGATCAACGTGCTGTACATCGACGTGCAGGCGGTCGACGAGTTCAATGCCTGCGATCCCGCGCGGCGGCTGGTTCGCTCGGCCGGCTTCCAGTCGCGCCTGGCCGATCTGCGTGCAGCGTCGCTGGTCGACTACCCCGGCGTGGCCGCCGCCAAGTTCGAAGTGCTGGAACTCTTGTTCGCGCATTTCCGTGCGCAGCACCTGTCGGCCGATGGCAAGAGCGCTTCGACCGAATCGCGCAGCACGCGGGGCGAAGCTTTCTTCGCCTTCATCGAAGAGCGCGGCGAGGCGTTGCGCCGGCACGCGTTGTTCGAGGCGCTGCAGGCGCACTTTCATCTGATCGATAGCTCCATCTGGGGCTGGCCGGTGTGGCCCGAGGCCTATCGCGATCCGGCTTCGCCCGAGGTCGCCGCCTTTGCAGATGCACACGCCGATCGCGTGCTCTATCACCTCTACTTGCAGTGGGTCGCCGTCGAGCAGCTGGTTCGGGTGAACGCGCGGTGCAAGGCGCTCGGGCTCGGCATCGGCCTGTTCCTCGACCTGGCGGTGTCGGTCGACCGCGGCGGCTCGGACGTGTGGGGCGAGCCGTCCGCCTTCGGTGCCGGTGCCAGCGTCGGCGCACCGCCGGACGAGTTCAATCCCAACGGGCAGAGCTGGGGCTTGCCGCCGCTGCGGCCGGACCATTTGCGTGCCAGCGGCTACCGCATCTTCATCGAGACCTTGCGTGCCAACATGCGCGGCGCGGGCGCGTTGCGCGTCGACCATGTGATGGGTCTGATGCGTCTGTTCTGGGTGCCCGAAGGCCATAGCGCACGCGATGGCGCCTACGTGCACTACACGCTGCACGAGATGATGGCCATCGTCGCACTGGAGAGCCAGCGCAACCATTGCATGGTGGTCGGTGAAGACCTCGGCACCGTGGCCGACGAGATGCGCGCGGCACTGTCCCGCTCCGAGGTTCATTCTTACCGCCTCCTGTATTTCGAGCGCTGGCCCGACGGTGATTTCAAGGCCCCGAGCGAGTACCCGCGCCATGCGCTGGTGGCCGTGAGCACGCACGACCTGGCCACGCTGGCGGGCTGGTGGTCGAGCCACGACTTGCGCCTGCGCTGGCAACTCGGCTTGTTTCCGGACCAGCAGACCTTCGAGAAGCAATTGCTCGATCGTGCGCAGGAGCGCGTGCGCCTGCTGCTGGCCGTGCAGCATGCCGGCCTGCTCACAGGCGAGCAGGTGGCCGAAGCCACCGGCAGCCAGACCTTGCCGGCACTCGCGGTGCAAGCCGTTCATCTGTATCTGGCGATGGCGCCGTCGGCGCTGATGCTGGTGCAGCTCGAAGATGCATTGGGTTCGGTCGAGCAGGCAAACCTGCCCGGCACCACCGACCAGCAACCGAACTGGCGCCGCAAGTTGCCGATCGATCTCGATGCCGTCGGTGCCGAGGGCCACGCACGAAGTCTTTTCGACGCGATGGCGCGTGTGCGACCACGCGCGTCCGGTGGCGCGGGTCCGGCTACGGCGAGCGGCGTGCAGACGCGTGTGCCGCGGGCGACCTACCGCCTGCAGTTCCACAAGGACTTCGGCTTCGACGATGCGGTGCGCATCCTCCCGTACCTGGCGCAACTGGGCGTGAGCCATGTGTATTGCTCGCCGATCCAGCGCGCGCGGGCCGGCAGCATGCACGGCTACGACGTGGTGGCGCACGACGAGGTCAATCCGGAGATCGGCGGGGCCGAGGGCTTCGCGCGCTTCATCGGCGCCTTGCGGCAGCACGGGCTCGGTCAGCTCCTCGACATGGTGCCCAACCACATGGGTGTGCTGGGCGCCGACAACGCGTGGTGGCTCGACGTGCTGGAGAACGGCCAGGCGTCGCACTTCGCGCAGCACTTCGACATCGACTGGCAACCGCTCAACATCGAACTCACCGGCAAGGTGCTGCTGCCGGTGCTGGGCGGCCATTACGGCGAGGTGCTGCAGAACGGCGAGATCGCGTTGCGCTTCGACGCCGCCGAAGGCAGCCTCGCGCTCAACTACTTCGAACACCGCTTTCCACTGGCGCCAGAGAGCTACACCGACGTGTTGCTGCATGCATCGCGGCAGGTCGAAGATGCCGACGTCGCCGCCGCTGCGGCCAGTGTCGCGTCGGCCTTCGGTCATCTGCCGGGCCGCAACGAAACCGAGCCACAGGCGCGGGCCGAGCGCGCGCGCGACAAGGAACTGTTGAAGGCCCGGCTGGCACGGCTGTGCGCCCGCTCGCCGGCGCTGGCAGAAGCGGTTGCCGCATCGGTCGACACGCTCAACCATGAAGACGCGCGCGACCCGCTGCACGCGCTGATCGAAGCGCAGGCCTACCGCCTGGCTTACTGGCGCGTCGCAGCAGACGAGATCAACTACCGGCGCTTCTTCGACATCAACGATCTGGCCGCACTGCGCATGGAGCGCGACGAAGTCTTCGAGGCCACGCAATCGTTCGCACTCGACCTGGCTGCGGCCGGCGTGGTCGACGGCTTGCGCATCGACCATCCCGATGGCCTGTACGACCCGGCGCGCTACTTCCTGCAGTTGCAGCAGGGCTATGCACGGCGTGCCCGCCTGACCTTGCCCGATGTCGATGCACAGGGTCGCCCGGCCCGTCCGCTCTATGTCGTCGCCGAGAAGATCGCCGCGGCCAACGAAGAAGTTCCGGAGAGCTGGCATGTGCACGGCACCACCGGCTACCGCTTTGCCAACGTCGCCAACGGCGTGCTGGTCGATGCCGCGGCCGCAAGCGAATTCGAGCGCATCTGGCGCGATTTCAGTGGTGTCGACGCGCACTTCGAGGCGCTCTCGCATGTCGGCAAGCGCGATGTGATTCGCACTGCGCTGGCGTCGGAGCTCAACGTGCTGGCGACCGAGCTGGTGCGACTCGCGCGCGCGGACCGCAGCACGCGCGACTACACGCTCAATGCGCTGCGCCGGGCGCTCGCCGAGGTCGCGGTGTGCCTGCCGGTGTACCGCACGTACTTCGTGCATAGTGCGTCGGAGCAAGACCAGCACTTCATCGCGCGAGCGGTGGAAGAGGCACGGCGGCAAAGCCAGGATTCGGATTTGTCGGTATTCGACTTCGTGCATCAGAGCCTGCTGGGCGAAGCCGTGCCGTTGGCATCGGCCGAGCTGCAAGGACGCGTGCGCCATTTCGCGCGGCGCTTCCAGCAGTTCAGTGCGCCGGTGTCCGCAAAGGGTGTCGAAGACACTGCCTTCTATCGGTATTTTCCGTTGAGTTCGCTGAACGAAGTGGGTGGCGAGCCGGGCATCTTCGGCATGACCGTGCCGGAGTTCCACGTCGCCAGCGCCGACCGCGCGGCGCGCTGGCCGCACACCATGCTGGCGACGTCGACGCATGACAACAAGCGTTCCGAAGACGTGCGCAACCGCATCGACGTGCTGTCGGAGATGCCGGCTGCGTGGCAGGCTGCCTTGACGCGTTGGTCGGACATGAACCAGCGCGTGCGCGATCGGCTGGAGGCCGAAGGCGCGCCAGCGGGAGCGCCTTCGCGCGCCGACGAATACCTGCTTTACCAGACGCTTCTCGGCACCTTGCCGCCCGGCGGTCTCGACGAAGACACGCTCGCGCCCTATGCAGAACGCATCGTGCAGTACCTGTTGAAGGCGGCACGCGAATCCAAGTCGCATACCCGATGGACTTCTCCCGACGAGGCCTACGAAGCGGCGCTCGAAGGCTTCGTGCGCGGGCTCCTCGGCCACGTGCAGGGCAATGCGTTCTTGACTGATCTGCAGGAGTTCGGCGACATCGTGGCCTGGCTCGGCGCGTGGAACAGCATCACGTTGATGTTGCTCAAGTACGGCTCGCCGGGGGTGCCCGATCTGTACCAGGGCAACGAGTTGATGGACCTGAGCCTGGTCGATCCGGACAACCGCCGGCCGGTCGACTACGAGTGCCGGCAACGCTGGTTGCAACAGCTCGATGACCTGTCGCAAGGGCAGGGCCTGTCCGATGAGGTGGCTTTGCTGGCGCGCGCACCGCACGATGGTCGGGCCAAGCTGTGGGTGGTGCGGCGCCTGCTGGCACTGCGCCGCGACAAGGCGGCGTTGTTCTGCGACGGCGCGTACACCGCGCTGGACATCGACGGCACCAGCGCCGAGCATGCGATGGCGTTCGAGCGACGGCTCGATGGCGATGTGCTGATCGTCGCCGCCGTGCGCCGGTTCGCCGGACTTACCGGGACGACCGGTCCCGAGAGCGACGTGCCGACATTGCCGGGCGGTGAGGTATGGCAGGGCACGGTGCTCCGGATGCCGAATGCGCCCGAAGGCAGCGAGTGGGAAAACCTGCTGACGGGAGAGCGATGGGTCGTCGAGCAGGGCGCACTGCAACTCTCATCGCTGTTCGGCAAGTTCCCCGGCGCGGCGCTCGTGCC
>CAXTCC010000015.1:12192-36501 GCA_964242015.1 uncultured Variovorax sp.
AGCAGATCGCTCGGCACGAACCATGAGAAGAACAGCAACTTGAGGCGCACGATCATGCTGGCCTCGGGCTCGTCGTTGAAGACATCGCCCGTGCCGTCGGTGCTGAACCACTGGACCTGATCCGTGCCGGGCTTGAGACTGAGCCGGTAGACGCCTTCGGCCTCGTCGATCGAAAAGGCCTGGATCAGCTGGTAGGCCAGCTCGAAGCTTTGCACCCGCACGCCGAGTTCGGTGTTGAGCCGTTCTGACCGCGGATCGAAATTCATCGAGCCGACGAGCACCGATTCGCGGTCGATCATCGCGAGCTTGGCGTGCAGGCGCCCGCGCGATTGCGCGAACACCTTGCGCAGGTTCAGGCTGCGCTTGATCTGCGCCGAGCTCACTTCATACAGCTCGACACCCAGCTTGAGCATCGCGACGCGGTAGTTGTTGTAGTTGATGTTGACCAGGGGCTCGTCGGTATCGGCCAGCGAGTTGGTCGCCACGGTGACCTGGATGTTGCGCGCGCGCAGGCGCCGGATGTGATCGATGCCTTCGTCGCCCGGAATGAAATACGGCGAGATGACGACGATGCCCGACTTCGCGGTATCGAAAAGCGCATGGGTGCGGTCGGCCAGGGTCTGCGGCGAGCTGAAACGACCGGTGATCGAACTGCCCGTGCCTTCGTCGAGCGCCTTCAGCGGGCTGTCGGCCGCGGCCGCTGCGTTGGCGCGAATGAGATCGAGGCGGCCCTGGGAAAAGGCCGTTCCGATGGGCGAGTCGCCGAACATGTCGGCGTCGGGGACCGATGGCGGTTGCGGGGCCGACGCCGGTGAGGTCAACGCATCGAAGCGTGTTCGCAGCTCTTCTTTCGACGCGTTCGGTGCCACGATGCGCGTGAGCGAGTAGACGACCTCGCTGTTCCAGTAGGTGTCGAACAGCGCAGACAGCTCGGCCACCACAGGGCCGGCCAACATCAGATCGAGGTCGATGAAGTTGTCGCCGGCGCCACGCAGGAAGTATTCATCGGCCAGATTGCGACCGCCGGCGACCGCCATCGCGCCATCGGCCACGAACAGCTTGTTGTGCATGCGGTGATTGAGCCGCCGGAATTCGCTCGCAAAACTGATCCACCGCGTGGCCATGCTTTCGCGCCCCGAGGCGAAAGGGTTGAACAGGCGCACCTCGACGTTGGGATACGAAGCCAGACCGAGCAGCAACGGGTCGAGGCCGGCGGTATAGAAATCGTCGAGCAGCAAGCGCACCCGTACACCACGCAGGGCGGCATCGCGCAATTCGCGGAGGATCAGCTTGCCGGTCTTGTCGTTGCCGAGCAGGTAGTACTGCAAGTCGAGCGACGACTGCGCATGGCGGATGAGTTGCAGCCGCGCATCGAGTGCGAACTCGGCTTGCGGCAACGCGCGAATGCCCGACAGCGCGGTGGCGCCATCGGCCGGCTCGGCGCGATAGGGCGCGGTGATGCGTCCGATCTCAGTGGTGTTCGATGCGGCGATCGCATGAACCGGCGGCGCGGTCGAAGGCGCCGGCAAGCTGGCGCAGGCGCTGAGCGACAGCACGGCCAGGGCGAAGATCCAGCGCAAGAACGACGAGCTGCAGTGAGAAAAAGTGCGCATGCAGATCGGGCGGGTTGCTGACGTTGAAGGGGTCGGGATGGTAGCGGTCCGGGAACCGGAGCATATGCGCGCGTGCATGCCTGAAGCAAAATCGATGCGATGAAACGACGTGTGTTGAAGGTTGCTGCTCTCCAGTCGGTCGCGGCGCTGTTGGTGCAAGGGCTCTTTGCAGCGCCGGCCACTGCGCAGACTTCGAACGACGCAGCGGTTTCAAAGCCCGACTCGCCGACGTTGCCCGCGATCACCGTGTCGACGCCCCGTGGCGCGACATCGCCCTTCGATGTCGCCGGCTCGGTCGATCGGGTCGACGGCAGCGATCTGCGCAACGACAAGCTGCAGGTCAACCTGTCCGAGAGCCTGGGCGCGGTGCCCGGTCTGCTGGTGCAGAACCGACAGAACTATGCGCAGGACCTGCAGCTGTCGGTGCGCGGCTTCGGCGCCCGCTCGACCTTCGGCGTGCGCGGCGTGCGCATCTATGTCGACGGCATCCCGGCGACGCTGCCCGACGGGCAAGGCCAGACATCGAATATCGACATCGGCTCGGCCGATCGCGTCGAGGTGCTGCGTGGGCCGTTCTCTGCGCTCTACGGCAACTCGTCGGGCGGCGTGATGCAGGTGTTCACCGAAGACGGCGAGGGTCTACCGAAGCTCGGTTATTCGTTCGCTGCCGGCAGCTACGGCGCGCTGCGGCAGAGCACCAAGGTCAGCGGATCGACCGGCGCGGTCGACTACCTGCTGAGCGGGAGTCACTTCAGCATCGACGGCTACCGCGAGCACAGCGCCGCGCAGCGCAACATCGTCAACGGCAAGATCGGCATCACGCTCGACAACGGCGACAAGCTCACGCTGGTGGCGAACAGCGTGCATTTGAAGGCGCAAGACGCGCTCGGCCTTACGGCGGACCAGTACGCGATGGCGCCCCGCAGCGCGCCGCTGGCAGTGCAGTACGACACGCGCAAAACGGTCGACCAAACGCAGGCCGGCCTCACTTACGAACGGCGTATCGACGCGTCGCAAACGCTGCGCCTGATGCTCTACACCGGCGAGCGAAAGACGACGCAGTTCCAGGCGATCCCGGCTTCGGCACAAGTGAATCCGCTGCAGTCGGGCGGCGTCATCGGACTGGCGCGCGACTACGGCGGCCTGGACTTGCGTTGGTCGGCCAAGTTGCGACTGGCGGACCGGCCGTTCGACATCGTCGCCGGCCTGGCCTACGACAGCCTGCACGAATGGCGAAGCGGTTATGAGAACTACCTCGGCCGTCTCGCTGCGCCGGTGCTCGGCGTGCAGGGTCGGTTGCGTCGCAACGAGCGCAACACGGTGTGGAACCTCGACCCTTACGCGCAGGCGACGTGGCAGCTTGCGGAACGCTGGACACTGGAGGCCGGCGTGCGGCGCAGTGCGGTGCACTTCGATTCGGAAGACCGCTACATCGTCGGTGCGAACGGCAACGACAGCGGCAGTGCACGCTACGAAAAAACTTTGCCCGTTGCCTCGTTGCGCTACCAGGCGACGCCCGATGTGGCGCTGTACGCATCGGCGGGACGCGGCTTCGAAACGCCGACGCTGAACGAACTCTCCTACCGTGCGGGCGGTGCGAGTGGCCTCAACTTCGCATTGCAGCCGGCCGTCAACGACAGCGTCGAGGTCGGCGCGAAGGCCAAGGTTGGCGGCGGCCTGTTGACCGCTGCGTTGTTTCGCACCGGCACGCGCGACGAGATCGTGACCAACACCAACATCGGCGGCCGTGCGACTTTTCAGAACGCCGGGCGCACACGGCGCGATGGCTTCGAACTGGGCTGGCAGCACGAGACGGTGAACCATTGGCGAACGCAGCTCGCCTACACCCTGCTCGATGCGCGTTATCGCGATCAGTTCTGTTCGCCGTCGCCTTGCGTCGCCAGCAACACCGTAACGGCGGGCAATCGCATTCCGGGCATCGCCAGGCAATCGGTGTTTGCGTCTTTCGGATGGGCGCCCCCCGAAGGCTGGCATGCGGGCGCGGAGTTGCGTGCGTTGAGCCGTATCCAGGCCAACGACGTAAACACGGCCAGTGCGCCGGGCTACATGCTGGCCGCGCTCGAGGCCGGCTACGTGAAGCGGCTCGAGCACTGGGAGCTGAACGCCTTCGCGCGTGTCGACAACCTGTTCAACCGACGCTATGTCGGCTCGGTCATCGTCAACGAAGGCAATGCGCGGTATTACGAGCCAGCGCCCGGCCGCAACTGGACGGTGGGCGCGGGCGCGTCGTATCGCTTCTAGCGGCGATCGCTGCTGAAAAGCAGGCGCGTCAGATGCCGGCAGCCGCGCGCAGCTTGGGCGCGATGCTGGTGTTCTCCCAGGTGAACTCGGGCTCCTCGCGACCGAAGTGACCGTAGGCGGCGGTCTTTTGGTAGATCGGTCGCAGCAGGTCGAGCATCTGGATGATGCCCTTGGGACGCAGGTCGAAATGTTCGCGCACCAGGGCGGCGATCTTCTCGTCGGAGATGAGGCCGGTGCCCTCGGTGTAGACCGTGATGTTCATCGGCTCGGCCACGCCGATCGCGTAGGCCACCTGGATCTGGCACTGGCGCGCGATGCCCGCAGCCACGATGTTCTTGGCCACGTAGCGTGCGGCATAGGCGGCCGAACGGTCGACCTTCGACGGGTCCTTGCCCGAGAACGCGCCGCCGCCGTGCGGGCAGGCGCCGCCGTAGGTGTCGACGATGATCTTGCGGCCGGTCAGGCCGCAGTCGCCCTGCGGGCCGCCGATGACGAAGCGGCCGGTCGGGTTGATCAGGTAGCGCGTGTCCTTCAGCCATTCCTTCGGCAGCACCGGCTTGATGATCTCTTCGATGATGGCTTCGTTGAACGATGCCTTCATCTTGGTCGACGTCTCGCTCTGGTCGGGGTGATGCTGGGTGGACAGCACCACGGTGTCGATGCTGTGCGGCTTGCCGTCGACATAGCGCATCGTCACCTGGCTCTTGGCATCGGGACGAAGAAAAGGCAGGCGGCCGTCCTTGCGCAACTGGGCCTGGCGCTCGACCAGGCGGTGCGCGTAGTAGATCGGCGCGGGCATCAACTCGGGCGTCTCGTCGCAGGCGTAGCCGAACATCAGGCCCTGGTCGCCGGCGCCGGTGTTCAGGTGGTCGTCGCTCGCGTGGTCGACGCCCTGGGCGATGTCGTTGCTCTGCTTGTCGTAGCAGACCATCACCGCGCAGCCCTTGTAGTCGATGCCGTATTCGGTGTTGTCGTAGCCGATGCGCTTGATGGTGTCGCGCGCCACCTGGATGTAGTCGACGTGCGCGTTGGTGGTGATCTCGCCGGCCAGCACGACAAGGCCGGTGTTGGTCAGCGTTTCAGCGGCGACGCGGCTGCGCGGGTCTTGCGCGAAGATGGCATCGAGGATGGCATCGGAGATCTGGTCGGCGACCTTGTCGGGGTGGCCTTCGGAGACGGATTCGGAAGTGAAGAGAAAGTCGTTCGCCATTTTTTGAATACTCCATCAAGTTGAAAAGGCGCGTTGCCGATTCCTTTGGGAGCTCTGGCGAACGCTTTAGCAGAATGCCGAAATGGCAATGCACAATCGGCCGGCGCTTGTGCGTGTCGCCCTGCAAGTAGTTCCATAACTCAGCGACAATTTCGATTCTATTCGAGCCGCGCCAGGTGCGTGTGCCAGTGAGTTTCAAGTGCCGACACGCCCGTGTGGTGATGTGTTTGCACTCGTCGTGTCTGTAAAACCCCCTCGTTTTCGATGATCACTCTGTTCCGCCTGCTCGCCCGCGTGCCGCTGCCATGGATGCATCGCATCGGCGCGTGGCTGGGCTGGCTGGTCTATGCGTGTTCACCGACCTATCGCCGGCGCATCAAGGCCAATGCCGAGGCGGCAGGCTTCACGCGGGCGCAGTATCGACCAGCCATTGGCGCCGCCGGCAAGATGGTCGCCGAGCTGCCGTGGCTCTGGCTCAGGCCGTCCGGTACCAGCGTGCTGACCCGCGTGCGCTGGTTCAATGAAGACGTGTTCGAGCAGGCGCTGGCCAATGGGCGCGGCGTCATCCTGGCGACGCCGCATGTCGGTAGCTGGGAGATGATCGGCCAGGCCATCGCGGAGCGCTTCGCACCGGAGCACGGGCCGCTCACGGTGCTGTACCGCCCGGCGCGCAAGGCCTGGCTCGCCGACCTCACTGCAGGATCGCGCGACCGGCCCGGCCTGAAGGCGCTGCCGACCACCTTGGCTGGCGTGCGCGGCCTGATGCGCGTGATGCGCAGCGGCGGCTACACCGGCCTGTTGCCCGACCAGGTTCCACCGCAAGGGCAGGGCGTGTGGGCGCCGTTCTTCGGCAGGCCGGCCTACACCATGACCTTGCTCGCGCGCCTGGCGCAGCAGACCGGCGCGCAGGTCCTCATGACCTGGTGCGAACGGCTGCCCGACGCGCGTTTTGTGATCCACTTCGAAGCCGTCGACGCGCCCGCGCTGTACGACGCCAGCGCGACGCCAGAGTCCGCTGCCACCGCCATGAACGAGACCTTGATGCGATTGATCGAACGACTGCCCGGACAGTACCTCTGGGGCTACGGCCGCTACAAGCGACCGAGGGACGAGGCGTGAGCCTGGGAGCCCGACTCGGCATCGGTTTCATGCGCGTGCTGTCGCATGTGCCGCTGCCATTGATTCGCGGTTTCGGTGCCGCCATGGGCGTCTTGCTGCACACCGTCGCGCGGCCGCGGCGGCATGTGGTCGACGTCAATCTGAAGCTTTGTTTTCCGGACTGGACGCCGCAACAGCGCCGCCGCGTGGCGCGCGAAACCTTCGTGCACGTGGCGCAGGCCTGGCTCGACCGCAGCTGGCTGTGGCACGCGCCGCTGGCCGTGGTCGAAGCGCGGTTGAACCTGCACGGTGCCCTGAGCGAGTTCGAAGGCGAGGCGCCGACCATCGTCTTCGCGCCGCACTTCTGCGGGCTCGATGCCGGCGGCACCGCTTTGTCCATCGGCGTGCCGCGGCCGTGGACATCGATCTTCACGCCGCAGCGCGACCCGCTCATCAACGACTGGCTCGAAGTCGGCCGCACGCGCTTTCATCGCGAGGTCCGGGTGTTCGATCGCACCGCGGGCGTGAAGCCGATCGTCAGCGGCTTGCGCAAGGGCGGCCTGTTGTACCTGCTGCCCGACATGAACTTCGGGCCGCAAGAATCGATCTTCGTGCCGTTCTACGGCGTGCAGGCGGCCACCGTGCCGTCGTTGTCGCGCTTCGCTCGACTGGGTCGCGCCAAGATCGTGCCGGTGCTCTCGCGGCTGACGAAGACCGGCTACGACATCGAAGTGCTGCCGTCGTGGCAGAACTTTCCGACCGACGATATCGAGGCCGACACCGCGTTGATGAACCATCGGCTCGAAGGCTATATCGACACGATGCCGTCGCAGTACTACTGGGTGCACCGGCGCTTCAAGACGCGGCCGGAGGGCGAGCCGACGGTCTATTGACGGCTCGGTGGCTGGCTAGCGGTTGAGGAAAGCTTCGATCTCGCTTGCCACCAACTCAGGTTGCTCGTGGACGATCCAGTGGGTCGCGTTCGGCACCTTCTTGATTGTCAGATTCGGCACGTAGTCCTCGAGCCCATCGAGCAAGCCCGGCAGCAAGGCCGCATCGTCGAGCGCCCAGAAGACGAAGGTCGGCACGTCGACGGTGAAGCGTTCGCGTGGCAGGACCGGGATGCTGTCGATGGAGCCGCCCGCTGCGTCGGGAAGAGGCGGCTTCATCGGCGTCACGCGGTACAGGTTGCAGGCGCCGGTCAGGCCCGCGCTCCAGACTTCACGGTACTGGTCCTTCACAGAATCGGTCAGCCAGCCGAAGCCATCCGGGCCGGCCTTCATCAAGGTGAAGAACGGCCACATGCGCTTGAAGTCGTCGGCTGCCAGAAGCACCTCCGCATCGGGCCGCGACAGGAAGTGCATGTACGCACTCGCCTTCTGCTGCTCCGGGTTGTTGCGCAGCTCGCGGGTGAAGGTGCCGGGGTGTGGCGAATTGATGATGACCAGCTTGCCGACCTGCGCCGGAAATGCGTTGCCGTAACCCCAGGCGAATGCGCCGCCCCAGTCGTGCGCGACGAGCGCGGCCATGGTGCCGTCGGCGCTCTCGGTCGCCACCAGTTGCTGGATGTCCTGGATCAGCAGGGTCGCCTTGTAGCTGGCGACGTCGGTCGGCGCGCTTGATTTTTCGAAGCCCCGCAGATTGGGTGCAACGCAGCGATAACCGCCGTGCGCGTCGCTTGAAAAATAAGCCAGCAGGTCGTCCCAGATGAAGGCAGCCTCCGGGAAGCCGTGCAGGAAGACCATCAGGGGTCGACCGGGCTTGCCGGCTGCTCGGCAGCTCAAGGTGGTGCCGTTGGGCAGGGTGCGCTGAAAGGTCTCGATCATCAGTTTGTCTCCTGTTGTTTTGACTCGTTCGGTTCGGCCTCGCACCGATTGATGCGGACCGATTGATTTGGCTCAGTCGGGCTCGACGGGCGTGTCCTGCGGCGCCGGCTCGGGGACTTCAGGATGTGCCCATCGCCAGATCAGTTCGGCCGCTTCACCGACACCCTGTTTCTTCAAGGCGGAGAACAGTTTGACCTCGCCGCCGCCGCTCTGCAGTCGCGCAATCGACAGTGCCTTGGCGCCTTCGGAGCGGGTCAGCTTGTCGGACTTGGTGAGCAGCACGAGAAACTTCAGACCCTCCGCCACACGGGGACGAATCACGTCGAGCAGGATCTCGTCGAGCTCCGTCAGCCCATGTCGCGGGTCGCACATCAGCACCACGCCTCGCAGTGTCTCGCGCGTCATCAGGTAGTTGCCCATCACGCGCTGCCATCGCAGCTTGGCCTCTTTAGGCACGGCCGCGTAGCCGTAGCCGGGCAAGTCTGCCAGCACGGCGTCGTCGATCTTTTGCTTACCGAGGCCGAAGAGATTGATGTGCTGCGTCCGACCGGGCGTCTTCGACGCGAACGCAAGGCGCGTCTGCTGCGTCAGCGTGTTGATGGCAGTCGATTTGCCGGCATTGGAACGGCCGACGAAGGCGAATTCAGGCAGATCGAGCGGAGGCAAATGTTCCAGTTGCGGCGCGCTCGTCAAAAAGTGGGCAGTGTGCAGCCAGCCGAGCGCAACGCGTTCGCGTTCTGCGGTGGCGGGGTCCGGGCCGGGCCGGGTATGGGCCGGCTTCGGCGGAGGGGTGGTCATCTGTAGGCTTTCGGAACGGGGCGCCATTGTAGAATCGCGCGGTTTTGCGCCAATAAATTCGAGCCCCCGATATGAAGTTTGTTGCCCATTTTCTGCTTGCAGCCCTCTTGGGCATTGCCGTCAGTTCGAGCTTCGCTGCAGACGAGCCGGCGGCGGCGCCGGCCAAACCGGCCAAGCCGGATCTGGTCAAGGGCGAAGCCGCCTTTGCTGCCAAGGCCTGCGCCTCATGCCACAACGCCGATGGAAACTCGGCGGTGCCGGCCAACCCCAAGCTGGCGCAGCAACACCCTGAATATCTGTACAAGCAGCTGGTCGAGTTCAAGGCCGGCAAACGCAAGAACGCGGTTATGCAGGGAATGGCGGCCACGCTGAGCGACGACGAAATGCGCGATGTCGCGTGGTTTATGGGCTCCAAAAAGATCAAGCCCGGTTTCGCGAAAGACAAGGCCACGGTCGCGCTCGGCGAACGAATCTATCGCGGCGGCATCGCCGATCGACAGATCCCGGCGTGTGCTGGTTGCCACAGCCCCGATGGTGCGGGTATTCCCGCGCAGTACCCGCGCCTTGGCGGTCAGCATGCCGACTACATCGCGAACGAGCTCACCATGTTTCGCGACAACGTTCGTTTGAACAGCATCCAGATGACCGGTGTGGCCGCAAAGCTCAACGATCGCGAAATCAAGGCTGTCGCGGACTACATCGCCGGACTTCGTTAGCTCGCCCCCAGGTTGGCGCACTTCGTGTAGCCGCCCACCCCCTGACCGGGGGCAACACCAGCGGTCCGGCGGAGCCGGTCCCGCGGTGTTTCGCGAACTGAGGCAAGCAAGGCGCAGTCGCTGTCGTTGTGTTGAACTAACCGCCCATAAATCAGACCAACAGGCGGGCCGATCCAGGAGGATGGCCCGCCTTTTTGCTTCATGTCCATCTCCACCCACGGTCTTCGCGTTCGTCGCGGTCCACAGGCGCTTCGTGCCGCGGTAGAGCTGTTCTCGTCGATGCGGTTCGCGATCTCGCTGCTGACGATCATCTGCATCGCATCGATCATCGGCACCGTGCTGAAGCAGCATGAGCCGATCGGCAACTACATCAACCAGTTCGGGCCCTTCTGGTCCGAGCTGTTTCGCACCGCCAAGCTCGACTCGATCTACAGCGCCTGGTGGTTTTTGCTGATCCTGCTGTTTCTGGTGATCAGCACGTCGCTTTGCATCGGGCGCAACACGCCGCGCATCGTGGCCGACCTGAAGACATTCAAGGAAGACATCCGCGCGCAGAGCCTGAAGGCTTTCGGCCAGCGCGCCGAGACCGTGCTGGCTGAAACGCCGGAGGCCGCGGCGAATCGCATTGGCCAGTTGCTGGCCGGTGGCGGCTGGAAGGTGAAGCTGCAGCGGCGTGATGTGCCGACTGGAAGTTCTTCGGCGGATGGGTCACCCCACACCGCGGGCTGGATGGTCGCTGCACGCGCCGGTGGCGCCCACAAGCTCGGCTACATCGCGGCGCACAGCGCCATCGTCTTGATCTGCCTCGGCGGGCTGCTCGATGGCGACCTGGTGGTGCGCGCGCAAACCTGGTTCAACGGCAAGAGCGTGTTCACCGGCGGCGGCATGATCGCCGACGTCGCGCCCGAGCATCGCCTGTCTGCCGCCAACCCGACCTTTCGCGGCAACATCCTGGTGCCCGAAGGCGGCCAGTCGAGCGTCGCGATCCTGAACCAGTCAGACGGCGTGCTGTTGCAGGAGCTGCCCTTCTCGATCGAGCTCAAGAAGTTCATCGTCGACTACTACTCGACCGGCATGCCCAAGCTGTTCGCCAGTGAGGTGGTGCTGCACGATCGCGAGACCGGCAAGGAGATTCCGGCGCGCATCGAGGTCAATCACCCGGCGAGCTACAAGGGCGTCGAGATCTACCAGTCGAGCTTCGACGACGGCGGCTCGAGCGTGAAGCTCAAGGCGGTGCCGATGGCGGCTGCGGCCAAGCCGTTCGAAGTCGATGGCGTGATTGGCGGGCCCTCGGTCGACATCACCAACGGGGCGGACAAGCTCACGCTCGAGTTCGCCGCGCTGCGCGTCATCAACGTCGAGAACTTCGCCGACCCGCAGGCCAATGGCGCGGTCGACGTGCGCAAGGTCGATCTTCGGCACGACTTCGAGTCGCGCCTGGGCGCCGCCAACAAGACCGACAAACCCAAGACGCTGCGCAACATCGGCCCGAGCATCGGCTACAAGCTGCGTGACGCGGCGGGCCAGGCGCGTGAGTACCAAAACTACATGGTGCCGGTCGACACCGGCGACGGCCAGCCCGTGTTCTTGCTCGGCATGCGGGAGCGGCCTGAAGACCCATTCCGCTATCTTCGCGTGCCGGCCGACGACCAAGGCTCGATGGACGGCTTCGTGCGCATGCGCACGGCGCTGGCAGACCCGACGCTGCGTGCCCGCGCCATCGATCGGTACATCGCCCGCGCGGCCGACCCGAAGCGCCCCGAGCTGGCCGAGCAGCTGCGCACATCGGCGACGCGCGCGCTGGCCTTGTTCTCCGGCGCCGAGCGGGCACGCTCCGATGCGGTGAGCGCTGGCGGCTGGCAGGCCATCGCAGAGTTCATGGAGGCCAACGTGCCGGAGGCGGAGCGCGAGCGTGCCGGCGCGGTGCTGGTGCGCATCCTGAACGACGTGCTGTTCGAAGTGCTCAACCTGAGCCGCGAAACGGCCGGCCTCGCTGCATTGCCGCCCGACGACAAGTCGCAGGCCTTCCTGACGCAATCGGTGCTGGCGATCAGCGATGCGCACTTCTATCCGGCGCCCGTCGCGATGATGATGACCGACTTCAAGCAGGTGCAGGCCAGCGTGTTCCAGGTAGCGCGTGCGCCGGGCAAGAACGTGGTCTATCTGGGCTGCCTGTTGCTCATCACCGGCATTTTTGCGATGCTGTACGTGCGCGAGCGCCGCCTGTGGGTCTGGCTTTCGCCGAAGGCTCACGACAGTGGCTCGGCGCAAAGCACCGAAGCATCGATGGCGTTTTCAGTGAACCGGAAGACCCTCGACAGCGATCGCGAGTTCGAGCATTTGAAGCACAAGTTGCTGGCTTTCTCGAAGCAGAATCCGATTTCTCCCGACTCCCCCAGACTCCCGCGGACGCCTTGACAGCGCGGGTATCCAGGACAAGCGACATGAACACGACGACTTTGACTCTCAACGACAGCTGGCGATCGCGCCGCGACACCTTCGACTGGGTGTTCGCCGCGCTGGTTCTGGCAGGTGGACTGTTCGCGTTTTCGCGCTATGGCGCATCGATGGACTACTACGAGAAGCCGATCCTGCTGGCCGCCATGGTCGCGGGCGTGTCGCTCGGCTGGTTCTGGCGGCCGCTGCGCGTGCTGGCCATCGTCGTCGCCTGCGCCTCGCTGCTGGCGATCAGCTCATACCAGGGCGACCTCGGCCGTGCCGACTCGGTCTTCTGGCTCAAGTACTTCCTGTCGAGCCAGTCGGCCATCCTGTGGATGAGCGTGCTGTTCTTCATGAGCACGACCTTCTACTGGCTCGGTCTGTTCGGCGGACGCCAGGGCAACGCGCTCGAACTGATCGGCTCGCGCATCGCCTGGGCGGGCGTGACGATGGCGCTGATCGGCACCATGGTGCGCTGGTACGAGAGCCATCTGCTGGGCCCCGACATCGGCCACATCCCGGTCAGCAACCTCTACGAGGTCTTCGTGCTGTTCAGCTGGCTGACGACCAGCTTCTATCTCTACTTCGAGTCGACCTACAAGACGCGCTCGATGGGCGCCTTCGTGATGCTGGTGGTCAGCGCGGCGGTCGGCTTCTTGCTCTGGTACACGCTGGTCAAGGGCGCCCATGAAATCCAGCCGCTGGTGCCGGCGTTGCAGAGCTGGTGGATGAAGCTGCACGTGCCCGCCAATTTCATCGGCTATGGCACCTTCTCGCTGGCCGCGATGGTCGCCTTCGCCTATCTCATCAAGGAGCAGGCGCAAGAAAAGCGCTGGTACAAGCTGACGCCGATCTGGCTGCTGGGCGTGGCCCTGTGCTTCGTGCCGGTGGCGTTTCGCCAGCGCGTGCAGGAGGCCGGCGGCAGCTACTGGGTGGTTTACGCGGGCATCTCGGCGCTGATCGCCGCAGGCATCCTGCTGGGCCGCAAGCGCATCGCCGCACGACTTCCGTCGAACGAGGTGCTCGACGACGTCATGTACAAGTCGATCACTGTCGGCTTTGCGTTCTTCACGATCGCGACCGTGCTCGGCGCCCTGTGGGCGGCGGATGCCTGGGGCGGCTACTGGAGCTGGGACCCGAAGGAAACCTGGGCGCTGATCGTCTGGCTCAACTACGCGGCCTGGCTGCACATGCGGCTCGTCAAGGGCTTGCGCGGCACGGTGGCGGCTTGGTGGGCACTGGGTGGACTCGCCGTGACCACCTTCGCGTTCCTCGGGGTCAATATGTTCCTGAGCGGGTTGCACAGTTACGGGACCTTGTAGGGCTGGTTGGCCGGCTGTTCGCAGCACGACCGTGGACGCTTCGAAACCGGAAGACCGATTTGCGCGTAACCAAAGCAGGGTCGTGCACGAACTAACTCTTGCAACAACGATTCCAGCGAAAGGTTTCCATGTCGATCGGTTCACGCAACGATGGTTTCATTCATCCGTCTTCCAGCGAGATCACGCCGCGCAGCGTGTACGAGGGCCGGCGCGATCTGTTGAAGCTGATGGCCGGCGGTGCGGCTGGTGCCGTGCTGACTGGCTGGGCGTCGCGCGAAGCGATGGCGCAGACCGCCGGCCCCGGCAAGCTCGCAAAACTGCCGGGCGGCAAGTCGGCTGTCGCAGGCGCGATGTCGATGGACAAGGTGACCGACTACAAGGATGCCACCACCTACAACAACTACTACGAGTTCGGCACCGACAAGGCCGATCCGGCCAAGAACGCCGGCACGCTGAAAACGCGGCCGTGGACCGTCGAGGTCGAAGGCCTGGTCAAGAAGCCTGGCAAGTACGGCATCGAAGACCTCATCAAGATGAGCGCGCAAGAAGAGCGAATCTACCGCCTGCGCTGTGTCGAAGGCTGGTCGATGGTGATCCCGTGGGTCGGCTACTCGCTGGCCGAGCTCATCAAGAAAGTCGAGCCGCAAGGCAATGCGAAGTACGTCGAGTTCGTGACGCTGGCCGACCCGAAGACGATGCCCTTCGTCGGATCGCGCATCCTCGATTGGCCCTACGCCGAAGGACTGCGCATGGACGAGGCGATGCACCCGCTGACGCTGCTCGCCTTCGGTATGTACGGCGAAGTGCTGCCGAACCAGAACGGCGCGCCGGTGCGCATCGTTGTGCCATGGAAGTACGGCTTCAAGTCCGCCAAGTCGATCGTCAAGATCCGCTTCGTCGAAAAGGAGCCGAGCACGGCCTGGAACAAGTCGGCAGCCAACGAATATGGTTTCTATTCGAACGTGAACCCGAACGTCGACCATCCACGCTGGAGCCAGGCAACGGAACGCCGCATCGGCGACGGCGGTGGGTTGTTCGCCAAGCGCCGCAAGACCGAGATGTTCAACGGCTACGAAGCACAGGTCGGGCAGCTCTACGCGGGCATGGACCTGAAGAAGTTCTACTAGCCATGGCAACGCCGGGGCCCGTACTGGCGCTCAACAAGCTGCTGATGCACAAGGCGGCAAAGCCGATCATCTTCTTGATCTGCCTGCTGCCGTTCATTCGGCTCGGCTACGGCGCGTTCGCCGATGGGCTCGGTGCCAACCCGGCTGAGTTCCTGATCCGGGCAACCGGCGACTGGACGCTGCGCTTCATCTGCATCGTGCTGGCGGTCACGCCGCTGCGTGTGATGACCAAGCTCAACGGCCTGGCGAGATACCGCCGCATGCTCGGGCTCTTCGCCTATTTCTATGTCGTGGTGCACTTGCTGAGCTACAGCTGGTTCGACATGGGCTTCGATGTGCCGGACATCGCCAAGGACATTGCCAAGCGGCCGTTCATCCTGGTGGGATTTGCGGCGTTCGTGTTGCTCACGCCGCTGGCCGCTACATCGTTCAACCGTGCGATCAAGGCGATGGGCGCCAAGCGCTGGCAGATGCTGCACAAGCTGATCTACGTGATCTCCGGTCTCGGTTTGCTGCACTTCTTCTGGATGCGTGCGGGCAAGAACAACTTCAACGAAGTGTTCGTCTACGTCGCCATCGTCGCCCTGCTGCTGCTCTGGCGCGTGTGGTTCTACTTCAGCAAGAAAAAGAAGGCGTCACCGTCGCCGTCGCCGGTGGGTCGCACTCAGACGTCGCGATGACGCACTGGGCTTAGCCCGCGTCTCAAGTCACAGCTCGCTGCGAAGCTGGTCTTCGAGCGTTTCACGACGCCGGATCAGCGTGGCGCTGTTGCCACTCACCAGTACTTCGGCGGCGCGGCCTCGCGTGTTGTAGTTGCTGGCCATGCTCATGCAGTACGCGCCTGACGACAGCACGGCGAGCAGGTCGCCGGCTTGCACGTTGAGCGTGCGGTCGCGGCCGATCCAGTCGCCGCTTTCGCAGATCGGGCCTACCACGTCATACGTGGCACCTGTGCCCGACCGAATCTGCAGCGGCACGATGTTTTGAAATGCCTGGTACATGGCAGGCCGCGGCAAGTCGTTCATCGCCGCGTCGATGATGCAGAAATTCTTGTCCTCACCGGGCTTGGTGTAGAGCACCTCGGTAACGCAGACGCCCGCGTTGCCGACCAGTGAACGTCCCGGTTCGATGATGAGCTTGCGCTTGCCGAAACCGCGTGCGTCGAGCCGGGCCAGCAGCTGTTGCCAGAGCGCATCGGCGGCCGGCGGCACCTCCCCGTTGTAGTCGATGCCCAGGCCACCGCCGAAGTCCAGATGATGGATCGGCACGCCTGCTGCCTCGATGGCTTCGACCAGGTCGAGGATGCGTTCGCACGCATCCAGGTAGGGTGACATCTCGGTGATCTGCGACCCGATGTGGCAATCGATGCCGACGACTTCGAGTCCCGGCAGCTTCGCGGCATGCCGGTACGCGTGCACGGCGCGGTCGTGCGCGATGCCGAACTTGTTTCCCTTGAGGCCGGTCGAGATGTACGGGTGCGTCTTGGGGTCGACGTTCGGGTTGATGCGGATGCTGATGCGCGCGCGTTGGCCTGTGGCCGAGGCGACCTCGCTCAGCACATCGAGTTCGGCCTCGCTCTCGACGTTGAAGCAGCCGATGCCGGCGTCGAGTGCTTGCTTCATCTCTGCGCGGGTCTTGCCGACGCCCGAAAAGATGATGCGTTCCGGATCAGCACCGACCGCGAGTGCGCGCGACAGTTCGCCGCCTGAAACGATGTCGAAGCCGCAACCGGCCTCGGCGAACACGCGCAACACCCCGAGCGACGAGTTGGCTTTCATCGCATAGCAAATCAGCGCGTCTCGGCCTTCGAAGCCGCGCTGGTAGGCGGCGAGCGCGTCGAGCATCCACTGCTTCGAATATGCGAAGAGCGGTGTGCCGTGTTCGCGTGCCAGCGCAGTGAGCGACATGGCCTCGATGTGCAGTGCGTCGCCGCGTCGCGCGATGTGAGGATGCCCTGGGAGCGCGTTGCCTTCCTTGATCTCCGTCGTCACTTGGTCGTCCCGTTCGTTCCGGGTATTTCGCGTGCGGCGGGTGCGTCGGTCTCGCCTGGCGTTGCTTGCGGTACCTGACTTGCAGGTGTCGAAGATCTCGGCGCCGGCGTGTCGGATGAGCCCGGCAAACGGGGCGTCAGCAGATCGGGGAGGGTCGAGCGCTGGTTGGCGGCAGCATCCTTCGGCAGGTACAGCGGTCCGCGCTGACCGCAGCCACTCGAGCCCACGATCAGGGCGACAGCAAGCGCCGCCGCCGACAGGGTGCGACAGCCGCTTGCGACCCTGCACGCGTCGCGACTCAAGGCGCTCACTAGAATTTGGGGAACATTCAACATGGCGAAATTGTAATGACCGACCCCGAATACCTCGATCGCGCAGAAGCTGCGCTCGCCGCCATCGAGCAAGCCTGCGATCGCATCAACGACACGACCGATGCGGACATCGATAACCAGCGTGTCGGGGGCATGATCACGATCACCTTCCGCAATGCAAGTCAGTTGATCGTCAATCTGCAGCCGCCGCTGCAGGAGATATGGTTGGCCGCGCGCTCGGGCGGCTATCACTACCGGCACGACGGCAGCGCCTGGGTCGACACCAAGACCGGCCGTGAGCTGTTCTCGCAATTTTCGGAAGAGGCCAGCACGCAAGCGGGCTTGCCGCTCGAGTTCGCGCCCCCCGACGGCCGCTAGTTTCGGAACAAGTCCAGGATTCGATTGCGCTCTTCAGGCGGCGGTGTCGGCGCGACAGGCGAACCGGTGAGCGCCTCGGCTGGCACCACCGGCGCCGTGTCCAGGCCCAGGCTGGCCACGCCACGACCCGGCGCATAGTCGTCGAAGTACCACTCGCCACCGACATTGACCACTCCTGAAGGCGGTGGCAACTCAGCCACCGGGACACCCTTGAGCGCGGTCTCCATATAAGAGATCCAGATCGGCAGACTCAGCCCGCCGCCCGTCTCGCGATCGCCGAGCTTGCGTGGCGTGTCGTAGCCCATCCAGGCAATCGCAGCCATCGTCGGCTGGAAGCCGGCGAACCAGGCATCGAGCGAATCGTTGGTGGTGCCGGTTTTGCCATAGATGTCGGTGCGCTTGAGCGTCGCCTGCGCCTTGGCTGCCGTGCCGCCGCTAGCGACCGACTGCAACAAGCTGTCGATCATCCAGGCGTTGCGCTGCGGAATCGCGCGAATGGTTTCATTCAGCAGAGGCGGTTGCTTTTCGACGAGCACCTTGTCTTTGTGATCGGTCACCCGCGTCACGAGGTACGGGTTGACGCGATAGCCGCCATTGGCGAACACCGAGTAAGCCGTCGCCATTTGCATCGGCGTGACCGAGCCGGCACCGAGCGCCATCGGCAGGTAAGCCGGGTGCTTCTCGCGGTCGAAGCCGAAGTTGGTGATCCAGTCCTGCGCGTAATGCGTGCCGATCGACTGCAGTATGCGGATCGAAACCAGATTCTTCGATTTCATCAGCGCGCGGCGCATCGACATCGGTCCTTCGAAGCCGCCGTCGTAGTTCTTGGGTTCCCAAGGCTGCCCACCCGTCGTGCCGGCGTCGAAGAAGAGCGGCGCGTCGTTGATGACGGTCGCTGGCGAGAAGCCCTTTTCCAATGCCGCCGAATAGATGAACGGCTTGAAGCTGGAGCCGGGCTGGCGCCAGGCTTGCGTCACATGGTTGAACTTGTTCTTGTTGAAGTCGAAGCCGCCGACCATCGCCTTGATCGCGCCATCGCGCGGATCGAGGGCCACGAACGCGCCTTCGACTTCGGGCAGCTGGGTGATTTCCCAGGTGTTCTTCGGCGTCTTGGCGACTCGGATCACGGCACCACGGCGGATCTTGATGTTGGGGGGGGCCTTGTCGGACAGGCCGGACTGCGGCAGCTTCAGGCCTTCGCCCGTGATCTGCACGGCCTCGCCATCCGCACGCACTGCGTTGACTTCCTTCGGTGACGCCTTGAGCACGACGACCGACAACAAATCGCCGTTGTCGGGATGGTCGCTGAGTGCGTCGTCAATGGCTTCGTCCAGTTCCTTGGGGTCCGCCGGCAGGTCGACGAATTTCTCGGGGCCGCGATAGATCTGGCGGCGCTCGAAATCCATGATGCCCTTGCGCAGCGCCTTGTAGGCAGCCGCCTGATCAGCTGCCACGAGCGAGGTATAGACCTTCAAGCCGCGTGTATAGGTGCTGTCTCCATATTGCGCATACATCAATTGGCGCACGGTTTCAGCGACGTATTCGGCATGCAAGCGCGTCGTGTCCGGGCCATCGCGAAGCTGAAGTTCTTCTTTCTTGGCATCGACAGCTTGTGCCGCCGTGATGAAGCCGGCTTCCTGCATGCGGTCGATGACGTACAGCTGCCGCCCGCGCGCGCGTGACGGATTGCTTACCGGATTGTTGGCGCCGGGCGCCTTGGGCAAGCCTGCAAGCATGGCAGCCTGTGCAATCGATATGTCTTGCAACGGCTTTCCGAAGTAAGCCTCCGAGGCCGCTGCAAAGCCGTAGGCCCGGTTGCCCAGATAGATCTGATTCAAGTAGATCTCGAAAATCTGGTCTTTGCTCAGCATGTGCTCGAGCTTGAACGTCAGAAGAATTTCGTAAATCTTGCGGGTGAGCGTCTTCTCCGAACTCAAATAGACGTTGCGCGCCACCTGCATCGTGATGGTGGAGGCGCCCTGGCTCTTTACGCGGTTGACGTTGGCCAAACCAGCACGAACCACGCCTTTGTAGTCGACGCCGCCATGCTCATAGAAGCGGGCGTCTTCGGCCGCGAGCACGGCGTCTTTCATCACCTTCGGGATGGTCGCGATCGGCGTGAGGTTTCGGCGTTCTTCGCCGAACTCGCCAATCAACGTGCCCTCCGACGAGAAGACTCTCAACGGCAGCTTCGGCCGATAGTCGGAGAGTTCGGAAATGTCCGGCAGGTTGGGATACGCCACCGCCAAAGCCACAGCGATGACACACAGAATCGAGACTACCGCGGCGACGGCCAGGCCCAATGTCCAGAAAACGAGCCGCATGAGCCAGGTAAGCCATGCCGATCTTTTAGGGGGCGGAGGAGGCTTGCGAGCCCCGGAAGGGCGGGTGGGATCGGGCATTGAGCGGGGTGGAGTCACCGCGCATTATAAAAAGTGAAATGCGCCGTCTTGAAAGCGCCACGGTGCATAAAGTCCGCCGCGAGAATTCGTGACCTTTGTGGCAGGTCTCGTCACCTTTTGACAACGGATGCGCGCTCTACACCTTCTTCAGCTTTGTTGCCGGTGATTGTTGCTGATAGCATGCAACCACTCGCAAATATTTCCAATCGTTACAACCGACAGGACCGTAACTTGACCGACTTGGGATCGCTTTTTCGCCGGCAGCCTGCGCCACTTCTTGGCTTGGACGTCAGTTCGTCCAGCGTCAAGCTGGTCGAGCTCGGCCGCGATGCCACCGGGAAACTGGTGCTCGAACGCTGCGCCATCGAGCCTCTGGAACGCGGTTGGATTACCGATGGCAATGTCGAAAAGTTCGACGAAGTTGCAGAGGCTGTGCGCCGTGTCGTCCGCAAAAGCGGCACGCGCACCAAGAACGCCGCGCTGGCGTTGCCGCCATCGGCCGTCATCACCAAGAAGATCGTTTTGCCGGGCGGCATGAGCGAACAGGAACTCGAACTTCAGGTCGAGTCCGAAGCCAACCAATACATCCCGTTTTCGCTGGACGAAGTCAGTCTTGACTTCTGTGTCATGGGGCAAAGCGCCAACTCGACGGGTGATGTCGAGGTTCTGATTGCAGCATCGCGCAAAGAGAAGGTGCAGGACCGTCAGGGTCTGGCTGAAGCCGCTGGACTGAAGGCGGTCATTCTCGACGTCGAGTCTTACGCTTCACGCCTCGCAACGGCTCGGCTGATCGAACAATTGCCCGGTCAGGGTCGAGATGCGGTCGTCGCGCTGTTCGAAGTCGGCGCGTTCACGACCAGCATGCAAGTGCTCCGCAATCAAGAAGTTTTGTACGACCGCGATCAGGCGTTCGGCGGTGCTCAACTCACACAGCTGATCGTGCGGCAGTACGGCTTTTCGGCGGAGGAAGCCGAAACCAAAAAGCGCAGTGGCGATTTGCCGGACGACTATGGTTCCGGCGTACTTCGGCCCTTCGTTGCCAGCATTGCGCAGGAAATCGCGCGCGCGCTCCAGTTTTTCTTTACCAGCACACCGCACAACCGTGTCGACTACGTACTGTTGGCCGGCGGTTCGGCTGCGTTGCCGGGCCTGACCAGTGCGGTCACTCGCCAGACTTCGTTCGCATGTTCGTTGGTCAATCCCTTCGACGGCATGGACGTAGGCGCAAACATCAGAGAGAAGAAGGTCCGCCGTGAAGCGCCTTCCTACCTGACCTCTTGCGGCTTGGCGATGCGGAGGTTCTTGCAGTGATTCTGATCAATCTGCTTCCGCACAGGGAAGCGGCGCGCAAGCGTCGGAAAGAGACTTTTTACGCTTCGCTGGGTGCGGCGGCGATTTTGGGAGCACTGCTCGCAGGCGGCGCGTATGTCTGGTATCAGACGCAAATTTCCAGCCAACAGGCAAAGAACGTCTATCTGCAATCCGAGATCACGAAGCTTGAAGGTGAAATCAAGGAGATCGCCACATTGCAGTCGGAGATCACGGCCTTGCGCGCTCGACAAACTGCGGTCGAAGATCTTCAAGGCGATCGCAATTTGCCGGTGCATTTGCTCAACGAATTGGTGCGTCAATTGCCCGACGGCGTGTATCTCACCAACATGAAGCAAGACAACCAAACGGTGACGCTGCAAGGCATGGCGCAGTCGAATGAACGGGTGTCTGAATTGCTGCGCAATCTGGGTAATAACAGCCCTTGGCTCGTCAAGCCTGAATTGGTGGAAATAACTTCAGCGAATGTGAATCTCACTCCGCGCGATCAGCGGCGCGTTGCCAACTTCACCATGAAGATTGGGGTCAAGCGGCCGACCGATGCGCAAAAAGCGACTGCCGGCTCTATTCCGACCGCTGGCGCCTCGAAGGGGTAAGAGTTCATCATGGCAACCCGACGCCCCATCCGAAATATCGACTTTGCTGCTTCGATGCAACGATTCGGCCAGCAATTTCGCGGCCTGAATCCGAACGATCCTTCTGTCTGGCCGACCGCTCCACGCTTCGCCCTGTACATCGCAACGGTAGTGGCGGTCTTGGCAGCACTGTGGTTTGTCTGGCTGACAAATGCCAATGACGAACTGGAGACCGAGCGTGCAAAAGAAGTCGCGCTGCGCGCGGACTACCAGAAAAAGGTCGCGCTTGCAGCCAATCTTGAGCTTCTCAAAAAGCAGCGCGAGCAGGTTCAGCAATACGTTACTTTGCTTGAGAAGCAGCTGCCGAGCAAAGCCGAAATGGACGCTTTGCTGTCGGACATCAACCAATCCGGTCTAGGTCGCAGTCTTCAGTTCGAGCTATTTCGCCCCGGACAGATCGTGGTCAAGGACTATTACGCGGAATTGCCGATCGCATTGCGCGTCACCGGCCGTTACCACGACATGGGCGCATTTGCGGCCGACGTGGCAAATCTGTCGCGCATCGTCACATTGAACAACATGGCGATCACGCCGCAAAAAGACGGTGCGCTAACGATGGATGCCACCGCGCGGACCTTCCGCTACCTTGATCCCGAGGAGCAGGCAGCACAGCGTGCTGCAGCTGCGGCTGCCGCGGCAAAGGCCAAGAAATGAAAGCGCTTAACTTTCTTTTTCTTGTCATCGCAGTAGCTGCCTTGAGCGCGTGTGGCGATTCTGGTCGAGAAGATTTGCAACGCTGGATGGCCGCACAGCGCGCTCAGGTCAAGCCGACGGTGCCGCCGATCTCGGAGCCGAAGAAGTTCACGCCGCAGGCCTATACCGAGGCAACATCGTTCGAGCCCTTCAATATCCAGAAGCTGACACAGGCGCTGCGCCGTGATTCGAGCCAGCCGAGTACCTCGGGCCTGATTGCCCCCGAGCTTGCCCGGCGCAAGGAATCGCTGGAGGCGTTTCCGCTCGATTCGATGACGATGGTTGGAAGCCTGGATCGGAAAGGGCAGCCTGTTGCGCTGATCAGCGTAGACAAGTTGCTCTATCAAGTGCGCGTCGGCAACCACCTCGGCCTGAACTACGGCCGCATCACCAACATTACCGAAACCCAGCTCGCGCTTCGCGAAATCGTTCAAGACGCAGCTGGTGAGTGGATCGAACGCGTGGCGACTTTGCAGTTGCAAGAGAAGGCAAAATGAATCGACAAAAAACAGCGCTTGCTCTGTGGCTGCGCACCGCAGGTATGACCCTTGTGATGCTTGGCGCCACCGCCGTCGCCCAGGCTCAAAACGCCATCGAATCGATTACCAGCTCTATTCAGTCGGGCGCGGAAGTCATTCGCATTGACCTCACCCAGCCGCTTCCGGCTGTGCCCACGGGCTTCGTCATTCAAACCCCGGCGCGCATTGCCCTCGATTTCCCAGGAGTGACCAACGCGGTCGGTCGGTCGACTATCGACGTGAATCAAGGGAATCCCCGTTCAGTGAACATCGTGCAGGCCGGCGACCGCACGCGCCTCGTGATGAATCTGAAGGAGGCGACTGCTTACAAGACCGAGATTCAAGGCAAGTCGCTGCTTGTATCTCTTCAGCCTGTTGTCGGAACCGCATTGGTCGCGTCCACGCCGTCTGCTTTTGCCGAGAACAGAAATCGCGACATGGTGCCTCTGCGCGATGTCGACTTCCGGCTCGGTGCGGACAACACAGGTCGTGTCATCGTTGACCTCGCCAACAATCAGGTCGGTGTTGATATCAAGCAACAGGGCAAGAATCTGGTCGTCGAATTCACAAAGACGTCGTTGCCCGAAGGCCTGCGGCGGCGACTCGACGTTTCGGACTTCGGAACGCCAGTCCAACTCATCACAACGCAGCAAGCCGGCGACCGCGTTCGCATGGTGATCGAGCCTCGTGGGGATTGGGAACACAGCGCCTATCAAAGCGAGAATCAGTTCGTGGTGGAAGTTCGCCCTCGCAAGGTCGACCCCGCCAAGCTGACGCAAGGAGCGGGCTACAACGGGGAAAAGCTTTCTCTCAATTTCCAGAACATCGAAATTCGGTCGTTGTTGCAGGTCATCGCCGACTTTACGAACTTCAATATCGTCACCTCCGATTCGGTCACCGGTGCCCTGACGCTGCGTCTGAAAGACGTGCCTTGGGATCAGGCTCTCGAAATCATCATGCAGGCCAAGAACTTGGGCATGCGCAAAAACGGCACTGTGCTGTGGATTGCACCTAAGGACGAGATCAACGCCAAGGAAAAGATCGAGTTCGAAGCGAAGGCCGCCATCGAGAATCTCGAGCCTCTGCGTACGCAATCCTTCCAGTTGAACTACACGAAGGCTGTTGACTTGCAAGGTCAGATCACCGGCACAGGCTCTGCAGCAGGCGGAGGTGGAGGCTCGAGCGGTTCTACTGCCCGCTTGCTGACGGCACGTGGCAGCGTGATCGCGGAACCGCGTACCAATCAGCTGTTCGTTACCGATATCCCCTCGAGGTTGGCGCAAGTGGCCGAGATGATCTCGAAGCTGGATATTCCGGTTCGACAGGTCTTGATCGAGGCTCGCATCGTCGAGGCATCGGATACCTTCGGCAAGTCGCTCGGTGTGCGTCTCGGCGGCGGCATCGGCGGCGGCGTGGTGGGTTCGAACAACGGCAATAGAGTGTTCGGCAATCTTGGCGTGATTCCCACTGTGACGTCCGGCACGGCGACCACAGCCGGGAGCGCGTCCACCGCGTTCACCAATTCCAACTTCATCAATTTGCCTGCGACCAGCCCGAGCGGCACGGGCAACGCCCCCGGCACCTTCGCCATCTCCCTCTTCAACTCCAGCTTCTCCCGGATGTTGAACCTGGAGATCTCGG
>CAXTCC010000016.1:0-24006 GCA_964242015.1 uncultured Variovorax sp.
TGGTGCCCGGGGCCGGAATCGAACCGGCACGCCTTGCGGCGGGGGATTTTGAGTCCCCTGCGTCTACCAATTTCACCACCCGGGCACGGAAGAGAGCAGCCCAAAATTATGGCACAGTGTCCAGCATGAATTACCCGACGATCGAAGACGCCATCGGTAAAACGCCGTTGGTCGCACTGCAGCGCATCGACGCAGCCGAGAACGCCAAACGCAACAACGTCATTCTCGGCAAGCTGGAAGGCAACAATCCAGCGGGCTCGGTGAAGGACCGGCCTGCGCTTTCGATGATCAAGCGCGCCGAGGAGCGTGGCGAAATCAAGCCGGGCGACACGCTGATCGAGGCGACCTCGGGCAACACCGGCATCGCCCTGGCCATGGCGGCGGCCATCAAGGGCTACCGCATGGTTTTGATCATGCCGGAAGACCTTTCCATCGAACGCGCCCAGACCATGAAGGCTTTCGGTGCCGAGCTCATGCTGACGCCCAAGAGCGGCGGCATGGAATACGCCCGCGACCTGGCCGACCAGATGGTCGGGCAAGGCAAGGGACGCGTGCTCGACCAGTTTTCCAATCCGGACAACCCGCGCATCCACTACGAAACCACCGGCCCCGAGATTTGGGCCGACACGGACGGCAAGGTGACGCACTTTGTCAGCGCCATGGGCACCACCGGCACCATCACCGGTGTCTCCCGATTCCTGAAGGAAAAGAACGCGGCGGTGCAGATCATCGGCGCGCAACCCGACGAGGGCTCGCGCATTCCCGGCATCCGCAAATGGCCGGAGGAATACCTGCCGAAGATCTACGATCCGAGCCGGGTCGACACGGTGGTCAACGTGAGCCAGGACAACGCCGAGGAGATGTGCCGGCGGCTGGCACGCGAAGAGGGCATCTTCGGCGGCATCTCCGCGGCCGGCGCGCTCTGGGTGGCGCTCGAAACGGCCAAGAAAGTCGAAAACGCGGTCATCGTCTTCATTGTTTGCGACCGCGGCGACCGGTATCTTTCGACCGGCGTTTTCCCGGCTTAGCTGTCCGGAGAATCCTCCGCGAAGCCCGTATGAATTTTTAAGGTTCCCATGCCCGATCCCAAGTTTTGCCAGGTCTGCGCCACACCGCTCGAGTGGATCGCGCTGAATGAAGACGGTGGTCCGAAGTCGCGCCTGCGTTGCCCCAACTGCGGTCACACGCACTGGAACAACCCGACGCCGGTGTTGGCGGCGATCATCGAATACCGCGGGCAGGTCTTGCTGGCGCGCAATGCAGCCTGGACCAACAGCAAGATGTACGCGCTCATCACCGGGTTCATGGAAGCCGGCGAGACGCCGAAAGAAGGCATCGCGCGCGAAATCAAGGAAGAGACCAATCTCGATGCGACCGAGCTCAATCTGGTCGGCGTGTACGACTTCCAGCGCATGAACCAGATCATCATCGCGTACCACGCGGTGGCCGATGGCGAGGTGTCGCTGTCGCCCGAACTGGTGGATTACCGCCTCTACGATCTGCCGAATTTGCGCTGCTGGCCTGCGGGCACCGGCTATGCGCTGGCCGACTGGCTGCGTACGCGCGGCATCGAGCCGCAGTTCGTCGATTGGCCAAAAGCCACAGCCGCGGCGGCTGCGCCGGCAGTGCCCGCATCGTCCGACACACCCGCCGCCTAAAATCGGTACCAACGCGCAAGACTATTCCCAGCGTATTCGAAAGACGGCGATGCACATCCACAAAGAGCTCGACACCCGCGGCCTGAACTGCCCGCTGCCCATCCTCAAGGCCAAGAAGTCGCTCAACGACATGGCCAGCGGCCAGCTGCTGAAAGTGGTGGCGACCGATGCGGGTTCGGTGCGCGACTTTCAGGCTTTTGCGCGGCAGACCGGCAACGACCTCGTCGAGCAGCAAACCGTCGGCGACGAGTTCATCCACGTCCTGCGTCGGCGCTGAACGTGGTGCGGCTCGGCCTTCGTCGCGTCGGGATCGCCGCGTGGGCCCTGGCCGCAGGGGTCTTTGCTCTCAACGCATGGGGTGACGATTTGCCCGACAACGTGCTCAACCGCAAGGTGTCGCCTACCGCCATTCCGATGGCGGTGCTCGGTGACTCCAACAGCCATTCGTTTCAAGATCGCATCGCGTTTCCGGCCGGCACCGGTGAGCGTGGCGGCCCGTTCCACGCGCGCACCTTCAACTGGACCGAGATCGTCGACAAGCTGCGCGGCAAGGAAATCGACAGCGGCCCCTGGGTGGTGTGGGGCAGCTCGGGTCTGTTGGCGACCGGGCGCGAAGCGCTGGGCCTGAGCGGCGGCAGAGCGCCCAAGAAAGAAGATTTTCTTTACAACTTCGCCAATTCCGGCGCGAGCTGCATCGACTTGACGCAAGGGCCGCGTCGGCAGGCACCGCGGCTGGTCGCGGTGATGGACCGGGAGCCGGAGCGCTGGAAACTGGGGGTGGTGGTCATCCGCATGGGACTGAACGACTGGTCGAGTTCGCTCGACCTGCAGTCGCGCGAACCGGAGTCGCCCAAGCTGGCCGAGTTGACAGAACGTTGCGTGAAGCAGATCGGCGCGGCCCTCAAACTCATCCACGCATCGCACCCATCGACGCGCGTCCTGGTGTCCGGCATCGCGAACGAAGCGGACGACGCAGCGCAGAACAACAATTGGGTTTCCGAAGCCGAGCGCAACAACATCTGGAAAGCACTGGACAGCTTCAACGCCGGCATCCGGAAGGTGGCGGAGGCCGAACCCAACACTGCTTACTTCGACGACGCGAGCTGGTTGAAGCAGAAGTGGGGGACTCGCGGCGGAGCGCCGCAGCCGGCGTTCAAGACCGTGACCATTGGCAAGAGCTTCGTGGTGACCAACTCCATTGGCGACGCCCCCAACAACTCATTGCTGGCGGACGACCACGCCGGGCTGGTGTTCAATGCACTGTGGGCACAGTCGGTCGTCTCGCGGTTGCGTGAAGCATTCAAGCTGCCGCTGACGCCGATCAGCGACGACGAGGTCGCGCGCTTCGTGCTCCCGCTGGTGCAGCCGGCGAAGTGACCTGAAACGAAAATCGGCGCCGTAGCGCCGATAACGAGAGCCGACCGCGTGGTCGAGATCAGAGCGCCAGTGTCTTCAGGTATTCGCGGAACGAAGCACCGACTTCCGGGTGTGCCAAAGCCAGTTCGACGCTGGCTTGCAGGAAGCCTTCCTTGCTGCCGCAGTCGTAGCGCACGCCCTTGTACGAGTAGGCGTAGACCGCTTCCTTCTTCATCAGCGCGGCGATGCCGTCGGTGAGCTGGATTTCGCCGCCCGCGCCCTTGGGCTGCAGACGAATCTCTGCGAACACGCCCGGCGTGAGGATGTAGCGGCCGGCGACGCCTAGGCGCGAGGGCGCCTCTTCGGGCTTCGGCTTTTCGACCATCTTGTTGACCTTGACCAAGCCGTCTTCGACCGGCTCACCCGCGACGATCCCGTAGCGCTTGACCTGGTCCAGCGGCACCTCCTGCACCGCCAGCAACGAACCGCCGAGGCGCTCGAACATCTTCGTCATCTGCGCCAGCACCGGCTCGCCGCCCTTGGGACCGACCATCAAGTCGTCTGCCAGCAGCACGGCGAAAGGTTCGTCGCCGACCAGATGCTCAGCGCACAACACGGCGTGACCGAGGCCCAGCATGCGCGGTTGGCGCACATACGAGCAGGTCATGTCGTCGGGCATGACCGAGCGTGCGATGCGCAACAGTTCGGTCTTGCCGCTGGCTTCGAGCTGGCTTTCGAGCTCGTAGGCGGTGTCGTAGTGGTCTTCGATGGCGCGCTTGTTGCGGCCGGTGACGAAGATCATGTCGCGGATGCCGGCCGCATAGGCTTCTTCGACGGCGTACTGGATCAGCGGCTTGTCGACCACCGGCAGCATTTCTTTGGGCTGGGCCTTGGTGGCCGGCAAAAAGCGGGTGCCGAAGCCGGCGACCGGGAAGACAGCTTTGCGAATGCGGGTCGAAGGAATGGACATGAGTTGGGACGTCGGTTCGAAAGTTGAAGGGAAAGATAACCGGCGTGCGCCAAGTGCCTGTCGGAGGAGCCTAAATGGCGCGCGTCGGTCGGTCTGTCAGCCGAGGCGCACAACCTGATCGCGCAACCTTTCGATCGTGCTGCTGAAATCGGCCAGCCGCTTTCGCTCCTGGTCGATCACTGCCGGCGGCGCCTTGGCGACGAACGCTTCATTGCCGAGCTTGCCATTCACCCGGACGATCTCCCCCTCGATCCGGGCGATCTCCTTGGCGATACGTGATTTTTCTTCACCTTTGTTAATTTCCATGTGGAGGCACAGTCGCACCGCCCCCACGACGGCCACCGGGGCCGCATCGGCCGCCGCCGACCAGGCTGCTTCATCGTCGAAAACCTTGACCTCTTTCAGCTTGCCCAGCGCCTGCAGCACCGGCGCCGAGTCGCGCAGGAAGGCGGCGCCTTCGGCATCGTCGGCCACCGCGTAGAGCGGCAGGCGCGTCGCCGGCGACACGTTCATTTCGCCGCGCAACGTGCGGCAGGCGTCGACCAGCGCCTTGAGCCGTGCGACATGCGCCTCGGCCGCCGGATCGATCTTCTCCGGCTGGCTCTTCGGATAGGCGGCGATCATGATCGACGCGCCTTCGCGGCCAGCCACGCCGGCCACCTTCTGCCAGAGCGCCTCGGTGATGAACGGGATGACCGGGTGCGCGAGCCGCAGCAAGGTTTCCAGCGTGCGAATCAGGGTGCGGCGCGTCGCGCGCTTCTGCGCATCGGTGCCGGTCTGGATCTGCACCTTCGCGATCTCCAGGTACCAGTCGCAGAACTCGTCCCAGGCGAACTGGTAGATGGCGCTGGCGACGTTGTCGAGCCGGTATTCGTCGAAGCCCTTGGCGACCTCGGCCTCGACGCGCTGCAGCTGCGACGTGATCCAGAAATCGGCACGGCTGAACTTCAGGTAGCCGTGCGCCGGTCCGCCGACCTTGCACTCTTCCTTGGTGTGCTCCTTCAGGCCACAGTCCTGGCCTTCGCAGTTCATCAGCACGAAGCGAGTGGCGTTCCAGAGCTTGTTGCAGAAGTTGCGATAGCCCTCGCAGCGCTTGCTGTCGAAGTTGATGCTGCGCCCCAGCGATGCGAGCGACGCGAAGGTGAACCGCAATGCGTCGGCGCCGAAAGCCGGAATGCCTTCGGGAAATTCCTTTTGCGTGTTCTTGCGTACCGTCGGCGCCGTCTCCGGCTTGCGCAGGCCCTGCGTGCGCTTGTCGAGCAAGCCGGGCAACGCGATGCCGTCGATCAGGTCGACCGGGTCGAGCACGTTGCCCTCCGACTTGCTCATCTTCTTGCCCTGCGCGTCACGCACCACGCCGTGGATGTAGACGTCCTTGAAGGGCACGCGACCGGTGAAGTGCTTGGTCATCATGATCATCCGGGCGACCCAGAAGAAGATGATGTCGTAGCCCGTGACCAGCACGCTGGATGGCAGATAAAGGTTGTAGTCGGCCAGCGGCGCTTCGGTCGCGTCGGGGATGTTCGGCCAGCCCATGGTCGAGAAGGGCAACAGCGCGGACGAGTACCAGGTGTCGAGCACGTCTTCATCGCGCGTCAGCGTCTTGCCTGGTGCCACCTTGTCGGCCTTGGCCTGTGCCTCGGCCTCGTCGTGCGCCACGTACACGTTGCCGTCCTGGTCGTACCAGGCGGGAATTTGATGGCCCCACCAGAGCTGGCGCGAGATGGTCCAGTCCTGGATGTTCTCCATCCAGTGGTCGTAGGTGTTGACCCAGTTCTCGGGGATGAAGCGAACCTCGCCCGACTTCACGACGTCGATGGCTTCCTGCGCGATGGAGCGGCCGTTGGCGCCGGCTTTGGTCATCGCCACGTACCACTGGTCGGTCAGCATCGGTTCCACGATGGCGCCACTGCGCGCACAGCGCGGCACCATCAGCTTGTGCTTCTTGACTTCGACCAGCAGGCCGAGCGCTTCGAGGTCGGCGACGACCGCCTTGCGCGCGACGAAGCGGTCCATGCCGCGGTACTTCTCGGGCGCGTTGTCGTTGATGGTCGCATCGAGCGTGAGCACGCTGATGACATCGAGGTTGTGGCGCTGGCCGACCGCGTAGTCGTTGTAGTCGTGCGCCGGTGTCACCTTGACGACGCCGGTGCCGAAGGCCTTGTCGACATAGTCGTCCGCAATGATCGGGATGAGCTTGTCGACCAGCGGCAGCTTCACGCGCTGGCCGATCAAATGCTTGTAGCGCTCGTCTTCCGGGTGGACCATCACGGCGGTGTCGCCGAGCATGGTTTCAGGCCGCGTGGTCGCGACAGTCAGCGTGCCGCTTCCGTCTTCGAGCGGGTAGGCGATGTGCCAAAGAAAACCGTCTTCTTCTTCGCTCTCGACTTCGAGGTCGCTCACCGACGTCTTCAGCACCGGGTCCCAGTTGCCGAGGCGCTTGCCACGGTAGATGAGGCCTTCGTCGTACAGCTGCACGAAGGTCTGCGTGACCGTGGTCGAAAGGCCCTCGTCCATCGTGAAGTATTCGCGGCTCCAGTCGACCGAGTCGCCCATGCGGCGCATCTGCTCGGTGATGGTGTTGCCCGACTTGTGCTTCCACTCCCAGACGCGCGCGACGAAGTTCTTGCGGCCCAGTTCGTGACGGCTCTGCTTTTGTTCCTGCAGCTGCCGCTCGACCACGATCTGCGTGGCGATGCCCGCATGGTCGGTGCCCGGCACCCACACGGTGTTGTCGCCCTTCATGCGGTGGTAGCGCGCCAGGCTGTCCATGATCGTGTGGTTGAACGCGTGCCCCATGTGCAGCGTGCCGGTCACGTTCGGTGGCGGCAGCTGGATGGAGAACGCGTCGGCGCCCGCCTTGGGTTGCTGCGTGCCGCGAAAGCCGGCCTTGGCATAGCCGCGGCGTTCCCACTCGGGCCCCCAGTGGGCTTCGATGGCCGCGGGTTCGAAGGATTTGGAAAGGCTGTCGAGGCCGGGCTGGACGGTGGGGGAGAGTTCGCTCATGGGTCATCGATTTTACCGGCGCACCGTCGGGTCATCCTCGACGCAGATAATTGAACGATGCTGTTTTTGCTCTCCCCCGCCAAGTCGCTCGACTACGACACGCCGGTGCCGGCCGACCTGCCCGCCACCGTGCCGCATTTCGAGGGCCCGCGCGGTCCGTCGGTCGAACTCATCAAGCTTTTGCGCACCCAGTCGCCGCAGCAGGTCGCCGAGCTCATGGGCATCTCCGACAACCTTTCCGCGCTCAACGTCGCGCGTTACACGGCGTGGTCCAGCAAGAGCACGCTGACCAATGCCAAGCAGGCGGCACTGGCCTTCGATGGCGATGTGTACGGAGGTTTCTCCGCCAAGACCATGACCAAGGCGCAGCTGGCCTGGGCGCAAGACCACGTCTGCATCCTGAGCGGCCTCTACGGCGTGCTCCGGCCGCTCGACCTGCTGCAGCCGTACCGGCTCGAAATGGGCACGCAACTCGCCAACAAACACGGCAAGGATCTCTACGCCTTCTGGAAGCCGCGCATTGCCGGCCACCTGAACGAACGCCTTGCAGCAGACCGAACGCCGGTGGTGGTGAACCTGGCATCGCAGGAGTACTTCAAGTCGGTCGACCTGCGCTTGCTCAAGGCACGCGTGATCGAGTGCGTCTTCGAAGAATGGAAGGCCGACAAGTACAAGATCGTCAGCTTTTTCGCCAAGCGCGCGCGTGGGCTCATGGCGCGATGGGCGGTGCTGCACAAGGCGGCGACGCCGCGCGCGCTGGAGAAATTCGACCTGGAAGGCTATGCTTTTGCCGCGGCCGTTTCATCCCCTGAGCGGCTGGTCTTCAGGAGAAAGTCGGCGTGAGTCAGGCAGTCAGTCCCGAACTGCGCGCGTGGGCGGTGGCCCAACTCGCGCTCGGCCATTCGCCAGCGGCGTTGCGCATTTCGATGCGCGACGCAGGCTGGCAAGACGATGCGGCAGAAGCCGCATTGGCCGAAGTCTTTGCACTGGCCGGCACCGGCCTTGTCGAGGGCATCCTGGACGAAGACCGACCCAAAGCCTTGCCCGGCCCCAACCTGGAAGGCTCGCCGCTCTACGTCGATGCCGGCGACAGGCAAGTGCAGGTCATGCAGACGATGCGCCATCCGCGCGTGGTCGTCTTCGGCAATCTGCTGTCGCAGGACGAGTGCGAGGCGCTGATCGCCATTGCCCGCGTACGGCTGGTGCGCTCGCTCACGGTCGAGACGCAGACCGGCGGCGAGGTGATGAACGTTGACCGCACCAGCGACGGCATGTTCTTCGAACGCGGTGAGAACGAGGTCGTGGCGCGGCTGGAGAAGCGCATCGCCAAACTGCTGCAGTGGCCGCTCGAATTCGGCGAAGGGCTGCAGGTGCTGCGCTATTCCCCCGGCGCCCAGTACCGCCCGCATTACGACTATTTCGATCCGGTCGAACCCGGCACGCCGACCATTCTTCGACGTGGGGGCCAGCGTGTCGGCACTCTGCTGATGTACCTGCAGGCGCCCGAGCAGGGCGGCGCCACCACCTTTCCCGACGTCGGCCTCGAAGTGGCACCGCTGCCCGGCACCGGCGTCTTCTTCAGCTACGACCGGCCCGACCCCGCCACTCGCACGCTGCACGGCGGCGCGCCGGTGCTGGTGGGAGAAAAGTGGGTCGCCACCAAGTGGCTGCGCGAACGCGAATTCACCTGAAACGAATCAATGAAACTGACAGCCAACGGACTGAACATCGAGGTGGACGACACCGGCAACCAGGGCGGTGCTGCACGGCCCGTGGTCTTGCTCATCATGGGCCTGGGCATGCAACTGATCGCCTGGCCGGAGCCTTTCGTGAAGGGCCTGGTCGACGCCGGTTACCGCGTGGTGCGACACGACAACCGCGACATCGGACTGAGCCAGGGCTTCGAGACGGCCGGTAATGGCAGCAAAGCCGGCAACGGCGGCAACCTGATCTGGCAAAGCATCCGGCAGCGCATCGGCCTGCCGGTGCACTCGGCCTACACGCTGCAGGACATGGCCAACGATTCGATCGGTGTGCTCGACGCGCTCGGCATCGACAAGGCGCACATCGTCGGTGCCTCGATGGGCGGAATGATCGCGCAGCGCGTGGCGGCGACGGCACCCGAGCGCACGCTCAGCCTTGTCAGCATCATGAGTTCGAGCGGTGCGCGCGGGCTGCCGGGTCCACGGCGCGATGTCGGTGCGGCGTTGCTGCGCCGACCGCTCGGCAAGACCGAAGCCGATCTGGTCGGCTACAGCCTGCGTCTGGTCAAGCTCATTTCGAGCCCTGCCTATCCGCAGCCCGATGCCGTGATGGCCGATCGCATTGCGACCGGCATCCGGCGCGCCTACCGGCCGCAGGGCGTCGTGCGGCAGATGCTGGCGATCGGTGCCGACGTCGGCCGCGAGAAGGTGCTGCCGAGCATCACCTCGCCGACGCTCGTGCTGCACGGCGATGCCGACGCGCTGGTACCGATGCCCTGCGGCGTCGACACCGCGCGGCGCATTCCGGGCGCCAGGTTCATCGCCATCCCGGGCATGGGCCACGACCTGCCGCCCGAGGTTCAGCAGATCCTGCTGAACCACATGGTGCCGTTCATGAAGGCGACCGAAACGACCGAAACGACCAAGGCCAACGGGGTGACGGCATGACCATCGACAACACCGCCGCGCAGTCGCAACTGGGCAAATCGTCGGCCTATGTCGACCAGTACGACCCGACCCAGCTGTTCCCGATCGCGCGATCGACCCAGCGCGAAGCCATGGGCATCAAGCCCGGCGCGCTGCCTTTCTTCGGTGCCGACTTGTGGACCGCCTTCGAGCTGAGCTGGCTGAATCCACGCGGCAAGCCACAGCTGGCCATCGTGCATTTCACGGTACCTTGCGAAACGCCCAACATCATCGAGAGCAAGTCGTTCAAGCTCTACCTCAACAGCTTCAACGGCAGCACCTTCGCGACCGCCGATGCGGTGCGCGAGCGCTTGCGTGCCGATGTCGCCGAAGCGTTGTGGCGCGGCAGCGATCGCGTCGAAGGCATCGGCGTCAAGCTGATCGCCCCCGACCAGTTCGACACCGAACCGGTGCACGAGCTCGACGGTCTCAATCTCGACCGGCTCGACATCGAATGCACGCACTACCAGCCAGCACCGGAGCTGCTTACCAGCGACACCACACAGGTGGCGGTGACCGAAACGTTGACCAGCCGCCTGCTCAAGAGCAACTGCCTGGTGACGGGCCAGCCCGATTGGGGCAGTGTGCAGGTCCGCTACAGCGGGCCGCCCATCGAGCAGGCCGGGCTGCTCGCCTACATCGTGAGTTTTCGCAATCACAACGAGTTTCACGAGCCTTGCGTCGAGCGCATGTTCACCGACATCTGGCGGCAATGCCGCCCGACCAAGCTGGCCGTCTATGCCCGCTACACGCGGCGCGGCGGGCTCGACATCAACCCGTTTCGCACCAGCTGGCCGCAGGCTTTGCCGGCCAACGCGCGCACTGCGAGGCAGTAACCGAAGCAGCGCTGAGGAACGTCCGCAGAGCGCCATGTTTCGTCCAGTAGGCACGCTCCTACATCCCCGGTCGGCCGGCGCGCCGATACTCTTGAACTTTGTCATTCAGGAATTGCTCCAGTGAACGTGCTGATCGTCGACGACAACGAACCCGCTGCAGACCTCTTGCAGGAGTTGCTCTCGCTGCAGGACCACACGGCCCGCTGCACGTACACCGCGCAGCAGGCTTTCGATGCCTCCGCCGCTGAGGCATTCGACGCCGCGCTGGTCGATCTCACCCTGCCGGACTTGCCGGGTACCGAAGTTGCACGCCGCCTGCGTGCCGAGGCTGGGGATCGCCCGTTGCTACTGGTCGCGATCTCGGGCTTCGCGGCCACCGACGCGACCGGCGCCGCCGGGCTGTTCGACCATTACCTGCAAAAGCCGATCGACTTCGATGCGCTCGACCGCATTCTCGCCACGGCGGTCGCGCGCCCTGCGGCCGCTCGATGAAAGCTTCGCCGGGCGCCCGCAGCTGGATTGCCGCCGGGGTGCGGCACGAGCTGCTGACGCGCGCATTGCCTGCGCTTCGACACGACATGGCTGCGCCGGTCTCGGTCATTCGCATGGCCTTGCTGATGCTCAAGCGCCAGGTCGCAGCACCGCAGATCGACGCTGCATCGATCGAGCAGCGCGTGGCGTTGATCGACAACCAGATCGGTGAACTGGTGACCGGCGTGCGCTCGTTGCGCGACTGGGAACTCGCCATCGACGACGACGGCATTACGCGCAGCATGCTGGTCGCCAAGTGCACAGGGCTGATGCGCGCGGCATTCGATCTGAACGGCGTGACGATCGAAATCGATGCGTCGCTGGAGCCGACACCCCTCGATGGGGAAACGTCGGCGCCAGAAGAGCCACGCTGGCCGAACGGCGCTGCGTTGCGTTATCTCTTCCTCGGCGCGCTGGCGCACCTGCACGACACCGTCGACGATGTCGGCAGCATCGCCGTCAGCGCCGATGGTGCCAACGCGCTGCAGCTCACCGCTGCGGTGCGCCCACCAGAACGAGCCGATCGGGTGGCCGACGCACACCGCGCGCCGCGGGCGCTCGCCATCGACGCCATAGCGATGCAGTCGCTCGCCGACGACCTGGGCTATGCCGTGACCGTCGGGCCCGACACGGTACGCCTGGTGCTAGCGC
This sequence comes from uncultured Variovorax sp., assembly GCA_964242015.1. Classification (GTDB taxonomy): domain Bacteria; phylum Pseudomonadota; class Gammaproteobacteria; order Burkholderiales; family Burkholderiaceae_C; genus Variovorax. Next base: position 11,678 of record CAXTCC010000016.1, read on the forward strand.
CGGGCTGAACGCGAAGCGGGGTGCGCACCCGAGTCGGTCGGGGACTTCTCTTCTCGCCCGGTCGAGCGATCTCTATCTTGATGGGGCTCGATGTTTTTGGTGCCTGCACGGCGCGGCTTGGCGGCTTCGTCTTCGCCTTGCCTGTGGTCTTGGTGGCGACAGGGCGGTGCGACTTCAAGAATGACAGCAGGCGTGCTTCCGCAGCGCGCAGCTTGCCAATGCCGCTTTCTGCCTTGCCATCGGCCTTTGCACCAACCGACTTCCAGATCAACTGCATCCCGCCCGGATCGGTCGCAAGCGTCGCGCCGAGCGACAACACGGCCGGATGCACGTACGCCTTCTTGCACACGGCAGGCGTGTTGCCGAGCAGTTTGGCGACCGCGCCGAGAATGTCTTTCGCGTTGTAGCGGACCGCGTTCGACGCGTCGGCGTTTTCATTGTGGTCGCAGGCCAGCCGCGTCAGCTCCAGCGCCTGCACGGTCCCATGCCAGGTGCGGAAATCTTTCGCGGTGAAGTGGCCGTCTTCGCCTTTGCCCGTGCGCTTCGCGGCGCCCGCAGCGTCACGCAGGTAGTCGTTGACATCGGTCGAAGAGAGCGCATGCGGCGTGCCGTCTGCGTCCTGGTACTGGAACAGCGTCTGCCCTGGTAATTGCTGGCAACGCCGCACGACTTTCGCGACGCGCGGGTCGTCCAGGCCGGCTTCCTGCATCACGCCGCTCTTGCCGCGGAATTTGAGCTTGATCGCACCGCCGCGCACGCTCGCATGCTTATTGCGCAAGGTGGTCAGCCCATACGAGCCGTTGGTGGCGGCGTACTCCTCGTTGCCGACGCGCACGTAGGTCGTGTCGAGCAGTCGCACCAGCGTCGCAAGCACAAGGGAGCGGTCGAGCGGCGCACCGCTCTTCGACAGGCTGCCCGCCTTCAGGTCACGCGCCACGCGGGCACGAATACGCGGCAGCGCGCGGCCGAACGCTTCGAGCCGCTCGAACTTGGTCACATCTTTCTGCAGCCGCCAGTCGGCGTGATACCGATATTGCTTCCGGCCCCGTGCGTCGAGCCCGGTCGCCTGCAGATGGCCGTTGTGCAACGGGCAGATCCACACGCCGGTGTAAGCCGGCGGAATCGCAAGGTGCCGGATGCGCGACAGCTCGTCGACATCGCTCAGCCACTTGCCTTTGACGTCGCGATAGCCGAACGCCTTGCCACGCTTGACCCGCGTGAAGCCGGGCATCTCCGGGTTGACGTAGACGAGACCGTTGGCGAGCGGTGCAGGGCGCGCAGGAGCGGCAGGACTAGGAGAGGCGGCACTTGATGAGGCAGTTGCAGACATGCAGCCAGATGTAGTGCTGCGTTGGCGTCGTGCATGTAGGACGGGATCAACGCGCTTGGTGCGCGGAGCGCGTCGGCGCTAGAAGAGCGAAGCCGTGGTCGGCCCCGACGAGGCGGTGCTGTCGGCAGCACGTTGCACCCTCCGCGTGGTCGCAGCGGCGGCAATGTCACCGACCGGCACCTCGTCCGCCCGCGCCAGCGCGCCGACGCGCACGCCGAACAAGCGCAGCGGCCGCTCCAGCGACACGCGTTTCAGGCACTGCCCGCCGATCTGGCGCAGCGTTTTCGCATCGGCGGTGAAGTGATCGATGGTCTGGTCGCGCGTCGCGATCCTGAAGTCGTCGTAGCGCAGCTTGATGCCGATGGTCTTGCCGACGTAGCCCTTGCGCTGCAGGTCGTCGGCCAGCTTTTCGCACAGCTGCGTGAAGATGGCGCCGAGCTGCGCCCGGTCGCGCACCGCATGCAGGTCGCGCTCGAACGTGGTCTCCCGGCTCATCGACACCGGCTCGCTCTCCGTCACGACCGGGCGGTCGTCGCGGCCCCACGACACCTCGTGCATCCAGGCCCCGCTCGCCTTGCCGAAATTGGCGATCAACCAGTCGCGGTCTCTGGCGGCGATTTCGCCGACGGTGCGAATGCCCAGCCGCTCCAGCTTGGCGTCGGCCTTGGGGCCGATGCCGTTGACCTTGCGCGCGGCCAGCGGCCAGATTTTCGTCTGCACATCTTCTTCGTAGACGATCGAGATGCCGTTCGGCTTGTTGAATTCGCTCGCCATCTTGGCGATGAGCTTGTTGGGCGCGACGCCGATCGAGCAGGTCAGGCCGGTCACCTGGAAGATCGATTTCTGGATGAGCCGCGCCAGCACGCGCCCGCCTTCGCGCTGGCCGCCGGGCACATCGGTGAAGTCGATGTACACCTCGTCGACGCCACGGTCCTCCACCACCGGTGCGATCTCGCGGATCGTGTTCTTGAAGAGCCGCGACAGCCGCCGCACTTCGTCGAAATCGACCGGCAGCACGATGGCCTGCGGACACAGCTTGGCCGCCTTCATCATGCCCATGGCGGAGCCGACGCCGAACTGCCGGGCCGCGTAGGTGGCGGTGGTGATGACGCCGCGGCCGACATAGTCTTTCAGCAGCGGAAAGGCTGCGACGGGGATCTCGTCGAGCGCCAGCTCGCGCCTTTCCGCACCTTCGCCCTGGGCCTGCCGCAGTGCCTCATCGACACGCCGCCGACCGCCGCCGATCACCATCGGCAAGCCCTTCAATTGCGGGTAGCGCAACAGCTCCACGGAGGCGAAGAAGGCGTCCATGTCGAGATGCGCGATGCGGCGGATGGGCGGCGTCGGCGGTGTCGAGGAACTGGATGAAGTCGCGGAGTTCACGTTGCTGGAATTTTGGCCGGAGCGCAGTGCTCGGTGCGACCGGCTTGGCGGCGCGGCGCTGCAGTGACATCATGCCGCTGATGCAAAGCCCCGCCGCAATGCTCTGGCGTCGCCTCGATTTGGCGGGGCACGACGCGTGCCGGCTCGAGCGGCATGGCGATGCTTGGCAACTCGATGGCGCAGCGGTGTTCCGGCAGGCCGATGGCCGCGTGGCGCAACTGCACTATCGGGTGCGGTGCGATCGCGCCTGGCATGCCCAGTGGGGGACGGTGCGGGGCTGGCTCGGCACGGCGGCAGTCGACCTGAACGTCGCGCACAACGCGAAGGGCATCTGGACGCTCAACGACGTGCCGGTGCCCGACGTCGCGCACTGCGTCGATCTCGACCTCGGCTTTACGCCGGCCACCAACTTGATCCAGATTCGCCGGCTCAACCTGGCCCTCGGCGAAAGCGCCGAAGCGCCTGCCGCATGGCTCGATCTGGACGATCTGGAGGAGGGCGGCCTGAGCCTGCTGGGCCAGCACTACGAGCGCCGCAGCGACACCGGCTACGGCTACAAGGCCGAGCGCTTCGGGTACGACGCGCTGCTCGACGTCACGGCCGATGGCTTCGTGCGCGATTACCCGGGGCTGTGGCTGGCAGAAGGCTAGGCGGGTGCCTGTGCCTGTGCGTGCACCTGTGCCTGAGCCTGAGCCTGCAGCGCCCGGCCGCCCTGGTTGCGCCGCCACGCCGCCGGCGGGGCGCCGTACTCACGCCGGAACGCACGGCTGAACGCGGTGTCGGTCTGGTAGCCCACGTCTTCCGCGATGCTGGCGAGAGGCGCGTTGCTGCGCGACAGCAGATTGGCCGCGAGCAGCATGCGCCACTGCGTGAGGTATTGCATCGGCGAGGTGCCCACCAGTTGCTGGAAGCGCTCCGCCAGCACCGAGCGCGACGTGTTGGCAGTGCGCGCCAGTTCGTCGAGCGTCCAGGCCTGTGCCGGGTTGGCCTGCAGCGCGTTCAGCGCGGCACCGACGATGCGGTCCCCCACGCCGGCCAGCCAGCCGGTGCGGCCCTCGGCCTGTTCGTTCATGTAGAGCCGCAGCACTTCGATGAACAGCACTTCGGCCAGCTTCGACAGCACACCGGCGCCGCCCGGTCGCGGTGAGCGCGCCTCGGCCATCGCATAGCGCACCGAGGCTTCGAGCCAGGTGCCGGCGCTGGAGCCGCGCACGTTGACCTTGACCAGCGGCGGCAGGCCTTGCAGCAGCATCGTGGCGAGCCGCGCATCGCACGCCAGGTAGCCGCAGACCAGTCGCGTGCGTGCCCCGCCGCCGCCATAGGCAAGTTGGCCGGGGCGCCGTGACAGCACCTCTGCCAGCCTGCCGCCACCGGTAGCGGGCGGCAGCCCGGGTTGCGAGGTCATGCGGTGCGCGTCGCCGTGCGGGAACAGCACCGCATCGCCGGCGACCAACCGCACCGGCGGCTCGCCGTTCATTTCGACAAAGCACTCGCCCTCGGTGATGAGGTGGAAGATGACCACGCGCTCGGCGCCGGGTTCCAGCAGCGGCGCCACCGTGTCGGCACGCGGCGACTGGTAGCACCAGGGTGCAGTGAAGCGCGCGTTGATGAAGATGGCGCCCACCAGGCGCACCACGCGCAGGGTTTCGGACAAGGCGTCCATCAGTCCTCGGCCAGCTGGATGTGCAGCGACATCGGCACTGCCGCCAGCACGGCGCTGGGAATCGGCGACCGCCCGCAGCCGTTCTCGACCAGCGTGCGCAGGCGTTCGGGCGGCACACCGCGCGCGGCGATGCGGATGTGCAGCCGCACGGCGCATGGTGCGGCGCTGACGACCGTGCCGTCGGGCTCGAGCAGGCCGAACATTCCGCGCGCATCGGAAGTGCTTTCGACCCGTGCCTCGAGGCGGTCCAGCGCGATGCCTTCGCGCACCGCCATCATGGCGATCGAGGTTGCCGCGCATGACGCCACCCCCGCGCGGAACAACCAGCCCGGACTGACCTGGTCGCCCGTGCCGCCCATCTCTTCGGGCATGTCGGTCGGCATTTCCTTGCCGTTGGCGTGGCGCGCGACGACACGGGTGCGGCCTTGCCAGTGCGCCGTGGCCGGCGCGTCGTCGTGCAGCCCGGCTTCCGGCCGTCGCCGCAGCACGGTTTCCAAACGCTGCAAGGTGTCGGCAATGGCCGGCGCGTTGGCGGTTGCACCCATGGGGAATCCTTCCATTTCCTGCAGGAAATTCATTGTGTCGATGGCACCCGGCTCTGACCATCGGCTCATCGGTCTATGCCGCGGTCCGGACGATCGGGCAGGCGCGGGCGACGCCGGGGCAGGACGCGATGGCAGTGCACGCACGACAGTGCATGCACTTATTCGAAAGGAACCCTTACATGAACGCAGCCATCGATTTCGATGCCCTCAAGACACGCCAGAAGACCGCCTGGGCCAGCGGCGACTACGCCGTCATCGGCACCACGCTGCAGATCGTCGGCGAGCAACTCGCCGAGGCCTGCGACCTGCGCTGGGACGAGCACGTGCTCGACGTGGCGGCCGGCAACGGCAACGCCACGCTGGCCGCGGCGCGTCGCGGTTGCAAGGTCACGTCCACCGACTACGTGGCTTCGCTGCTCGACCGCGGCGCCGAGCGGGCGCGCGCCGAGCGGCTCGACGTGGCGTTTCAAACCGCCGATGCAGAGGCGCTGCCGTTCGACGAGGCCAGCTTCGACGCGGTGGTCTCGACCTTCGGCGTGATGTTCGCGCCGAACCATGCGCAAGCTGCCTCGGAGATGGCGCGCGTCTGCCGACCGGGCGGCCGCATCGGCCTGGCCAACTGGACGCCCGACGGCTTCATCGGCCAGCTCTTCAAGGTGCTGGGCCGCCACGTGCCGCCACCGGCCGGTGTGCAGCCGCCGTCGCTGTGGGGTGTCGAGTCGCACCTGAGGTCGCTCTTCGGCGACAGCGCGGGCGCCATCGCGGTGACCCAGCGGATGTTCAACTTTCGCTATCGGTCAGCCGCGCATTTCATCGAGGTGTTTCGCACCTGGTACGGGCCGGTCCACAAGGCATTCGGCGCCTTGCCCGGAGAGGGCGCGGCCGCGCTGGAGCGAGACCTGACGGAGCTGTTGATGCGGTTGAATGTCGCCGGCTCCCGTTCGCTCGTGGTGCCGAGCGAGTACCTCGAAGTGGTGGTGACGCGGCGCTGACCGGCATCGAACGGCCGGGCGCGGTCGGCGCTACAGTGGCTTGCGGCAACGACCGCGATCCACTGGAGTGAGACATTGAGTTCTTCGCATCGTTTTTCTTTGCATCGTCTGCTCGCGGGCCCAGGCAGCGCGCTTCGCACAATCGGCCTGATGGCCCTTGCGGGTGTGTTTGTCACCGCCGGCGTTGCGCATGCGGCAACGACATCATCGCCACGATCCGCGGATTGCCCGGCCAGCGTGCCGGCAGACGCGCACTGCTACAACGGCCGTGACGCCGAAGGCGCGCTCTACTGGATCGCCATCCCGTCGCAGTGGAACCGCGTGCTGGTCATGCACTCGCACGGCGGCCCCGAGACCGGCGCGCCGACGCTGGAGCGCGGCGCCGAAGACCTGAAGCGCTGGTCGGTCATGGTCAAGGCCGGCTACGCCTGGGCCGGTTCCACCTACCGCCGCGGCGGCTACGGCGTGACGATGGCTGCTGAAGACACCGAGCGCCTGCGCAAGATCTTCATCGCCCGCTTCGGCCAGCCGCGACGCACCATCCTGCACGGCCAGAGCTACGGCGGCGGGGTCGCGTCGAAAGGTGCGGAGCTCTACGGCCCCGTGCCGGGGTCGCGGCCGGCCTACGACGGTGTGCTGCTCACCAGCGGCGTGCTGGGCGGCGGCGGCAACGCCTATGAATTCCGGCTCGACCTGCGGGTGGTCTACCAGTACGTCTGCCGCAACCACCCGCGGCCCGACGAGCCGCAATACCCGCTGTGGATGGGCTTGCCGCTCGACTCGAAAATGCACCGCGCCGAGCTGGCAGCGCGGGTCAAGGAATGCACCGGGGTCGGCTTGCCCGCCGCGCAGCGAAGTCCCGAACAGGCGGCGCATCTGAAGACCATCCTGTCGGTGGTCAAAGTGCCCGAACGCACGCTGCTGTCGCATCTGCAATGGGCGACCTGGCTGTTCCAGGACCTCACGCAAAAACGGCTCGGCGGCCGCAACCCTTTCGGCAACGCGAAGGTTGTCTACAGCGGTTCCGGTGACGACGCGGCGCTCAATGCCGGCGTGTTGCGCTACGAGGCCGACCCGCAAGCTGTCGGCGCGCTGGCCGACGACAGCCGCCCGACCGGTCGCCTGCGCCTGCCGGTGCTCACGCTGCACGCCATCCACGACCCGACCGCGTTCGTCGAGCTCGAAGGCACCTACCGCGACATCGTCGAAGGGGCGGGTGCTTCGCAATGGCTGGTGCAGAACTTCGCTGACGAGGCCGAGCACAGCTACCTGAGCGATGCCGAATACCCGGCGCTGATGACGGCGCTGCTGGACTGGATCGACAAGGGTGAGAAGCCTTCACCACAAAAGGTGGCGGCGCTGTGCACGCAGTACGAATCGGACTTCGGCAAGGGCTGCCATCTGCAGCCGGACTACCGGCCGCCACCGCTGTCTTCGCGCGTGCCGGCGCTCGGGCGCTGACGTCGACATCACACCCTCATCCAAAAAAAGGCAGTTCCATGGGCAATCGAAAAGTCTGCGTCGTCACCGGCTCGTCCTCTGGCATCGGGGCCGCCACCGTGCGGCTGTACGCAGGGCGTGGCTGGGACGTGGTCGTCAACTATTCGCGCGACATCGCACCGGCCGAGGCGGTTGCCGACGAATGTCGGGCGCTCGGCGTCGATGCGCTGGTGGTCAAGGCCGATGTGGCTTCGGACGCCGATTGCAAGCGGCTGGCCGGCGAGGTCGAGGCCCGCTTCGGTCGCGCCGACGTGCTGGTCAACAACGCCGGCACCACCAAGTTCGTGGCGCTGAAAGACCTCGACGGGCTGGAGGCCGAAGATTTCCAGCGCATCTACGCGGTCAACGTGATCGGCCCTTACCAGATGACTCGGGCACTGGTGCCGCTGTTGAAGCGCAACCCGGTGACCGGCATCGTCAACGTCTCGTCGATCGCGGGCCTGATGGGAACAGGATCGTCGATCGCCTACATGGCGAGCAAGGGTGCGCTCAACGCGATGACGGTGGGACTGGCGCGCGCACTCGGCCCCGAGATTCGCGTCAACGCGATCGCGCCGGGGCTGGTCGAAACGCCGTGGCTGCAGAACGGGCTCGGCGCCGAACGCTATGCGCAGACGGTGCAGGGCTACAAGGCGCGTTCGGCGCTCGACGCGGTGATGTCGCCGGAAGACGTTGCCGATGCCGCGTGGTGGCTCGGCGCCGGTGCGGCGAAGACGACGGGCGAGGTGCTGTTGCTCGACGCCGGTTTGCGATTGACGCGAGGCTGAACGCACGGTCGACGACGCGCCGCCGCCGCCGGCCGCTGCAACGCTTCAGTGATCGTGATGCAGGTAGCTCGCAGTGCGCGGCAGCCGCAGGCTGACGAAGAACGCGATGACCATCATCGCCGTCACGTACCAGTAGAAGGCCGACTCGTGGCCGAGTGACTTCAAGCCCAGCGCGACGTATTCGGCCGAACCGCCGAAGATGGCATTGGCCACCGCGTAGGCCAGGCCGACACCCAGCGCACGCACTTCGGGCGGGAACATCTCGGCCTTCACGATGCCGCTGATCGAGGTGTAGAAACTGACGATCGCCAGTGCCACGATGATGAGCACGAAGGCCATCACCGGGCTCGTCACATGCTGCAGACCGGTGAGGATCGGCACCGTCGCCAGCGCGCCGAGCCCGCCGAACAGCAGCATGTTGTTGCGGCGCCCGATGCGGTCGCTCAGCATGCCGAAAACCGGCTGCATGCACATGTAGACGAACAGTGCGCAGGTCATGATGTAGCTGGTCGTCTTGATCGGCAGGTGTACCGTGTTGACCAGATATTTCTGCATGTACGTGGTGAAGGTGTAGAAGATCAGCGAGCCACCGGCGGTGTAGCCGAGCACGGTAAAAAACGCCGCCTTGTGGTTGCGGAACAGGCCGGCCAGCGAGCCCGCGTCCTTGTTGGCGCGCGCCTCGGCGCTTTGCGTTTCCTTCAGGGTGCGGCGCAGCAGCAGTGCGATGACAGCGGTGATGGCGCCGATCACGAACGGAATGCGCCAGCCCCATGCCTTCAGTTCGGCCTCGCTCAGCAACTGCTCCAGGATGACCACGACGAGCACCGCCAGCAACTGCCCGCCGATGAGCGTCACGTACTGGAACGAGGAGAAGAAGCCGCGCTGGCCCTTGAGCGCGATCTCGCTCATGTAGGTGGCGGTGGTGCCGTACTCGCCACCGACCGACAGGCCCTGGAACAGCCGTGCCACGAGCAGCAGGAAAGGCGCCCAGGCACCGATCTGCGCATACGTCGGCAGGCAGGCGATGGCCAGCGAGCCGGCGCACATCATCGTCACCGAGATCACCATCGAGTTCTTGCGGCCGTACCGGTCGGCCACGCGGCCGAAGAGCCAGCCGCCGATCGGGCGCATCAGGAAGCCGGCCGCGAACACACCCGCGGTGTTCAGCAACTGCGCGGTCGGGTCCGACTTGGGGAAGAACGATGGCGCGAAATAGAGCGCGCTGAATGCGTAGACATAGAAGTCGAACCACTCGACCAGGTTGCCGGAGGAGGCGGCCATGATCGCGAAAATGCGGTGGCGTTTCTCGGCGGCGGTGTAGCTCGGTTCGGTGTACGCGACGGGCTCGGTGATGCCGATGGAGGCTGGCGGAATAGGAATGCTCATTCCAATGATTGTGTGCCGATGAGGCGCGCGACGCTGTCGGCGTGCAACGCATCCTTGTCGACGGCGCGGCCACATCGCATCGATGGCGGGGCCCGCGACTTCGGTGTATCAAGCGTCTGCTGGCGGGGTGTCCTGCTTCAGCATCTTCAGCACTTTGCTCGCCAGCTTCTCCATGGCGAAAGGCTTGGTGATCATCTCCATGCCGGGCCGCAGAAAGCCGCTGGCCAGCGTCGCATTTTCTGCATAGCCGGTCATGAAAAGCACCTTGAGATCGGGTCGCGTGACGCGCGCCGCGTCGTAGACCTGGCGGCCGTTCATGTGCGGCAAGCCGACGTCGGTGACCAGCAGATCGACACGCTGATCCGATTGAAGAATGCGCAAGGCCGCAGCGCCGTCTGCCGCCTCCACGGTGCGGTAGCCCAGGCCGTGCAACAGGTCGACCACCAGCGCGCGCACGACCGGTTCGTCTTCCACCACCAGCAGCGTTTCGCCGTCCTCCGTGTGATGGTCGGGCCGAATCTGCGGGATGGCTTGCGGTGCTGCGGCATCGCCGTGATGCCGCGGCAAATAGAGCTTGGCGCTGGTGCCGTGGCCGGGCTCGCTGTAGAGCTTGACGTGGCCCTGCGACTGCTTGGCAAAGCCGTAGATCATCGACAGCCCGAGCCCCGTGCCCTGGCCGATGGGCTTGGTCGTGAAGAACGGATCGAACGCTTTCGAGAGCACGTCGGACGTCATGCCGGCGCCGGTGTCGGTCACGCTCACGCAGACGTATTGGCCGGGTTTCAGGTCGCGTGTCTGCGCGGCATAACTGTCGTCCAGCGACGCGTTCGAAGTCTCGACCGTCAGCACGCCGCCGTCGGGCATGGCATCGCGCGCGTTGATGCACAGGTTGAGGATCGCGCTTTCCAGCTGGTTGGCGTCGCACAGCGTGGTCCACAAGCCGGCTGCCAATACCAGCTCGATGCGGATGTTCTCGCCCATGGTGCGCCGCAGCAGGTCTTCCATCGGCGCGACCAATCCGTTCACCTTGAGTGGCTTGGGGTCGAGCGGTTGCCTGCGCGAAAACGCCAGCAGCCGGTGCGTCAGGCCGGCCGCGCGTTGCGCTGAGCCCATGGCGCCGGCAATCAGTCGCTCGAGGTTTTCGGTGCGGCCGAGTTGCAGCCGCAGCTTGAGCACGTCGAGCGATCCGGTGATGCCTTGCAGCAGGTTGTTGAAGTCGTGCGCGATGCCGCCGGTGAGTTGGCCCACGGCTTCCATTTTTTGCGCCTGGCGCAGCGCTTCTTGCGCAGCTTCACGCTCTGCGGATTCGGCACGCAGACGGTCCAGCGCGTCTTCGAGGTCACGCGTGCGCTCTGCGATGCGTGCCTCGAGTCCGTCGTTGAGCGATCGCAATTCGCCTTCCGCCAGCATCTTGTCCGTGACGTCGTAGCCCTCGGCGAAGACACCGGTGGCCAGACCGTTGGCATCGAGGATCGGCTGGTAGACGAAATCCATGTACCGCTCGGCCAGTGGCGCGCCGGCCACACGCTCCAGCATGATCTTCGCGCTCTGGCCGACAAAAGGCTTGCGCGTGCGGTACACCTCGTCGAGCAACTCGTAGAAGCCCTGGCCCACGAGTTCCGGCAGGGCCTCACGTACCGATTTGCCTTCGACATCGCGATGCCCGACCAGCTGCTGGTAAGACTCGTTGACCAGCTCGAAAACATGTTCTGGCCCGCGCAGCACGCAGATGAAGCCCGGGGCCTGCTTGAACAGCTGGCGCAAGCGGTCGCGCTCGGCGGTGCGTTGCTCGAGCGCGTCGGCGTTGGCCAGGCTCGAGGCGATCTGGCCGGCAAGCAGCTTGACGAAGCTCACGTAGTCGTCGGCGAGCGGTCGGTACGGGTTGATGGCACCGACCAGAAAACCGGCCGGGCGCGTCGAGCCGGTGGCGGCCAGCGGCACGACGAGCGCCGCGGTCGCCGGCTTGTTCCAGGGACCGTGCGGAAGGTCGGGGTGCGCTTGCAGCATCGACACCACATGCGGCTCGCCGGCAAGGACGCGCTGCATGTCCCAGGGCCCGTCGTCGCCGCTCGCAATCGCTCTGGGCGCCAGCCGGTGGCCATCGGGCAGGCCGGCCATGCAGGCCAGTTCGGCCTTGCCAGCGTCGTCGAACACGTAGAAGAGCGAGAACGGCAGGTCGTGCGATGCGTTGCCCAATGCGGCACACGCTGCCTCGATGACCGCACTGCGGGAGTCGATCCCGGCCAGCCGCGCCGCCAGGTCGCCCAGCGCTGCGAGCCGCCGCTCGCTGATGACGCGGTCGGTTTCTTCCGTTACTGCGCAGAACAGACCTTCGACCTTGCCGTCGTCTCCGAGCAGCGGGCTGTACGAGAACGTGTGATACGTCTCCTCCGGGTAGCCGGCGCGCTCCAGCAAGAGCAGCAAGGCGCGGTCCCATGTGGATTCGCCCTTTTCATAGACCGCCTTGAAACGGTCCTTGAGGTCGTCCCAGATTTCGGGCCAAAGCTCCTGTGTCGGCTTGGCGAGCGAAGCAGGGTGCTTGATGCCGAGCGTCGGGCGGTAGGCATCGTTGTAGAAAAAAGCGATGTCCGGACCCCAGCCCAGCCACATCTCGAAGCGGGACGTCAGCAGGATGCGCAGCGCCACTTTCAACGACTCCGGCCACTGCTCGGGCGGCCCGAGCGGTGTGGCAGCCCAATCGCGCTGCCGCATCAGCTCCGCCATTTCGCCGTTGCCAACGAAGATGTCGGCATGAGCCGTCTG
>CAXTCC010000016.1:24106-28275 GCA_964242015.1 uncultured Variovorax sp.
CATGAAAACCACCCAGACCCTCACCACCAATGCCGTGCTCGTCGCCCAGCTGCTGGAGCGACTGGAGCACGGCGGACATCCTGACGCCGGGCAATACCGTCTCGTTGCCGAGCGTCTCGGCCAGGAGCTGGCGCGCATCGGCGACATCGACGCGCTGAACATGGTGCTCGAAGCGCATCCGGCGGCCGCCGAGATCTACGAGAACATGAACTACCAGCACGCCGGCCTGTCGCGCTCGCGGCTGGATGCCTCGGTGGCGGCGGAACTGAAGGCGCGCGAGGCCATCGCCCGCGCCATGAAGCCGACGACGGCCGGGTCGTCGAGCGGAAGCTGAGCGCCATGAGCGAGTCGCTGCACATCGTCTGCCCGCATTGCCACACCACCAACCGGGTGCGCAGTGACCAACTCGCGAGCGCGCCCGACTGCGGCAACTGCCACAAGGCGCTGTTTACCGCGCACTCGACGCCGCTGAACGAATCGGCTTTCGATCGCCACATCGCGCGCAACGATCTGCCGGTGCTGGTCGATTTCTGGGCGCCGTGGTGCGGTCCGTGTCGCCAGATGGCGCCGGCCTACGAGCAGGCTGCTGCGCAGCTCGAACCGCGGGTGCGACTGGCCAAGGTCGACACCGAGGCGGTGCCCGCGTTGGGCTCGCGCTTCAACATCCGCAGCATTCCGACGTTGGCGCTGTTCGTCGGCGGGCGCGAAGTGGCACGGCAGGCCGGCGCGATGGGCGCGGCCGATATCGTGCGCTGGGTGCAGGCCCACACACCCGCTTCGCCTGCTTCAGCCGCTTAACTCGCTGCGTGGCGGCGCGCGGCCCAGTAGGTTGCGCCTTCGTTGCCGTAACGCTCCGAATGGGGCTGGCCGTGGGCCAGTTCGAAGGTGTCGCCGGCCAGCAAATGCCGTGTGTCGTCGCCGACCTTCAGCCACATCTCGCCTCGCACCACCAGCGCCTCGACGCTGAACGGATGCGTATGCACGTCGACCGTCTGAGCGGCATCCCAGACTCGCGGTGCGACCTCGTCGAAACCCTTGGCCAGGGCGCTGGCTTCGAATTGCTCGAACGTTGGCAGGCTCATGCTCGCTCCTTCGAATGAACTGAAACGGCTCAGAAAGTCCCTGGCAGCAGGATGCTCGAATCGACCTCGTCGATCTGCGTACGACCGCAAAACGCCATCGTGATGTCGAGCTCGCGGTGCAGGATCTGCAACGCGCGTGTCACGCCGGCTTCGCCGTAAGCACCGAGCGCATACAGGAAGCTCCGACCGATCAACACGCCGCGGGCGCCCAGTGCACGTGCCTTCAGCACATCCTGGCCGCTGCGGATGCCGCCGTCCATCCACACTTCGATCTCGGTGCCGACGGCTTCGGCAATCGCCGGCAGCGCCTCGATGGAGGACTGCGCACCGTCGAGCTGGCGGCCGCCGTGGTTGCTGACGATCAGCGCATCGGCGCCGCTCGATGCGGCCAGCCGGGCGTCTTCGACATCCATGATCCCCTTCAGGATCAGCTTGCCGCCCCATTTCTTCTTGATCCACTCGACATCGGCCCAGCTGAGCGTCGGATCGAACTGCTCGGCGGTCCACGACGAGAGCGACGACAGATCACCCACGTTCTTGGCGTGGCCGACGATGTTGCCGAAGCTGCGGCGCTTGGTGCCCAGCATGCCCATGCACCAGCGCGGCTTGGTCGCCAGGTTGATGAGATTGGTGAGGGTCGGCTTGGGAGGCGCGGTCAGGCCGTTCTTGATGTCCTTGTGGCGCTGGCCGAGCACCTGCAGGTCAAGCGTCAGCTGAAGGGCGGAGCAGTTGGCCGCCTTGGCGCGCTCGATCAGCCGCTCGATGAAGTCGCGGTCCTTCATGACGTAGAGCTGGAACCAGAACGGGTGCCGGTCGGTGTTTTCGGCGATGTCTTCGAGCGAGCAGATGCTCATGGTCGACAGCGTGAACGGAATGCCGAATGCCTTGGCCGCCTTGGCGCCGAGGATCTCGCCGTCGGCGTGCTGCATGCCGGTCATGCCGGTCGGCGCGATGGCCACGGGCATCGACACCGGCTGGCCGATCATGGTGCTGGCGGTAGAGCGGCCTTCCATGTTGACGGCGACGCGCTGGCGCAGCTTGATCTTCTGGAAATCGTTTTCGTTGGCGCGGTAGGTGCCTTCGGTCCATGAGCCGGAGTCGGCGTAGTCGTAGAACATGCGCGGCACGCGCTGCTTGGCGATCACTCGCAAATCTTCGATGGTGGTGATCTTGGAAAGGTCTGACACGTGGGGGTTTCCTTGGGGGCGGCTGTCTTTGGTTGTCTTTGGTTGTCTCGGGGGGTCTCTGGTTGCCTCATCGACGCAGCCGATCATTATCATGGTTCGACTCCTGTCACGCCCTGCAACACACCTCCGAAAGCCGCCCATGGAAGCCACCTCCCGCCCGCCGCTGCCACCGTTCACCCTGGAGTCGGCCCGGCAGAAAGTGCGAGCCGCCGAAGACGGCTGGAACTCGCGCGATCCGTCGCGCGTGAGCCTGGCCTACACGCCCGACACCGTGTGGCGCAACCGCGCCGAGTTCCTCACCGGGCGCGACAAGGTCGTCGAGTTCCTGACGCGCAAGTGGGCGCGCGAGCTCGACTACCGGCTGATAAAGGAACTGTGGGCTTTCACCGAGAACCGCATCGCAGTGCGCTTCGCCTACGAGAGCCACGACGCGGCGGGCCAGTGGTTTCGCAGCTACGGCAACGAGAACTGGGAGTTCGACGCGCAGGGCCTGATGCACCGACGCATCGCCAGCATCAACGACCTGCCGATCGCCGAAGCCGACCGGCTGTTCCACTGGCCGCCGGGGCACCGCCCGGACGACCATGCCGGGCTGAGCGACCTCGGGCTCTAGCGGCGCGCGGCTCAGGACTCCGTCGGCGTCTTGCCAGCGCGTGCACCGAACTTCGGCAGCAGCATGCCGACCTGCTGCCGGTACAGGACGTACCGTTGGCCGAACTGCGCCACCAGGTCGCGCTCCTCGAACCAGATGCCGATCAGGATGTAGCCCGTGCAGGCCACGGCGAACAGCAGGTGACCCGCGGTCATCTGCGGCGTGGCCCAAAACCCCAGCAAGAAGCCGACGTAGATCGGATGCCGCACGTGCCGGTAGAACAGCGGCGTGTGAAAGACCGGCGTAGGCAGCGACCGACCGCGCAGATTCACCCACACCTGCCGCAGGCCGAACAACTCGAAGTGGTTGATCAGGTAGGTGCTGATCAACAGAACGCCCCAGCCGACCCAGAAGATCCCGAAAAGGATGAAACGGCCGATTGAATCGTCCACCGACCACACCATCGGCTCGGCGATGGGTCGCCACTGCCAGAGCAGCAGGGCGAGCGCGGCGCTCGCGGCCAGCACGAAGGTGCTGCGCTCGACCGATTCCGGGACCATTTGGGTCCACCATCGCTTGAAGCCGCGTCGTGCCATGACGCTGTGCTGCACGGCGAACAGGCCGAGCAGCGCCACGTCGATGACCAGTGCCTCGACAAGCGGCACGGCGGCGCCGCTGTCGATGGTCTTGGGAAAGAACGGCAAGTTGCCGACGAAGCCGATGGCGTACACGAAGGTGCCGAGGAAGAAGACGTAGCAAGCGAGCCCGTACAGGGCAGCGAAAAAAGCCATGATGAATCTCCTGTGAAGAAACGCGGGACGAGTGCGCCCCCGACCTGCGATCTCCGATCTGCAGGCCTGTCGGCGCTGACGGAAAGAGACGGGATGTCTGCGCGGCGCTACGGGACTTCGCAACCGGGCGGCATGTGCGGCGCGTTAGGGCGTGGTGCGTTCATCGTGCCCATGAGCGGTTCTCCAGCACCTGCGCGATGCGCAGCGCGGCGCGCGCGGCACCATCGGTTTCCACGGGCCGGTAGCGCACCGGCTCGTGCATGGCGGCCAGCGCGCGCTGCGCCAACTGCTCTGGGTCGAGCGTCGCCGCGTAGTCCATCGATCGATCGGCCGCGTAGTTGGCCAGCCGCTGACGCACGTGCACGCATTGCTCGAAGTGGTGCTGCAGCGGAAAGCTGAGGAACGGCCGGCGCGTCGCCACGAGTTCCATCGTGGTCGACAGGCCGCCCTGCACCAAGGCCAGGTCGCAACAGGCCAGATGCTCGTAGAGGTTGTGCACGTAGGGCCGCAGTTCGAG
>CAXTCC010000016.1:28375-34750 GCA_964242015.1 uncultured Variovorax sp.
CCGAAGGTCTGCTCCGTCACGTCTTCTCGATTGCCGACGAAGATGGCGGCGTCGCGCAGGTACGGGTAGCGCGCGATGCGTTCGATGTCGTCGGCGTTGCGGTCGGCGCACAGCAGGGCCTCGCGCTCGTTGCCTTCCTGCATCGGCAGGCAACCGACGAAGTCCGTGAGGAAGACATAGGGCTGCCGCTTCAGTTCCGGGTTCTCGTGGAAGAAGTGGTCCACGTCCCAGGCCTCGTCGCCGATGACGATGTCATAGCGCTCGTTTTCGACCAGGTCGACGAAGGTCATGAAGTTGCTCGTCATGATCTCGTCCATGGTGCGCAGCGCGAAGAAGGCCGACAGGTCGTGCTCGCCGGCAACCCGCTCGAAATGGCGGCTCTCGTTGGCGAGGCGCTTGGTGATCGGGTGCAGCCGTTCGCCCTCGCGCTCCAGGTAGCGCGCGGCCGGGTCGACGGTGAACCAGTCGATCGCCAGGTCCGGTTGCAGCTTGCGCAGCGCGCGTGCGATGGCCAGGTCGCGCTGCACATGACCGAGCCCGATGGGGCTGGAAATAAACAGGGCGCGGCGTTGCCTTTTCATGGCGCGCGTCCAGGTGCGCACGCGCAGCGCGCCCGCGACGAAATCCCGGATCGCGCGGTTGAACAGCACAGGATCGCGTGCGGCGGTCACATGGCCGCCGCCGGCGATGGTCAGCAGTTTGGCGCCCGGCACCAGCGCATGTATTTCTTCGCCGATCGCATAGGGCACGCGCTTGTCGTCGTCGCCGTGAATGACCAGCGTCGGGCAGCCGATGCGGCGCGCCATCTCGCGCACGTCGTTGCCGAGCCAGCCGTTGCGGCACCAGCCGAGCCACTCCGCATTCGTCGCCCACGCGTAGTGCGCGCCGTCTTCATACGGCTTGGTCGAATGCGCCTCGCTGAAGATCGTGGTCATGAACCAGTCGACATAGCCCGGCCAGTCGTTGCGCATCAACTCGCCTTCCATCTTCAGGCGTCGTGCGATGCGTTCGTCGTCCGGCACCGTGGCGGCCAGGCCGCCGGCGGTGATCACGTGCGTTACGCGCTGCGGCTGCTCCGACGCGAGCCGCAGCACGGTCATCGCACCGAGCGAGATGCCGACAAGCGCGGCACGATCGGCGCCGACGGCATCGAGCACCGCCACGAAGTCGGCGAAGAAAAGATCGAAGCTGTAGGCCTGCTGACCCATGGGCCGATCGGAGCGGCCGGTGCCGCGGCTGTCGGTCGTGACGACACGAAAGTGCCGCGACAGGTAAGGCACCGTGCCCTTGAGCATCTGGCTGTGCACGATCTGGAACGACGGCGCGAACGCGAGCCACGGGCCGCTGTCGCCCCACACCGCGTACCAGATTTTCACGCCGTCGCGCTCGACGAAACCTTCGAGTGCGGGCTGAACGGTTTCGTACGGCGACGCATCGGCATGCGGCACCACGCCGGGCTCCGGCAACGGTCCGGCGAGTTGGCTCAGGCGGTTGGGCAGGGGACGGCTTTCGGAGGTCATTTGCGGGCCTTGGAACGCATGGCGGACTTGGTCGTGCCGAGCGATTTGGCGGCCTTGGCATCGAGCGATTCGAGCAGCCACTGCACGGCGTCGAGCGCTTCGCGATGCTGGCTTTGCTCTTCCTTCACGCCCAGCAGATCGGCGAACTCCATGCCGAGCCAGAACTCGGAGATCCAGCACGCGATGACTTCGGCGGTGAACGGGGGCGGCAACTTCATGCCGGTGTCCTGCAGGGCGGTCACGGCCTCGCGCACGCCGCCGAGCACCAGCTTCTTCCAGGCCAGCAGACGCGGCAAGAACTTCTCGCGCAGCGCGGGGTTGGAAAGGCTCGCGGCCCACAACTCGGCCTGCAAACGCACGAAGCCGGAGTCGAGATCGTCCTGGTAGAAACGCCGCGCGCTCGCCCACTTTTCAGCGAAGCCGACGCCGCTCTCGTACATCGACGCCTGGCGTGCGAGCAGCCGCTGGTTGACGGCATCCAGCACGTCGATCACCAGCTGGTCCTTGGTGCCGAAGTGATAGTTGATGAGCGCGTGATTGACGCCGGCATCCTTTGCGATCTCGCGCACGCTCAACGCGGCGTAGCCCTCCTCGACCAGACGGCGAAAGGTCGCATCGAGGATGCGCATTCGCGTCTGTGTCGGATCGCCGTCGTGAAGTTTGGCCATGTTCACCAGGTGTTTTAAACGAGTGTTCAAAAGTTTAGGCGTCTGGTCGTCGATGTCAACTAGGCCAAAGGTGTTGGCGCGCGTTTTGCAAGTCGGTGGATTGCTGCGATACGTATCTTCTTCACCCAACTCACAGAGCAAGGAGTTCAGAAATGAACCGCAACGACATCACCGAAAAGATCATCACCGTCAAGGTGTCCAAAGGCATCCAGTGGGCCGACGTGGCCGCCAAGGTGGGCCTGTCGAAGGAGTGGACGACCGCAGGTTGCCTGGGCCAGATGACCTTCGACGCGCAGCAGGCCGCCACGGTCGGCGAGATCTTTGGCCTCACGGAAGAAGAACAGAAGTGGCTGCAGGTCGTGCCGTACAAAGGCTCGCTGCCAAGCGCCGTGCCGACCGACCCGCTGATCTACCGCTGGTACGAACTGGTCAACGTGTACGGCACCACCATCAAGGAGCTCATCCATGAAGAGTTCGGCGACGGCATCATGAGCGCGATTGACTTCAGCATGGACATCCAGCGCAAGGGCGACCCGAAAGGCGATCGGGTGAACGTGGTGCTGTCGGGCAAGTTCCTGCCGTATAAGACGTACTAGGCCTAGGCCGCCACGAGTGCCTCCCGTCGAGCGTTCCGACGCAGTTCCTGCGCGGGCACGCCAAAGGTCCGCAGGAACGCGCGGCGCATGCGTTCGCGGTCCTCGAAGCCGGTTTGCTGCGCGACGACGTTCACCGAATGCCGCCCTTCCTCCACCATGAAACGGGCTGCTTCCAATCGAAGCCGCTCGACGGCCTTGGCGGGTGACTGGCCGGTCGCAGCCAAGAACGCACGACTGAACTGACGCGGGCTCAGGCCGGCGACGGCCGCGAGCTCGTCGACCGAGAGCGGGTTTCGCAGGTTCTGGCGGACGTGTGCCAGGACCAGCTCGATGCGATCGGATTTGGGCGCCATGTCGAGAAGCACGGAGTGTTGCTTCTGGCCGCCAGAACGACGCTGGTTCATGACGAGAAGCTTGGCCACGGTCTTCGCAGCTTCAGGGCCGAGGTCACTGTCGATCAAGGCAAGAATGAGATCGATCCCGGCCGTCATGCCCGCGGAGGTCCAGATGGCGCCGTCGTTGATGAAGATGCGATCTTCTTGCGTTCTGACATCCGGGAAGCGCGCCCTGAACTCCGCCGCATGGGCCCAATGCATCGTCGCGCGTCGACTGGTCAAGAGGCCGGCTTCGGCCAGAACGAAAGCGCCACTGCAGATGGAGGCTGTTCGTCTCGATGCCTTCGCGGCTGCCTGAACAAATGCGATCAGGTTCGCGTCGGCGCGTGGCATCTGCAGCGACGTGATCGAACCGATGACGACGGTATCGAAGGCCGGATCTCCGAACGGCTCGGTCTCTAGCGTCATGCCGCTGGAAGACCGGACCGGCCCTCCATGCTCCGACAACAGATGCAGTTCGTAGCTTGGTTCGGACGGCGACAGGTTCGCGATCTCGAACGCCGTGAGTGCCGCCAGGCTCATCAGCTGAAAGCCTGACGGAACGATGAAACCAACTCTATGCATGCGCACTCCCGGTGACCCGATTTTCGATGTTAGCCAGATTCGGCTTGGTCCGGCAGCGCGCGAGGCCGCGTCATGAATGGTGGCAAAAACGACCTAGGTCGGTGGCGCGACAACCCCTAACCTCGAGCCTGACTGCGCGCTTGCTGCAGCGATTCACATGAGGATGCCGTATGCCTGCAGGTTCGATCGAGCCCTCTGAACACCGCGTGCCGCAGGGCCAGGGAAACCTCTACGTGCGTGACTACCCGGGTTCCGCGCCTGCCTTCGTGCTCATGCACGGCTTTCCTGACAACCTCCACATCTGGGACGATCTGGTTCCGCATCTGGTGGCGAGCGGACGGCGCGTCGTGACCTTCGACTTTCTCGGCTTCGGTGACTCGGAAAAGCCGGCCGACGCCACCTATGGCTTTGCGCAACAGCTGGCCGATCTTGCGGCGGTGGTCGATGGCCTGGGCCTGGGCAGGATCGTTCCGGTGGCGCACGACTCATCGGGCATGGCGGCACTCAACTTTGCGCTCGCCCGTCGCGCCGACGTCGACTCCGTGGTCATGCTCAACTCGGCCTACAGCGAGGACGCCACGGTCATGTGGCCCGAGATGATCACGCTCTTCGCGACCCCGAGCATCCAGGCTCTGGCCATGGCGATCGCCCAGAGTCCCGGGCAGTTCGGCTGGCTGTTGGGCTGGCAGCAAAAGCAGTTCCTGGACGCCTTGCCTGAAGCGCAAAAGGGCCACTTCAATACATTCATCGGTCCGCTGATCAGCGAGAACTTCATCGCGCAGCCCAGCGCGGGCCCGGCCTTCGTGCAACTCACGGCGCAATTCTTCGACGAGCATGCGCGGAACGCCAAGCGTCTGCCGGAGCTTCTGCAACTCGACATCCCCGTCAAGCTCATTTGGGGGCAGCACGACCCCTACATCAGCGTGGCGGTGGCCGAGCGGCGCCAGTCGCAACTCAAGAACGCATCCCTGACCGTGATACCGGCAGGGCACTGGCTGCAGGCCGATGAACCTGCGCTGGTGGCCAAGGCGATGCTGGCATGACGCGCCGCCGCTGCGGCAAGGTCGGCGCCGGCGTGCATCGCTGGCGTCTTCATCAAACCGGAAACCCCCATGACTGAAACGAAGAACCCCCGCGTGCACGCCGAGATGTTGCCCGCGCTTGCCGCCGTGGTCGGCCCGACGACCAAGATCCTTGCGATCGGCTCGGTCACTGCCAAGGGAACGCCCAAGGCGATCGCCCCCATCCTGCCGTTCGAGGTGCGCGCGACGGTTCGCAACCATCTCGCGGGAAAGATCGAGCAGTGGTTCTTCCAGACCGAGGGCTACGGCGTGGTGTTCATCGTCAACGCCACGAGCACGGCGGAAGCGCACGACCTCCTGGAGAAGCTGCCGCTGGGCGTGGCCGGCATGATGGAGTTCGAACTCATCGCGCTCGGGCCGCTCGCGCCGCTCGCCATGCTCATCGGTCCGCCTCCGGTGGCCCCGACGTTGCCGGCGTCGGCAGCTTCATGACATCGCGGTCATCACGGTCGGCACGCCAGCCGATCTCAATTGATGTCATTTGAATATTGCCGCATCCAGCCGAGCGGCTTGAAGGTCGGATATGTCAGTCGCGGCAGTGGGCCGCTCGCCATCTTTCTCCATGGCTTTCCGGACACGCACCGCGGCTTTCTTCCGATCATGGATCGCGTCGCTGCGGCCGGCTATCAAGCCGTGGCGCCCGAGCCGCGTGGCTACGCGCCGACCGATCTCGCGCCCGACGGCGACTACCGCGTCGAGGCGTTCGCCAAGGACGTGGTCGGTTTTGCCGATGCCCTCGGGGCCGAGCGCTTTTCCCTGGTCGGGCACGACTGGGGCGCGCTGACCGCCTATGCCACCGCCAACCTGGCGCCAGCCCGGGTCGAGCGGATGGTCACGGCCGGGGTGCCGCACACGGGTCACTTCCTGCTCAACATTCGCCTGCGACAGGCCATCCGGTCGCGCTACATGGCTTACTTCCAGCTTCCATGGCTGCCGGAACGAAAGGTTCGCCGAGACGACTTCGCCTGCGTCGAGCGTCTCATCCGTTCATGGGCGCCGACATGGAAGTTCGACGAGCCGACCTTGCGCCCGCTGAAAGACAACTACGCAGATCCGCAGCGGCTGAAGGCTGCGCTTTCCTGTTACCGCCAACTTCCGCGGAGTGTGGCGAGTGCGCTGTCGCGTCGCCTCATCTTTGCCCCGGTGGTGACTCCCACCCGGATGCTTTACGGAACTGAAGACGGGTGCATCGGTCCTGAACTGTTTGCGAATCAACAGGCGCGATTCGAGCAAGCGCTTGAACTCGTTCCCATGGTCGGGTCGGGTCACTTCATGCAGTGGGAGCAACCGGATGAATTTGCGAATCAGGTCGTGAGCTTTCTGCAAGGACGCTAGGCCATTCGGCCAAAGCGTAGCGAACGGACTGCCTGCGATCTAACGGTTGCTGCCCGCCATCGGTACCGTCACCGCACCCACGTGCATCGTGCGACCCGCGCCCAGGCCGGCCACGACCAACGCAACTCCAAGTCCGACGAAGAGCCACGCCGCGGCAGCGAAGCCGCCCGTCCATCCATGCAACAACCCGACCAGCAGCGGGCCCGTGGCGGCGA
>CAXTCC010000017.1:0-4759 GCA_964242015.1 uncultured Variovorax sp.
GTCGCCATGGGCGGTCAAGCGGCTCGAAGAGTTCGGCGGCGACATCCGCAAGTTCAAGGTCGTCAAACGCTACCCGTCGGTGCTGCGCCAAGTGGCCGTGGCCAAGACCGAGCCGGGCGACGAGAACAACCAGGACATCTCTTCCCTGGTCGGCAAGGTCGACATCCGCAAGCTCGAGACCTTTGCGCAGGACGACACCGACGCGTACGCCTATTCGGGTGGCCTTTGCCTGGCCAATCAAGGCCTGCTCGAGTTCGTGGAAATGTTCAAGGCACCGATCAAGGTGCTGCATCCACTGCTTACCGCAACGCAAGAAGGCAACTTCAAGGGCACCGAAGGTTTCGGCGCGATTCCGTTCGACGGCATCGTGCTGGCGCACAGCAACGAGAGCGAGTGGAAGGCCTTTCGCAACAACAAGAACAACGAGGCTTTTCTCGACCGGATCTACATCGTCAAGGTGCCCTATTGCCTGCGTGCCTCCGAAGAAATCAAGATCTACGAAAAGCTCGTGCGCAACTCGTCGTTGGCTGCAGCGCCCTGCGCGCCCGGCACGCTCCGCATGATGGCGCAGTTGTCCGTCCTCACGCGCCTGAAGGAGCCCGAGAACTCGAGCATCTTCAGCAAGATGCAGATCTACGACGGCGACAACCTCAAAGACACCGACCCGAAGGCCAAGTCGTTGCAGGAGTACCGCGACTACGCCGGCGTCGACGAAGGCATGAGCGGTGTCTCGACGCGCTTCGCGTTCAAGATCATCTCCAAGGTCTTCAACTTCGACAGCACTGAAGTCGCGGCCAATCCGGTGCACTTGATGTACGTGCTGGAGCAGCAGATCGAGCGTGAACAGTTCGCGGCCGAGGTCGAGCAGAAGTACATCAGCTACATCAAGGAGCTGCTGGCGCCGCGCTATGCCGAGTTCATCGGCAAGGAAATCCAGACCGCCTATCTGGAGAGCTACAGCGAGTACGGCCAGAACATTTTCGACCGCTACGTGACCTACGCGGACTACTGGATTCAGGACCAGGAGTACCGCGACGTGGACACGGGCGAAGTGTTCGATCGGTCATCGCTCAACGCCGAGCTTGAGAAGATCGAGCGGCCAGCCGGCATCGGCAATCCGAAAGACTTCCGCAACGAGATCGTCAACTTCGTGCTGCGCGCACGGGCCGGCAATGCGGGGCGCAACCCGGCATGGACCAGCTACGAAAAGCTGCGCGCGGTCATCGAGAAAAAGATGTTCTCCAACACCGAAGAGCTCTTGCCCGTCATCAGCTTCAACACCAAGAGCAGCGCAGACGAGCAGAAGAAGCACGAGGACTTCGTCGACCGGATGGTGGCCAAGGGCTACACCGCGAAACAGGTTCGCTTGCTCTGCGAATGGTATTTGAGGGTGCGCAAGAGTTCCTAGAGCTGGTTGATTCAACGCACAAGGAGTTGCGAAACAGTGGCCATCCTGCAGCAGATCATCGATCGGCGTTTGTCGGGAAAGAACAAGTCGATCGGCAATCGCGAGCGCTTCCTTCGGCGTTATCGCGGGCAAATCCAGGAGGCCGTGCGCAAGGCGGTGAGTGGCCGAAACATTCGCGATCTTGCACAGGGTGAGGACGTCACCCTGCCGCGTCGCGACGTCTCCGAGCCGGCCTTCGGCCATGCACCGGGCGGCAATCGCGAATACGTTCACCCCGGCAATCAGGAGTACCTCAAGGGCGACCGCATCAAGCGGCCACCGGGCCAGTCGGGTGGCGGCAGCGGAAGCGGCGAGGCCGGCGACGGCGGCGAAGGCGAAGACGACTTCGTGTTCCGCCTGACGCGCGAAGAGTTCATGCATGCCTTCTTCGAAGACCTGGCGCTGCCGCACTTGATCCGCACGCAGATCGCCGAAGTGCCGGAATGGAAGAGCCATCGTGCCGGCTTCACCAGCGACGGTTCGCCGACCAACCTGCACGTGGTGCGCTCCATGCGCGGCGCCCTCGCCCGCCGGATCGCTCTCGGCGGCGAGCCGCGCAAGGAACTGCGCCGCCTCGAGGCCCATCTGCTGACGCTGCGGGCGCATCCGCACACGGTGCCGTCCCTGGTCCAGAAGGAGATCGAAGAAACCGAAGCGCAAATCGAAGAGCTGCGCCGCACCGCGCGGCATGTGCCGTACATCGACCCGATCGACCTGCGCTACCGCAATCGGGTGAAGACGCCGGTGCCGAGCGCCAAGGCTGTCATGTTCTGCCTGATGGACGTATCGGGCTCGATGGACGAATCGCGCAAGGACATGTCCAAGCGCTTCTTCATGCTGCTCTATCTGTTCCTGACGCGGCACTACGAGAAGATCGATCTGGTCTTCTTGCGTCATCACACACAGGCCGAAGAAGTGTCGGAAGACGAGTTCTTTCACGCGACCGAAACGGGCGGCACCGTGGTGTCGAGCGCGCTGGTGCTGATGGACGAAATCATCCGCGCCCGCTATCCGAGCGGCGAGTGGAACATCTACGGCGCGCAGGCCAGCGATGGCGACAACTGGCACCAGGACAGCGGGCGTTGCCGCCAGCTGCTCGACGAGAAGATCCTGCCGATGGTGCGCTACTACGCCTATGTGCAAGTTGCGCAGGCCGAGCAAAACCTGTGGCAGGAGTACACGCAGCTGCAAGGCGTGCGGCCCAACTTCGCGATGCGCAAGGTGGCCGACGCACAAGACATCTACCCCGTCTTTCGCGAACTGTTCAAGAAGGAAGGAGTCGCCAGATGACCGACCTGCTGATCGAGCCGAACCTGGAGCGTGCGGCCCAGCCGCTGCCGAGTCCCTCGGATTGGACCTTCGAGCTCATCGAGCTCTATCACGCGGAGATCGCTCGCACGGCCCGCGGTTTCGGGCTCGATGTGTACCCGAACCAGCTCGAAGTCATCACGGCGGAACAGATGATGGATGCCTACGCGAGCGTCGGCATGCCGATGCTCTACCGGCACTGGTCGTACGGCAAGCAGTTCATCATGACGGAGAAGAACTATCGGCGCGGCCATATGGGGCTGGCGTACGAGATCGTCATCAACTCCGACCCGTGCATCGCCTACCTCATGGAAGAGAACACCATGGCGATGCAGGCGCTGGTGATCGCGCATGCGGCCTACGGTCACAACAGCTTCTTCAAAGGCAATTACCTGTTCCGGATGTGGACCGATGCGTCGTCCATCATCGATTACCTCGTGTACGCGCGGCACTACATCGCCGAGTGCGAGCAGCGGCACGGTCTGGATGCGGTCGAAGAATTGCTCGACTCGTGCCATGCGCTGATGAACTACGGCGTCGACCGGTATCGCCGGCCGCAACGTCGTTCGCTCGCGCAAGAAAGCCTGCAACGTGCCGAGCGCGAGCAGCACATGCAGCAGCAGATCAACGACCTCTGGCGCACGTTGCCGCGCCGTGAAGGCCAGGCGGCGGAGGCCGCTGCTGCCAAACGCTTCCCGGACGAGCCGCAAGAAAACCTGCTGTACTTCATCGAGAAGAATGCGGCGCTGCTGGAGCCCTGGCAGCGCGAAGTGGTGCGCATCGTGCGCAAGGTCGCGCAGTATTTCTATCCGCAGCGCCAGACCCAGGTCATGAACGAAGGCTGGGCCACCTTCTGGCACTACACCTTGCTCAACACCATGTACGACCGCGGCTTGCTGGCCGATGGTTTCATGATCGAGTGGCTGAGTTCGCACACCGGCGTGATCTACCAGCCGCCGGTCGGACACCGCGCCTACAGCGGCATCAACCCCTATGCACTCGGCTTCGCGATGTTCACCGACCTGCGGCGCATCTGCGAAAAGCCGACCGAAGAAGACCGCCGGTGGTTCCCGGATATCGCTGGCAGCGACTGGGTCAAGACGCTCGACTATGCGATGCGCAACTTCAAGGACGAGAGCTTCATCGGCCAATTCCTCAGCCCGAAGGTGATGCGGGATTTCCGCCTCTTCGCCATCCGCGATCATGAGAAAGACAGCGAACTCGAAGTTGCGGCGATCCACGACGACAGTGGCTACCAGGCCTTGCGCGAGTCGCTGGCGCGCCAGTACGACATCAGCTGCCGCGAGCCGGACATCCAGGTCTGGAACGTCAACACGCGTGGCGACCGGTCATTGACGCTGCGCCATACGCAACGCAACGGCCTGCCACTCAACGACGGCGCGGAAGAAGTGCTGAAGCACGTCGCGCGACTGTGGGGCTTCGACGTTCAGTTGGAGAGCGTCGATGCGCAAGGCAAGGTGAGCCGCAGCTGGAAAGCCGTCGCGCCGCGGCAAACCTGAAAGCCCCCGACCGTTCTGACAGTCCTGACGACGGCTCTCAGTTGGCCATCGTCGGGTTGCGCTTTTCTTCCATCAGTCGCTGCTGCTGACGCACCGCCGCACAGGCCGGATGAGCGGCATAGTCGGTCTTGGCGCACTGAGATGCAATGCACCGCGATGCTGCGAAAAATCCCAAGCCGGTGCACTGCGTATTGGGATCGTTGCCCATCGCGGTCCGGGAGGGTGCCGGCGTTCTTGGAGGCACGTGCGCCTCTGTCGGCGGTTTTGTCGCCGAGCGTGAAGCCGCCGCCGTGCGGGTCGCCACCGATGGCGCCGCAGGCGAAGACGAAGGCGATGTCGATGTCGATGTCGATGTCGATGTCGATCTGGGCCCCGCAACGTTCTTAGCCATCGGTTGAGCGGCATCGAAGAGCTGGGTTGGCGAAGACGGTGGGCCGATTGGCGTCGGCGAGACGAAAGTGGTCGCCGTTGAACCGACGGGAAC
>CAXTCC010000017.1:4859-33831 GCA_964242015.1 uncultured Variovorax sp.
TAGATGTACAGACCGCCGGCACCGGCGACCAACCAACCCGCGGCACCGATGACCAGTGCGATCGCGAAGGCCGCCACGCTGACCCACAGGCCCTTGCGACCCTCGGCATGACGACGCGGGCCAGATGGGATTTGCTGCGGCTGCGCCGTGGGTGTGGTCGACGCATTGATGAAGGCTGCTGAACGGGCCGGGTTGGCGATGGGAGCGGAAATCGCAGAAGTCGCAGAGCTCGCGGAATCTGCGGACACGGCAGCAGCGGAGCCGCCCGTCGCGAACTCCGAGCGGCGAAGCGCGGACGTCTCGCCGGGGTCGCCCGTTACCCCGACAAGGGCGCTGCGATGGGCGATCGAAGGCAGATGCGGCAGGATTTCAGTCGCGGCGAAAACCGTTGGCAGCGAGCCGATGCACTCGATGCAGAACTTGGCGACAGAACGGTTTTCAGTCCCGCACACGGGACAGGTGACGCCCATTCAGTGCGTTGCCTGGAGCGGGCGCGCAGCTTCGATGAAGACGCCGCCGCTTTGGGCGGACGACAGGTTCTTCTCGGCCGACAGAACCAGCGCCGCCTGGTGCGCCGCTCGGCTGGCGGTCTTGACGTGCGAAATCAGCACGCGCCATTCGTTGGTGAGTTGCTCGGACGACTCGTCCTCCGGCGAACGCAGCAGCGTTTGACCGGCATCGACCAGTCCGGCTGCCGCCGTCAGGCAAATGGTCAGCGCTTGCTGGGCGGCAGTGGAAGCCGACCTGCGCGCGTCGGGGCCGCCATCGACACGAGCCAGGACTTCTTCGATCGCGATCAGGGCGCGTTCAAGCAGGGCACGATCAGATAGGTTTGTCATCAAGTTGTACCGAAAATGTTTCCGAATTCAACTTGCGATGGTGCCAGCGCTGAATGAAAACGTAAGTGCACTTTGGCACACGCACATCCAAAAGTTTCTAAATGTGTCCTTTGCCTGAAATCGGTGATGTCACACGATCAAGCGAACAGCACGCGGTCGACGAATCGCAGATCGTTGCTGTCGTAGTAGGGGCGCGTCCATCGATCCGTCACCGACAAGAACCAGCCCACAGCGGCCGCCGCGGCTTGCAGCGATGCAGGCGGGGCGGCGGATCTGGCGGCGGCCGAACTTGCAGGCAGACGATCCAGAAATTCGAAATGGTCGACCAGCCCGATGGCTTCGATCGCGAACACGGTCGCCACGGCCGCATCGTGAACTTCGATCAGGTTGTCGCCGTTCTGTTGCTCCCCGCCCAACGCCAGATTGGACGAGCCGCAATACACCGTCGGGTCGGTTCCATTGAAGCCGCACACGACGAACTTGTGATGAACCTGATGGCCGACGCCAGCGATGTTTCGCACCTGGTTGAAGGGCGGCGGCAATTGACTCTTCCTTGGCTTGCCGGTCACCAGCACACCGGTCTTTTGCCCCGGTTCGTACAGCGCGATGCCCGAGGTCGTGTCGGTGATCCCGTAACTGAATATCTTCTGGTTGGCATGCAGTGCGAGCAACTCCGTGTAGACAGGACTCGTGCCCTGGTCGACCTGCATCACTGCGAAGAGCACGCTGCCCGTGCTCTTCGCCTTGGTGCCCTCCTTCCTGATTCGTGCCGCGACGCCGTCCAGCACCTGCGTCGCGAACGCATCGGCATGCGGCGCGAAGGTGATCGAGGTCTTGCCCTTGGTGAAAACCTGGCTCGATAGCGCCGACTTCAGGAAGTGCGGCCGGCTCGCCTTGCCTGTCCACGCGGTGTCGAACAACTCGCCGTACTTTGCCGGTATCACTGCATCGGAAAAGATCAGCACATGATTCGAGTTGACGTACAGGCCCGTGACTGAAAAGTTGGTCGAGCCCGTCAGCACCTTCACCGGCTTGTCACCGTTGGAGACGACCAGCACCTTGTCGTGGGCATAGCGCCCGAACTTGCCACGCAGGATGTCGGCCGGCTGGTCTGCCCTTCGGGGTCCGATGGTGCCGGTCTTCTTTTTTGCAGCCGCGCGAAACAGCTCCTCGAAGACGTCTTCCGGCTTGGGCTTGGTGGTCGAATGATGCAGCGCCGCATTGTCCAGGATCACTCGCACACGGCCCGCTTTGGCGAGCGTCAGCAGCGCGGCAGCAAAAGCCGGCTCGTCGAGGTCGTAAGCGAAGACATCGAGGTACAGGGTCTTGTCGTTTACGACCTCGTCCAGGAGGTCGAGGATCTTTTGTCGGGCCGTGAAGCCGAGCCACTCGTACTCCTGCTCGAAGGTGTATTGCTGGCCGCTCGCGTCGGCACCCGACACCACGGACGTATCGAACAACAGGTCATCGCCGGCGGGACGGATCAGCGCACTCAACCCGAAGTGATTGACGAAGGCTTGCGACTGCGTGAACCCGCGCGTGA
Organism: uncultured Variovorax sp.; assembly: GCA_964242015.1. Taxonomy (GTDB): domain Bacteria; phylum Pseudomonadota; class Gammaproteobacteria; order Burkholderiales; family Burkholderiaceae_C; genus Variovorax. The sequence continues at coordinate 7,242 of CAXTCC010000017.1, forward strand.
AGCCGAGTGCCAAGCCACTGCTTTCGAAAGGGCCCACGTTGACCGTTACGGAAACACCCAACGTGGTATCCATCGGCTTCAGTCGATTCTGCGCATCGAAGTAGCGCGGGGTGACCGTGTATTGATACGCTCCCATGAAAGGAGCGAGTCCCTGATGGACCGAACCCGGCACATGAATCCAGCGGAACTTGTGGATCGGCGAATTGATGCTTGCGTTGGCGGGCTGCGAACTCACCTGCGCGTGGTTTTCCGGCTTCTCGAAGCGCAAGGTGTTGTGAAGGTAGAACGGCCCCTGACCATTGGCAACGTAGCCGATCGTGAAGCCCGCAAGATGGTCGATGTCCTTCTTCTTCGGGATGTTCATCGCGAGCAAGGTCTTGGCGTCGCCGATGTAGGCCTTGAGCGTCATGACGGTGCCCGACTTCGCGACGAAAGACGACATGTTGCTTCTCCTCGAGTGCGCGTTCTTCCGTCAAATTTTCTGGCAACCCTTCGCGTGCCGCAATGTCCATGGCCTCTGTCTCATGGCATAGGCGTCGGCTTCTGGAGGCCGCAGCAGCGCTGGGGCTGATGCCGGCTGTGTGACGCCCGGCGCAGGCGCAAACCAGCGCATCGCGCGTGCGCCCGGTCGATGCCGCCTGGCCTTCGGAAGCGAATTGGAGGGCCCTCGGCCAGACGGTCGAAGGTGCGCTCGTCGAAGTCCGATCGCCCTTCGCAAGCTGCCAGCGTTCGGCACCGGTGCCCGACGCATCCGCGTGCGACGCGCTGTTCAAGTCATTGAAGAAGCCGTACGCGTTGGGCGACGATTTCGCGCGGACACGCAATTCGTGCCTCGTGGTGAAGGGCGGTGGCCACAGCTATCAGGGAACGTCGAAACGCGCCGGATTCACTGCTGGTCTGCGACCTCGGCTGAACCGACCCGGTGGTTTGGTCAGCTTGCAGAAGGGTTGAGCCATGCAGCATGGCGCTCACATGAAAAACACACCGCGCGCACCTCGGCTCGGCCTGCCTCGCATCGCGATGAAGCGGCTCGTCGGCCTGACGCTGATCCTCGGCGGAATGAGCCTGTTGATCGAAGGCGTGCGGGCCGTGCTGCTTCAGTAGAAGTCGGTCAGCCGCTCGTGCGCAGGCGCTTCACACAGTCTTCTCGATCCGTCCGCCCAGATACGCTGCCCGCACCTCGTCGTTCGACCATAGCTCGGCCGGCTTGCCGGACACCGCCAACCGTCCGGTCTCCAGCACGTAGCCGCGGTCGGCCACCGACAGTGCCATGCGCGCGTTCTGCTCGACCAGCAGCACGGTGGTGCCGCGCCGACGGATTTCCCCGATGATCGAAAACACCTTCTGCACGATGACCGGCGCGAGCCCGAGCGAAGGTTCGTCGAGCAGCAGCAGACGCGGCTTGGCCATCAGCCCGCGCGCCACCGCGACCATCTGCTGCTGACCACCCGACAACATCCAGCCGAGCGAATCGGCAAAGGGGCGGATGTCGGGGAACAGGTCGAACATCTCGTCGGACTCGCGGACCAACTCGGCCTTGGCGATGCGTCCGCGGTTCGATGCGCCCAGCATGATGTTCTCGCGCGCGGTGAGTCCCGGGAACAGGCGACGGCCTTCGGGCACGTGCGCGATGCCGAGCTTGACGATGGCTTCGGGCCCGAGCCCGGCGATCGACTTGCCATCGAACAGCACCTCGCCGCTGGCCGGCTTGTTGAGGCCGGAGATGGCGCGCAGCGTGGTCGACTTGCCGGCACCGTTGGCGCCCAGCAGCGTGACGACCTCGCCGCTCTCGATCGACAGCGAGAGGCCCCGCAGTGCCTCGATCTCGCCGTAGCGAACGTTCAACCCTTCAAGTGAAAGCAGGGGCATCGGGTTCGCTTCCGAGGTAGGCCGCGATGACGTCGGGCTGGCGCAGCACGTCGGCCGCCACGCCATCGGCGATGCGGCGGCCGAAGTTGAGCACGGTGATGCTCTCGGCGACTTCGGTCACCAGCGTCATGTCGTGGTCGATGATGAGAATGGTCAGGCCCTTCGACGCGATGCGTTTGAGCAGATCGCGCAAGCCCATTTTTTCCGTCGAGTTCAGTCCCGCGGCAGGCTCGTCGAGCAACAGCAAGGTCGGGTTGCCGGCCAGCGCACGCGCGATCTCGATGAGGCGCTGATGGCCGTAGGAGAACCCGGTCACGAGCTCGTGCGCGCGCGCTTCGAGCCCGACGAATGCCAGCGCGGCACGGGCCCGCTCGACCAGCGCGGCATGGCCGGCAGCGATCTGGTTGCCGGGCTGCTCCGCACCGATGATCACGTTCTCCAGCGCCGTCATCGAGCGGAACAGCCGGATGTTCTGGAAGGTCCGCCCCAGCCCGGCGACCGTGCGCGCATGCGGCGGCAGCGCCGTCACATCGCGACCGCCCAGGACCACGCGGCCCGACGTCGCGGTGTAGATGCCGGAGAGCACGTTGAGCGTCGTCGTCTTGCCAGAGCCGTTCGGCCCGATCAGCGCGTGCACCTGACCGCGCCGCACGGTGAACGAAATGCCGTCGACCGCTTTCACGCCACCGAAGTGCTTGCACAGGTCGTGCACTTCGAGCGCCATCGGCGTCTGTTCCGCGCTGCCTTCATACGACGGCGCCAGCATCAGGTCGGCCGGCGCGTCGGCGAACGGCGGCGGTGCCAGCCAGCGCCGCACCCGGTTCTGCACGAAGCCCCAGATGCCATCGGGCATGTAGCGAATGATGAGGATGATGGAGAGCCCGTAGATCGCCAGGTAGAGCCCCGGCACGCTCTTCAAAAAGCGCAGGCTCTCCGGCAGCACGATCAGCAAGCCGGTGCCGATGAGCGCACCGACCGGCGCCGCCACGCCGCCCAGCAGCGTCATCGTGATGAAGACGATCGACTCCGCAAAACTGAACTGGTCCGGGCTCACATACGCGAAGCCGCCGGCGAACAGCCCGCCGCCGATGCCACCCAGCACCGCCGACAGCGCGAAGGCCGCGACCTTGACCTTGTAGACGTTGATGCCGGCGACGCCGGCCGCGAGTTCGTTGTCGCGCACCGCGCGCATCGAGCGGCCCAGCGGCGTCTGCGGCAGCCGCCACACCAGATAGCCGATGACCGCCACGGAGAACACGCAGAGCCCGAGAAAGGCTTGCGACGACTGGAACAGCAGGGGCCGCTGGATGCGCCCGACGCCGTCGGGGCCGTGCGTCACCGGAATCCAGTTGACCATGATGAGCGTCACGATCTGCTGGAAGCTGATCGTCACCATCGCCAGATAGTGGCCGCCGAGCTTGAGCGTGGTCATGCCGAGGAACGCGCCCATCACCAGCGCGATGCCTGCGCCCATCGTCAGCGCCAGCCAGAAGTTCATGTGCAGGTCGGCCGTACCGAGCCCGACGGCATAGGCGCCGAAGCCGAAGAAGGCTGCCTGCGCCAGGTTGATCTGGCCACACAGTCCGAGCACCACGGTGAGGCCGAAGACCGCGATCGCGAAGGTCGATGTCTGCACCAGGATGTGAACGGTGTAGTCCTGCATCGGCACCAGCGTGACGACCGCGATCGCCATTGCAGCGAGTGCCGCGAAGCCCAGCGTACCCAGCGTCTGCCGCATGCTCGCCACGGCTACGCTTTCTCCGCCACGCGCTCGCCGAAGATGCCCTGCGGTCGAAAGATGAGAAAGGCGACGAGCACCAGGAACGCGAAGCCGTCCTTGTACGGTACCGACACGTAGGCGGCGCCGAAGGTCTCGATCACGCCGAGTGCGAGCCCGCCGATGATCGCGCCCTTGACGTCTCCGAAGCCACCGATGATGGTCGCGGCAAAGGCCTTCAACGCGATGGTCGAGCCCATCTGGATCGACACGAAAAGAATCGGCGCGACCAGGATGCCGGCCACGCCGCCGAGCAGCGCCGAGTACACGAAGGTCAGCATGATCATCGCGGACACCGGAATGCCCAGCAGCGACGCCATCTCCTTGTCCTGCGATGTCGCCTGCAATTTCTTGCCGAGCATGGTGCGTTCGAAGAACCAGAAGTTGAACGCGACCAGTACCAGCGTCACCACCATGATCAGCAGGTACTGGCTGTCGAGGTACACCGGACCGATCTGCAGCCCCGGCGTCTCGAACCATCCCTGCAGCACCTGCGGTTGCGGCCCATACAGCGCGAGCACCGAGTTCGACAAGAAGATCGATGCGCCGATGGTCGCGATGATGACCGGCAGGAAGGTCCGGTTGCGCAGCGGGTAGTACACGCCGAGGTTGAACACCGCACCGAGCAATGCCATGCCGGTGAGTGCTGCAAGGAACGCCCAGCCGTAGGGCCACTTGAGGTCGACCGCGAACACGACCATCAGGTAGGCGCCGACCATCGAGAACTCGCCCTGCGCGAAATTCACGACGTTGGTTGCGCGAAAGATCAGCACGAAGCCAAGTGCCACCAGCGCGTACACCGCACCGATGCCCAAGCCCGTGAAGAAGAGCTGGAGGGCGAGATCCATTGCGGATCAGGAAGACGATTCGACGTGCTTGTCGAAGACGATGTTGCCCTTGTCGTTCTTCACGATGTTGTAGCCGTGCAGGCCATCGCCGTTGGCGTCGAAGTTGTACTCGCCCTCCGCGCCGGCGTGTTTGCGGATCGCCAGAATGGCTTCGCGGATCGCGGTCGGGTCGGTCTTGCCGGCCTTGTTGATCGCCATGCAGAGCACGGTGATGGCGTCGTAGGTCCACGACGACTGGTTGTCGGGCGCGACCTTGGCGACATCGCGGTACGCCTTGCCGAAAGCCTTGGACGCAGGGCTCGAATCTTCAGCGTAGTCGGCCACGCCGTAGGTGCCATAGAGCGCCGGTCCGGCGAGCTTCAGCGCAGTGATGTTCACGATCGACGGCGAGCCGATGTAGGGGATCGTCACGCCCAGCTGGCGCAGCTGGCGCGCGAACACGCCGAGGTCGTTCTCGAAGGTGAAGTACGAGCCGAGGATGTCCGCGCCCGATTGCTTGATGGCCAGCACGACGGGCGTGAAGTCCTGGCTCTGGTTGGCGTAGCCCTGGTCGAGCGCGACCGTGGCGCCGTCCTGCTTGGCCAGACCCGCGGTGAGCGCCTTGCCGCCGGCGGTGCCGAAGGCGTCGGTCGAGTGCACGATCGCCCACTTCTTCTTGCCGAGCGTCTTGACGCCGTACTCGGCGATCACGCTGCCGGAGTACGAGTCGTTCGGGCGGAACCTGAAGAGCCACTGGTTGCCCATGTGCGTGAGCGTCGGGTCGGTGCCACCGATCATCACCGGCTTGCCGATCTTCAGCACGTCGGGTGCCATCGCGTGCACCTGCGTCGAGCGGATCGAGCCGAGGAAGCCGACGATGTCGGTCTGCGATGCCAGCTTGGAGAACGCCAGCACGATGCCGGGGTTGGTGGTCTGGTCGTCTTCGACGATGAGCTCGACCTGCTTGCCAAGAACGCCACCTGCCTTGTTGACCGCATCGACCGCGAGCTTGGCGCCGAACTGCGCGTAGCGGCCCGACTCCGCGGCCGGTCCGGTCACCGGCGCGCACATGCCGATCTTGATGGTGGCGCCCTGCGCCCACGTTCTACCGACGAGGCCCGGGAAGGCCAGGCTGGCGGTGACCGCACCGGAAAGCGCTCCGGAAAACTTACGTCGGGAAATGCCTGAGCTGTGGGCCATGTCTTCCTCGTTGTTTTGCCTGCGGCACCGCTGTATCGCGGCGTCGTTGTCTCACAGCGCAATGTATTTCAGCGCTCGACAAAACTGACCAAGGGTATTCATCCATGACCGGCGCTTGTTGCGCGGTCGGCGTCGACGTCTGCGGCGCCGCGGTCCGTTGCTGGACCGTTGTGGCCGTCAGGAAGGAGACATCGACTGATCGTCGGAAGCGGAATTCCAGAACTTCCACCACGGCCGGGCGACCGGCGGCTTCTCGGGCGGCAGCTGCTGCATCTGGCTGGCCCGCAGGCGACGCCGACGCTCGACCTCCAGCGCATGCGCAATGCCGAAGGCCTCGCGGTCGCCACGTGCCGCCTGAGCGCGCCAGCTCGCTGCGAGGCTCGCCAAGGCATCGTCGTCGATGTGAGCGAGTTGCGGTGGTGTTGGCACGGTGGTCATGAGGCATCGAAGATAACGCACTAAGGCGATGGCAAACCGGCGGCAAACCCGCAACTGCTAATTTGTTGCGACACCGACCTGCGAATGGCGCTTTTTCCGACACGATTTCGTTGTGCCAAAGCCGCGGAGGTCAACTTGGCCAGCGCAATGACAAAAGGCCAGTGGTCGCGAAACCACTGGCCTTTATCGATCTTCTTGGTCGGTGTGAAAGGATTCGAACCTTCGACCCCTTGCACCCCATGCAAGTGCGCTACCAGGCTGCGCCACACACCGAAGCCTCGAATTATAGCGGGGCGGTTTCAGCGTCCGATGGAGAGAAGCTCGCGAATCTCGAAGAGCTCGCGGCGCAGCAAGATGAGTTGCGCGCGGTCGACCTGCCGGGACGGGTTGGTATCGAGTGCCTGTTGCAGCACCACAGCGGCATCGAACTCTTCCTGGTCGATCTCGACGGCTTCCATGCCCTCCAGCGGCACCTCGCCGGCCTTGCGCTTGTCGCGCTCGTTCTGCACCAGTTCCTGCAGCTTGTTGCGCGCGCCGCTGATGGTGAAACCCTGGTCGTACAGGAGATCGCGGATGCGGCGGATCATGAGCACCTCGTGGTGCTGGTAATAGCGACGGTTGCCACGACGCTTCATCGGTCGAAGCTGCGTGAATTCCTGTTCCCAGTAGCGCAACACGTGCGGCTTCACGCCGCAGAGTTCGCCGACTTCACCAATGGTGAAGTAGCGTTTGACAGGAATAGGCGGGAGCGTTTTCTCCATTGAAATCAAGACGGTGCGGGGGGAAGCTCAGAGGTTACTCCACGTGCACGCAGAGCCACAAGAACTATTCGGCGCCAACGCTCCACTCGACCTCTTTTGCGCCACTGCTTTCGTCTTCGGTGCCTGCAATGCTGCCGTGAATCTGCTCTTTGAGTTTGGCACTGGCATGAAAGGTGGCGACCCGCCGCGCGCCGATCGGAATCGCTTCGCCGGTGCGCGGATTGCGACCTGGCCGCGGCGCCTTCACGCGAATCTGGAAGTTGCCGAAGCCCGAGATCTTGACGTCGGTGCCTTCGATCAGACTGCCGGCAACCAGATCGAAAAACGCCTCCACCATGTCTTTCGATTCGCGCTTGTTGAGGCCGATCTGCTCGAACAGCAAGTCGGCCAGATGCGCCTTGGTCAGGGCCGGTGTTTCGAGCGCTTCAAACGTAAATTCCATGGCGTCGATCATCCACGCAAACGCGCGCCGAGCTTGGCAGAAAGTTGATCGACGATGGCGCGGACCGCCGGGTCGACCTGCTCGTCGGTGAGGGTCGCGATGTCGTCATGGAATGTCAGGCGAACCGCCATGCTCTTCTCACCGACCGCAAGGCCACCAGAAGCCGTCGACGCGCCATCGCGACCGGCTTGCGGCCGGTAGATGTCGAACAACGCGGCGTCGCGCAGCAAGCCACCGGTCGACGCCGATTCGATCGCTTCCGACAACGCCGAAAAGCTCACCGCTTCGGCCACCACCACGGCGATGTCGCGCTCCACCGACTGGTGCTTGGGCACCGGCTTGGCGACCGGAACAGGGCGTGCGGTGACCGCGTCGAGGTCGAGCTCGAACAGCACCGGCGCTTGCGCGAACTCCCACTGCTGGCGCCACTTCGGATGCAATTCGCCGACCACGCCGATCGGCGTGCCGTCGACGAGCACGCGTGCAGCGCGGCCCGGATGCAGGGCGGGATGTTCTGTGCGTTCGAAGGTCGGCGCCAAGGGTGCGAGCAACGCTTCGACATCACCCTTGACGTCGAAGAAGTCGGTGCGCACGGGTTTGGCATCCCAGCGCGCCGCCTGCGCATCGCCCCAGGCGAGGCCCGCGATGCGCATCGGCTGATGGATGCCTTTGACGGTGGTGTCGGTCGTCGCGACCGATGCATCTCGCAAGAAGACGCGGCCGACTTCGAAGACGCGCGCCGCCGGCGCCTTGCGGTCGAGGTTGAATTTGAGGACCTGCAACAGCGAGCCGAGCAACGACGAACGCATCACGCTCATCTGGCTGGCGATCGGATTCAACAGCTTCACCGGGTTCGTGTTGCCAGCGAGATCACGCTCCCAATCGGCCTCGACAAAGCTGAAGTTGATGGTCTCCTGGTAGCCCAGCGACGCGAGCCGGTGGCGTACCGAGAAGTTGCCGCGTCGCGCCTCGGTGCGCACGCGCGCAGTGATGGGCGCGAGCGGGGGCACGGTGGGCAGGTTGTTGTAGCCGATCAGCCGTGCGATCTCCTCGATCAGGTCTTCTTCGATGACCAGGTCGAACCGATGTGCCGGCGGCGTGACGATCAGTGTGCCGTCGCCTTCGGTCAATGCAAAGCCGAGTCGGCCCAATGCATCGGCGCATTGGGTCTGGGTCAACGGCATGCCGATGACGCGCGCCGCGCGGGCCACGCGCAAGGTGACGGGCTTCAAGTCCGGCAGGCGCAAGGTCTGGTCGTCGGTCGGCCCTGGCTGACCACCGCAAATGTCGACGATCAACTGCGTGATGCGTTCGATGATCTCCACGGTGCGGCTCGGGTCGACACCGCGCTCGAAACGATGGCCGGCATCGGTCGAGAAGTTGAAGCGGCGCGAACGCCCCTGGATCGCATCGGGCCACCAGAACGCGGCCTCGACATAGATGTTGCGCGTGTCGTTCGACACGGCGGTGGCGTCGCCGCCCATGATGCCGGCAAGCGATTCGACTTCGCGTTCATCGGCGATGACGCCGACCTTGTCGTCGACGGTCACGGTGTTGCCGTTGAGCAGCTTGAGCTGCTCGCCGGCTCGGCCCCAGCGCACGGTGAGGCCGCCGTGGATCTTGTCGAGGTCGAAGATGTGCGTGGGCTGGCCGTACTCGAACATCACGTAGTTCGAGATGTCGACCAAGGCTGTGACGCTGCGCTGGCCGCAACGCGCCAGCCGGTCGACCATCCACGCGGGCGTTTTCGCTTCCGGGTCGACGCCCTTCAGCACGCGGCCCGAAAAGCGGCCGCAGAGTTCAGCCGCATCGACCTTCACTGCGAGCTTGCTGTCGTGCATCGGCATGACAGCTGGCGTTGCCGGCGTCTTGAGCGGTGCGCCGGTGAGTGCAGACAGTTCGCGCGCCACGCCGTACACGCTGAGGCCGTGCGCCAGATTGGGCGTGAGCTTGAGCGTGAGCAACACGTCGTCGAGCTTCAGCACGTCGCGCACGTCGACGCCGATCGGCGCGTCGTCAGCGAGTTCGAGCAGGCCGCCGTGGTCTTCGCTGAGCTGCAGCTCACGCGCAGAGCAGAGCATCCCTTCGCTCTCTACACCACGCAGCTTGCCGAGCTTGATCAGGAACGGCTTGCCGTCTTCGCCTGGCGGCAATTCAGCACCGACCAGCGCGCATGGCACCTTGATACCGACGCGTGCGTTGGGTGCGCCGCAGACGATGTTGAGCAAGGCGCCCTGCCCCACGTCGACCTGGCAAACCTTCAGGCGATCGGCGTTCGGGTGCTGCGTGGCCTCCTTGATTTCGCCGACCACGATTTTCGTGAAGGCAGGCGCAGCCGGCCGGCGTTCCTCGACCTCGAAACCGCCCATCGTGAGTGTGTCAGCCAGCTCGATGCTGCTGAGCGGCGGGTTGCAGAACTCGCGCAACCAGGACTCGGGGAATTGCATCTCGTCTTACTCGTTTTTGTTTATTGGAATTGCGACAGGAAACGCAGGTCGCCGTCGAAGAAGAGGCGCAGGTCGTTCACGCCATAGCGCAGCATCGCAAGCCGATCCGGGCCCATGCCGAAAGCGAAGCCGATGTAGCGCTCTGGGTCCAGCCCCATGTTGCGTACGACGTTCGGATGCACCTGACCGGCACCGGAGACTTCGAGCCAGCGGCCGGCCAGCGGCCCGGTCTGGAACTGAATATCGATCTCGGCGCTCGGCTCGGTGAACGGAAAGAAGCTCGGCCTGAAGCGCAGCACCAGGTCATCGGTTTCGAAGAACGTTCGGCAGAAGTCGGTGAACACGACTTTCAAATCCTTGAAGCTCACGTTGGCGCCGAGCCAGAGGCCTTCGCACTGATGAAACATCGGCGAATGGGTGGCGTCGCTGTCGACGCGGTAGGTGCGGCCTGGCGCGATCACGCGGATCTCGGGCGCATGCACGGTGCCGGTGGTGTCGTTGGCCGCGGCCTCGAACAGCGCGGCGTGCTTCTTGATGTGCTGATGCGCATAACGCACCTGCATCGGGCTGGTGTGCGGACGCAAGTTGTAGGGCACGCCGTCTTCGCCGTCGATGTCGACATAGAAGGTGTCTTGCATCGACCGCGCCGGGTGGTTCGGCGGGTTGTTCAGCGATGTGAAGCTGTGCCAATCGCTCTCGATTTCGGGGCCGTCGGCGACATCGAAACCCATGCTGGAAAAGATCGCTTCGATGCGCTCCAGCGTACGGGTCACCGGATGCAGCCCGCCGCCGGTGCGACGTCGACCCGGCAGGCTGATGTCGAGCGCCTCGGCCTTCAGTTGCAGGTCGAGCTCGGCATCGGCGAGTTGCTGCCGGCGCTCGGTCAGCGCCGCTTCGATGGCTTGCTTGGCAATGTTGATCGCAGCGCCACGCGACTTTTTCTCGTCGACGGCGAGCTGGGCCATGCCCTTCATCAGCTCGGTGATGCGTCCGGATTTACCGAGGAACAGCGCCTTGGCGTTCTCGAGGTCTGCGGGGGCCTTTGCATCCGCGAAGGCAGTGCGGGCGTTGTCGACCAGGGTGTCCAGCTCGTTCATGGATTTGTTGATTTACTTGGCGCGAGGAAATAAAAAAGGGCTGGAGCTTTTTCAAGCGCCAGCCCTTGTACCGTGGGCGCGAACCGCCGTCCCAAGAGACGGCGACACGCAGTGCAGGATCAAGCAGCCAGCTTGGCCTTGACCTGCTCCACGATGCCGGCAAAAGCGGCCTTGTCGTGCACCGCGATGTCCGCAAGCATCTTGCGGTCGATCTCGATGCCGGCCTTGCGGATGCCATTGGCGAACTGGCTGTAGGTCAGGCCCAGTTCACGCGAGGCGGCGTTGATACGCGCAATCCACAATTGACGGAAAACACGCTTCTTCGTGCGGCGATCACGGTAGGCGTATTGGCCTGCCTTCATCACCGCCTGTTTGGCGACGCGGAAGACATTGCCGCGACGACCGCGGAAACCCTTGGCGAGTGCGAGAACTTTTTTGTGGCGGGCGCGAGCCGTTACACCACGTTTGACGCGAGGCATGTGTGTACTCCTTGTTCGTCTGGGTTAAATGCCACGGCCAGGCAACATCGCGGCGACAGAAACCATGTTGGTTTCATGCACTGCGACTGCACCACGGAGATGACGCTTGTTCTTGGTGGTCTTCTTGGTCAGGATGTGACGTTTGAAGGCTTGACCGCGCTTGACGGTGCCACCTGGACGAACGCGGAAACGCTTTTTCGCGCTGCTCTTGGTCTTCATTTTGGGCATGTAATGCTCCTTTAATTGTGCTCGTGAGGCGCCGCGGATATTCCACGGACTTGTTGGCCCCGAGACACTTCTTTATCTCGCTGCTGCCTGCGCTTTCCAGCACGGGCAACCGCGAAATTCCTGCAACTCGCCTAATCCAGCTAATACTTCAAATCGCTCAGGCCGAGGCCGTTGCGGGTGCCGCGGATTCCGCCGCTGGCTTGGCCGGCGCCCCAGCCTTCTTCCGGCCCGGCGCGATCATCATGATCATCTGGCGGCCTTCCAGCTTCGGAAACTGCTCGACCATGATCAGATCACCCAATTCATCGCGAATGCGTTGCAAGAGGGCAAGACCGAGCTCCTGGTGCGTGATCTCGCGACCGCGAAAGCGCAGCGTGATCTTGCATTTGTCGCCCTCTTCAAGAAAACGCTTGATATTGCGCATCTTGATGTTGTAGTCACCATCGTCGGTACCGGGTCGGAACTTGATTTCCTTGACCTCGATGACCTTCTGCTTAGACTTCGCCTCGGCAGCCTTCTTCTGTTCGTGGTACTTGAACTTGCCGTACTCGATCAGTCGACAGACCGGCGGGTTGGCCGCAGCCACGACCTCTACCAAATCCACGTCTTGTTCACCGGCCAGGCGCAGGGCCTCGACAAGACTCACAACACCCAATGGCTCGTTTTCCGGGCCGATCAGGCGGACTTCCGGGGCCATGATTTCCCGGTTCAGGCGGTGTTGGCGTTCCTCGCGGTGGCGGCGGTCGCGAAATGCAGTAGCGATGGTCAGAATCCTTCAAAATTTGCTACAGAATCTGTAGCGAACACCGTTCAGCCCTCGCGGACAAGCGGTACGTTTGACAGAAACACATGGGGTGTTTCCAGGACAAATCAACGCTTGTCGGCAATGTCCTGAACGAGGCGCTGTTTGAACGTATCGAGGGACATTGCACCGAGGTCTTGATTGCCTCGGGCGCGCACTGCGACGGCACCTGCTTCCTTTTCCTTGTCGCCTACGACGAGGATGTACGGGAGCTTTTGCAACGAATGCTTCCTTATTTTATACGTGATCTTCTCGTTGTGCAGGTCGAGCTGAACCCTAACCCCTTGATCCTGCAGCGTTTTCGCCACTTCTGCAGCGTAATCGGCCTGCCCTTCGCTGATATTGAGCACCACGACCTGCACCGGCGCCAGCCACGCAGGCATCGCGCCAGCGTGGTGTTCGATCAGCATGCCGATGAAACGCTCCAGGCTGCCGACGATCGCGCGGTGCAGCATGACCGGGCTGGCGCGACCGCTGGTCTCGGTCACGTACTCGGCGCCGAGGCGCTCCGCCGTGTTGAAGTCGACCTGCATCGTGCCGCACTGCCATTGACGGCCCAACGCATCTTTCAGCGTGTATTCGATCTTCGGGCCGTAGAAAGCGCCGTCGCCGGGTGAAATGATGAAGTCAACGCCCGACCGGCGCAACGCCTCCATGCAGGCATGCTCTGCCTTGTCCCACAACTCTTCGGAGCCGACACGGTTCTCTGGGCGCGTCGCGACCTTGTACAAGATCTCGCCAAAGCCGAAGTCGGCGTAGACCTTTTGCAGCTTGGCCGTGTAGGCCACGCATTCGTCGAGGATCTGGTCCTCCGTGCAAAACACGTGGCCGTCGTCCTGCGTAAAACCGCGCACTCGCATGATCCCGTGCAGCGCGCCGGACGGCTCGTTGCGGTGGCATTGACCGAACTCGCCATAACGAATCGGCAGATCGCGGTAGCTGCGCAAGTCGCTCTTGAAAATGAGCACGTGGCCGGGGCAGTTCATCGGCTTCAACGCGTATTCGCGCTTCTCCGATTCGGTCGTGAACATGCTCTCGCGGTAGTTCTGCCAATGGCCGGTTTTTTCCCACAGGCTCTTGTCGAGAATCTGCGGACCCTTCACTTCCTGGTAGCCCGTCTCGCGGTACACGCGGCGCATGTACTGCTCGACCTCTTGCCACATCGCCCAGCCCTTCGGGTGCCAGAACACGACGCCCGGCGCCACCTCGTCGATGTGGAACAGGTCGAGTTCCTTGCCCAGCTTGCGGTGGTCGCGCTTCTCGGCTTCCTCGATGCGCTGGACGTACTGGTCCAACTGCTTCTTGTCGGCCCAGGCCGTGCCATAGATGCGCTGCAGTTGCTCGTTCTTGGCATCACCGCGCCAATAGGCGCCCGCCAGCTTCGTCAACTTGAAAACCTTGAGGAAGCGCGTGTTCGGCACGTGCGGGCCGCGGCACATGTCGACGTATTCCTGGTGGTAGTACAGGCCCATCGACTGCTCGTCGGGCATGTCGTCGACGAGACGCAGCTTGTAGTCTTCTCCACGTGCCTTGAAGACGTCGATGACCTCGGCACGAGGCGTCATTTTCTTGACGACGTCGTAGTCCTGCGCGATCAGCTCGCGCATGCGCGCTTCGATGGCGGCCACGTCGTCGGGCGTGAACGGCCGCTCGTAGGAAATGTCGTAGTAGAAACCTTCTTCGATGACCGGTCCGATCACCATCATCGCCGTCGGATACAGCTGCTTCACCGCATGGCCGACCAGATGCGCCGTCGAATGGCGAATGATCTCCAGCCCCTCCTCATCACGCGGCGTGATGATCTGCAGCTTGGCATCGTGGTCGATGATGTCGCTGGCATCGACCAGCAACCCGTCGACCTTGCCGGCCACGGTCATCTTGGCCAAGCCGGGGCCGATGGATTGAGCGACTTCGGCGACCGAAACCGGGCCGGGATACTCGCGACGCGAGTTGTCGGGAAGCGTGATCTGAATCATGTGAAAACCTCGGGGCAGAAAACAAAAAAGCGCGGTGATCGACCGCGCTTTGCATTGGCTTGATGGCTGGAAAAACCAGCGTGCGCGGGCTACCGGCCTCGTCCGTTCAGGAAAAGACCGCTGATGGCTTGCGGCGTAGTTCGCGGTGTCATAACCAAAGTGCCTTTCTCGCCCTTGTTGCGGATGGAAGCGAAGATTCTAGCCGCGGCCACGAAAAAGCCCGGCCAAGGCCGGGCTTCGTTCAGGTTCGCGATCGCGTTTGCCGCGAACTCAAAGATCAGTGGAATTGCTCTTCCTCGGTCGAACCGGTCAGCGCCGTCACGCTCGACTTGCCGCCCTGGATCACCGTCGTCACTTCGTCGAAGTAGCCGGTGCCGACTTCCTGCTGGTGCGACACGAAGGTGTAGCCGCGCTCGCGTGCCGCGAACTCGGGCTCTTGCACCTTCTCGACATAGGCCGACATGCCGCGCGCCACGTAGTCTTGCGCCAGGTCGAACATGTTGAACCACATCGAGTGGATGCCGGCCAGCGTGATGAACTGGTACTTGTAGCCCATCGCGCCCAGTTCCTTCTGGAACTTGGCGATGGTGGCGTCGTCGAGGTTCTTCTTCCAGTTGAACGACGGCGAGCAGTTGTACGCCAGCATCTTGCCGGGGTGAACCTTGTGCACGGCGTCGGCGAACTTCTTGGCGAACTCGAGATCGGGCGTGCCGGTTTCGCACCACACCAGGTCGGCGTAATGCGCATAGGCGATGGCGCGGCTGATGGCCTGGTCAATGCCCTTCTTCGAACGATAGAAGCCTTCTGCCGTGCGCTCACCGGTGATGAACTGCTTGTCGTTCTCGTCGTAGTCGCTGGTGATCAGGTCGGCAGCTTCCGCATCGGTGCGGGCGATCACCAGGGTCGGCGTGCCGCAAACGTCGGCTGCCATGCGGGCCGCGATCAGCTTTTGCACAGCCTCGGTCGTCGGCACCAGCACCTTGCCGCCCATGTGGCCGCACTTCTTGACCGACGCGAGCTGGTCTTCGAAGTGCACGCCGCCGGCGCCGGCCTTGATCATGGCCTTCATCAGTTCGAACGCGTTCAGCACGCCGCCGAAGCCGGCTTCGGCATCGGCCACGATCGGCGCGAAGTAGTCGATGTAGCCCTTGTCGCCCGGGTTCGTGCCCTTCGACCACTGGATTTCGTCAGCACGCTGGAAGGTGTTGTTGATGCGCTCGACCACCGTCGGCACCGAGTCGACCGGGTACAGCGACTGGTCGGGGTACATCGATGCGTAGCTGTTGTTATCGGCGGCCACTTGCCAGCCCGACAGGTAGATCGCCTTCACGCCGGCCTTGACCTGCTGCATCGCCTGGCCTCCGGTCAGTGCGCCGAGGCAGTTGACGTAGGCCTCGGTGTTGACCAGATCCCACAGCTTCTCGGCACCGCGGCGCGCCAGCGTGTGTTCGATCGGCACAGAGCCGCGCAGGCGCACCACGTCGGCGGCGCTGTAGCCGCGCTTGATGCCCTTCCAGCGCGGGTTGGTGGCCCAGTCTTTTTCGAGGGCGGCGATCTGCTGTTCGCGGCTGAGTTGTTCGGTCAGGGTCTGGGGCATGGTCACTCCGTGAGGTTGATTGATTGATCGGTTTGAATCTGTTGGCGCTTCCGCCATGGCACAAACTCTAACGCGAAGCCAAAGTCTTATGTCTTATAGAAGACATATTTTTCCTTGAGCGAAATCAATGACTTACAGCGTCTTTTCTCAATGCGGAATAATTTTTCTTATATTGAGAAAAATTATTGCGCTGCACCAACTCTGGATTCCGCAATGTGCAACCGATTCTTCGCTCGTGAAACATGCCGGGCGCTTTCGCATCAGTTCCGCTGAAACCAGTCGCCGGTTTCGATGACGACCCGCTCCAAAACACGAGAAGGGTGAATCTCGTAGACGAGGCAGCGCAACGTTCGCGCGCCTGCTCTGATCCGATCGACTGACTCGGCGCTCTTATCGGCTTCAGCTGCTCCAACTGCTCCATCGGCTTCAATGGCTTCAATGGCTTCAATGGCGTCGGCTAACGCCACGTCGATTTCCCGCTTGACGTACTCGCCGCTCCCGTCGTCGCGCACTTCTTCGAGCACATCCAACGCCGCCTCCACGGCACCGGTGATGCGATAGATCTCGCCGTGAATCAAACCGCCATGAACCGCACGCCGTCCGCCCCCTTGTGACGCACCGGCCAGCAAGGCACCGGGGTACGCGCCGAGGTCATAGAGCGTGCCCGCAACGCGCCCCACACCGACGAACTGCGGCACCGGCCGATAGCGCTCGATGTCGTTGCTGCCGCCGCGGCGCAGCGTGCCGTACACGAACACATGGCGAACGGCGCCGTCCGCTTCGACGGGCCCCGCAACTTCATCGGGCATCATCAATCCATTGATTTCAATCGCGTCAGTCTAGTGAACCCCATCGTTTCCACGGCGTCCGTCACGCCAGCACCCGGCCGCCTCGTGGCCTATGCCTGCCTTGCCTTGAGCATGTCGCTCGTCGGCGGCTATGTCGCACTGTCCAAGCCCTTGGTGGCCGCCATTCCGGTGTTGCTGCTCGCCTGGATGCGCTTCGGCATCGCGGCCCTGGCCATGCCGCATTGGTTGAAGCGGCCCGTCGATGAACCGCCCATGACGCGGCGCACGCGCGGCCTCGTCTTTCTCGAATCGTTCCTCGGCAACTTCATGTTCTCGATCTGCATGCTCTTCGGCGTGAGCATGACGAGCGCGGTGTCGGCCGGCGTGATCATGGCGTCGATCCCGGCAGTGGTCGCGGTGACGAGCTGGATCTTCTTGCGCGAGCGCATCACGCTGCGCATCGCCGGCGCCATCGGCTGTGCTGCCGCGGGCATCGCGCTGCTGGCCTTCGCGCCTGTGCACGCAGCACCACCAACTGGTGCAGCTCAAAGCAGCGGCATGCCATGGCTCGGCAACCTGCTGGTGTTCTGCGCGGTGCTGTGCGAGTCGGCCTATGCGGTCATCGGCAAATCGCTGACGGGGCGGCTCGGGCCCAAGCGCATCTCTTCGCTCATCAACCTGTGGGGCTTCGCGTTGTCTACGCCGTTCGGCCTCTGGTTCGCATGGCGATTCGACTTCGCGTCGGTACACGTCGGCACGTGGCTCTTGCTCGTCGTCTATGCGATGGCGGCGAGTATCTGGACGGTGTGGCTCTGGATGACAGGCCTGCGCAACGTGCCTGCATCGCAGGCCGGCGTTTTCACCGTGCTGCTGCCCGTGAGCGCAGCGCTGGTGGGCGTGCTGGTGCTCGGCGAAAGCCTGTCGATGCTGCAGCTGGTGGCGTTCGCGGCGGCACTCGCGGGCGTGATGCTCGCAACCTGGCCAACGCGATCCGGGAAATCATAGGTCGCCGTCTGTCGGCACACCCTTCGTTTTCGCTGTGTTTCTCCTCTGAAAAAACAACAGGCTCCAATGAAAAAGTCGCTTTTTCCCTTGGAAACGCGTTTTTTCTCCTTTAGCATCCGCAGTGCCAGTGGAGACGCTGTTTTTCATTGGTGAATGTCCAACCAAAAAAGGAAATCAAACCATGGCAACTGCAAAAAAGGCTCCGGCCAAAAAGGCTCCCGCAAAGAAGGCTGTTCCGGCCAAGAAAGCGGCTGCTCCGGCAAAGAAGGCTGCTCCTGCGAAAAAGGCTGCGCCCGCAAAGAAGGCTGCTCCAGCGAAGAAGGCTCCTGCCAAGAAGGCCGCACCCGCCAAGAAGCGCACGCCCAACGCTGCCTTCATGAAGGCCTTGACCCCCAGCCCGGCACTCGCCGCTGTCGTCGGCTCCACGCCGCTGCCGCGTACCGCAGTCGTCAGCAAGCTGTGGGACTACATCAAGAAGAACAACCTTCAAGACAAGGCCAACAAGCGCAACATCAACGCCGACGCCAAGCTGAAGGAAATCTTCGGCAAGCCGCAAGTGTCGATGTTCGAACTGGCTTCGCTGATCGGCAAGCACGTCAAGTAAGCCTCGGGCGCTCTGCGCGCCTGAAATGGGAAAGCCGGCGCATGCCGGCTTTTTTTCGTCTTGCGTGCGGCCTCTTCAGTCGGGCCGCGCCTGTGCCGCCTTGGTGATCGAAGACAAGGTGCCGCGTGTCGAGATGATCTCCGCATCGAGCGGTATCTCGATCAATGTGCCGGTGTCGGCTTCCAAAGCACGCAGCAGCGCTGCTTCGAACTGCGACGTGGCAGTCACCTTCTCGGCCGCATAGCCGTAGGCACGGGCCAGCGCGCAGAAGTCCGGGTTGCGCAATGCGGTGCCACTCACCTTGTTCGGGTACTCGCGCTCCTGGTGCATGCGGATGGTCCCGAACATGCCGTTGTTCAGCAGCACGATGATGCTTTTACCTCCGTGCTGCGACGCCGTCGCGAGCTCTTGCCCGTTCATCAAAAAGTCGCCGTCGCCGGCGATCGTGAAGGCGATGCGGCCCGTTGTCAGATTGGCCGCGATGCCGGCGGGCACGCCGTAGCCCATCGCGCCGCTGGTCGGCGCCAGCTGCGTCTTGTGGCCCTTGGCAAGCCCGTGATAGCGAAAAAAGCGATGCACCCAGCTCGCGAAGTTGCCGGCGCCATTGGTGATGGCGGCATCGTGCGGCAGATGCTTTTGCAGCAGCGCCACCACCTCGGCCATGTCGACCGCACCACGCGGCTTGTCGGCGGGCAGTCCGGCCAACGGTTGCGGCACCAGGTTGGCGAGGTAGTCGGCGTGGGCCGCCGCAGTCCAGTCTTCCCATGGCACTTCGGTGGGCGCACTCAGCACCTCGAGGCTTCGCGCCGCCGCGCTCATGCCGGCGTTGATGGCGAGGTCGGCCTGATAGACGCGATTGAGTTCCTCGGCGCTGGCATGAATGTGCACCAACGTCTGCTTCGCCCTGGGTGCTTCGAGCAGCGTGTAGCCGCCCGTCGTCATCTCGCCCAGACGCGGTCCGATCGCGATGATCAGATCGCTGTCCTTGATGCGCGCGGCGAGCTTCGGGTTGATCGCGATGCCGACGTCTCCTGCATACAGCGGATGGTGGTTGTCGAACGTATCTTGAAATCGGAACGCATTGCCGACCGGCAGCTTCCAGTTCTCGGCGAAGCGTTGCAGTGCCTGCGCCGACTGGGTCGTCCAGCCGCTGCCGCCCGCGATCACGAACGGCCGCTGCGCCTTCATCAACAACTCGCGCAACGTGCGCAACGACCCTGGATCGCTCCACGGCTGCACCGCCTCGACGCGACCGAGCGGGCGCGCGTTTGTCATCGATCGCAGCATGTCTTCGGGCAGCACCAGCACGACGGGTCCGGGCCGTCCGTTCATCGCCGTGGAAAAAGCGCGCGCGATGTATTCCGGAATGCGGCTCGCATCGTCGATGCGCTCCACGCGCTTGGCGAAGCCCTTGGTGCTCGGTCCGAAGAAGCTGCCGTAGTCGACCTCCTGAAAAGCCTCACGATCCCGAAAATCGCTGCCCACGTCGCCCACGAAGAGCACCAGCGGCGTCGAATCCTGGAACGCGTTGTGCACGCCGATCGATGCGTTGGTGGCGCCTGGGCCACGCGTGACGAAGCAGATGCCGGGGCGCCCGGTGAGCCGCCCGTGCGCATCGGCCATGAAGGCGGCGCCGCCCTCCTGTCGATTCACGACAAACCGAATGCGGTCGTCGTAGGCATGAAAGCCGTCGAGCACCGCGAGAAAACTTTCTCCCGGCACGCCGAACGCGATTTCGACCCCTTGTTCGATGAGGCATTCGACGATCAAGTGCCCCGCTGTCTGCTGCTTTTGCATGCCACGCCCGATTGAGTAGATGAAGAGATGCCGACGATTATCGTCAGGGAAAAATGGGGTTGGCTTTAATTAACCAAACAGTTAAAAGAACGCATGAAATCCGTTGCAGCCATCACGCCCGAGCCACGCCTCAGGGACGCCGACAGATCGCAACAAGCGATCCTCGACGCTGCTCGCGAAGAGTTCGCGCTGCTGGGGCTGGCCGGTGCCCGCGTCGACAGCATCGCGGAACGTGCGGGCCTCAACAAACGGTTGATCTACTACTACTTCAGCAGCAAGGACGACCTGTTCCTTGCGGTGCTGGAGAGTGCCTACGCCAACATTCGCAAGGCGGAGCAGGAGTTGCACCTGCTCGATCTTCCGCCAGCAGACGCCGTGCGCCGCCTGATGGAGTTCACCTGGAACTACTACCTCGAACATCCCGAGTTCATCACCCTTCTCAACAGCGCCAACCTGCATCAGGCGCGCCACCTGGAAAAGTCCAAGCGCGTGCGAGAAATGAACTCGCCATTGATCCAGACACTCGGCGACATCCTCGAGCGCGGCCGCAAGGAGGGCGTGTTTCGCGGCGGCGTCGATCCGGTGCATCTCTATATCTCGATCGCCGGGATCGCCTACTTCTATCTGTCGAACAACTACACGTTGTCGGCGATCTTCGGGCGCGATCTCATGACGCGCAAAGCACGCAGCGAGCGCCTCTCGCACATGTGCGATGTGATCCTAGGGTATGTACTGAGGGACTGACATCGCGAGTCCGTTGACGCTCCGGTTCTCGCTCGCGAGAATTCACTCACTAGTGAATTAAAAACATAACTGGAGACCTTCGTGAAGCATGCCGATTCCGTTCGCAACCTGGCCCGCCGGGTTTTTGTCGTCGCCGTCCTGTCTGCCGCTGCCTCCGGTGCGTTGGCGCAATGGAAGCCTTCACGCCCCATCAATCTGATCGTGCCCTGGGCCGCCGGCGGCTCGACCGACCAGGTGACGCGCGTCACCGCAGGCGAAATCGAGAAGGCGCTCGGCCAGACCGTCGTCATCATCAATCAGCCGGGTGCGTCGGGTGCCATCGGCACCAAGAGCGCACTCGACGCTGCCAAGGACGGCTACACGTGGACGGCAGGCGCCGCGCAAGATCTGGGCACCTACGAAACGCTGGGCTCGCTGCAGACCAAGATGAGCGACTGGAACATCTTCCTGACCGTCGCCAACATCCAGGTGATCGGCGTCAATCCGGCGACGCCGTACAAGACCGCGAAGGACTTGATCGACGCCATGAAGGCGCAGCCCGGCAAGGTCACCGTGGCCACGGCCGGTGTCACCTCCGCGGGCCACAACGCGATGGACTTCATCGCCGGTGCCACCGGCGTCAAATACCGCGAAGTGCCCTACGACGGCGGCAACCCGGCGGTCGTTGCGACCGTGTCGGGCGAGGCTGAAGTGACCACGCAACTGGCCGTCGAGCAGGCCGACATGATCCGCGGCAAGCGCCTGCGGCCGCTCGCCACCGTCAGCGACAAGCCGCTTGACCTCGAAGGATTCGGCGTCATCCAGCCGCTGTCGCAAACCATCCCGGGGTTCACTGCACCGGCCAACTACTTCGGCATCTTCATTCCCAAGGGCGTGCCCGACGAAGTCGTGAAGACGGTGCAGAAGATCTGGGAAGAAAACATCCCGAAAAGCGAAGCACTGAAGAAGTACGCGAGCAGCCGCGGCGCCCTGTTCTTGCCGACTTCCGGCGAGGCGGCGCAGAAGGCGGTGATGCCGGCGATTCAGGCGAATGCGTGGATGCTGTTCGGCGCCGGCAAGGCCAAGGTCTCGCCCGACACGGTCGGCATTCCCAAGCCTTGATCCGCGTCCATGACACCCCCTGCCTCGTCCGCGACGGTGCCGTCGCAGTCGTCTGAACTGCCGACCTCACCGCCTGAAGAAGCGCGCGCCGCCAGCCCGCGCTCCGACCTGATCGCCGCCTTCGCATGGATGATCTTCGGCGCTGCCGTGCTGATCGGCTCGCTGCGCATGGACCGGCTCGAGAAGCAGGACATCAATCCGTACACCGCGCCCGGGCTGTTGCCCGGCTTGCTCGGCATCGTGACGGTGTTGCTCGGGTTCCTTTTGGCGCTGCGCAGTTGGCGCCGTATCGCGACGCATGCCAGCGATGCTGCATCTGCAACCCATGCCACAAGCAGCGTCGAGAAGAAGCGCATCGCGCTGGTGGTGGGCCTGTGCGTGGCGTTCGCCGTCGGCCTCGTGGGCCATGGCCTGCCCTTCTGGGCTGCGGCAGCGACGTTCGTGACCATCGCGATCCTGAGCCTGCAGCATGTTCAGCGCAAGGTCGCGGGTGAGTCGCTCACGCTGGCGATCTTCTGCAAGACGCTGGCCATCGGCCTCGGAGCCGGCATCGTCATCACGCTCGTGTTCCAGGAACTGTTCCTGGTTCATCTGCCTTGATGCACCTGACCTGAATTCAGCAAGATCACCATGTTCGACGGCCTCGCGCTCCTCGGTCACGCCTATCTCGGCTTCCTCAACATCACGTCGATCACCTTCGGGCTCGGTGGCGCGTTGATCGGCATCATCGTCGGCTGCCTGCCGGGCTTGTCGGCCACGCTCTGCATCGCGTTGCTGACCACGCTCACCATCAAGCTGCCGGCCAACGATGCGATCCTGATCCTGATCTGCTCGTATGTCGGCACCTTGTACGGCGGCTCGCGCACGGCCATCCTGCTGAACATTCCGGGTACCGCTGCCAACGCGGCGTCTTGCGCCGACGGCTACGCGCTGGCACGCCGCGGCGAGGCCGGGCGCGCCATCGGCATCGCGACATCGGGCGCGTTCATGGGCACGCTGTTCGGCGTGCTGTGCCTCGCGGCCTTCACACCCCTGCTGGCCGAAGTCGCGTTGTCGTTCGGTGCGTACGAGTTCTTCTGGCTCGCGCTTTTCGGCGTTGCGATGTCGGGCAGCATCGTCGGCGACGACCCGCTCAAGGGCTGGCTGATGGGCGCGCTCGGCCTGTTCGTCGCGCAGATCGGGCAGGAAGGCCTGTACGCGTACAACCGATTCACCTTCGACTGGGACCAGCTCTCGGGCGGAATCTCTCTCATCCCGGCGCTGGTCGGCGCCTTCGGCTTCGCGGAGGTGTTGACCACGCTGGCCGACCCGGTCGAAAAGAAGATGGTCGAGTTGCGCGACTCGGTGCTGCCGCGCTTTCGCGAGGTGGTGCAGTACTGGCCGACCGTCTTGCGCTCCGGCGTGATCGGCGTGCTCACCGGCCTCATGCCCGGTGTCGGCGAAGACTCCGGTGCCTGGATGTCGTACGCCGCGGCCAAAGCCGCGAGCAAAGAGAAAGAACTCTTCGGCAAGGGCTCGATCGACGGCTTGATGGCCGCCGAGACCGGCGACATGTCGTCGATTCCCGGTCACATCATTCCGGCGCTCGCACTCGGCATTCCGGGCTCGGCACCGTCGGCGGTGTTGATGGCCGCGATGATCATCCACGGCATCCAGCCGGGTCCGATGATGATGATCTCGCACCCGCAGTTCGTCTACGACGTGGTCGCGATGACCTCGCTCGCCACCATCAGCATCCTGATATTCGGCCTCTTCCTGGTGAAGCCGTTGCTGCTGGTGCTGCGCATCAAGCGCACGGTGCTGATGCCGATCATCTTCCTGCTGTGCACCGTGGGCGCCTTCGCCAGCGCGTCACGGCTGTTCGACATCTATTGCATGCTGGTCATCGGCATCGGCGCATTCTTCTTGCGGCGCCGCGGCTACCAGATGGCGCCCTTCGTGCTCGGGCTGGTACTCGGCCCGCTGCTCGACAAAAGCCTGCGTCGCGGCCTGGTCTTGTCGGACGGCAGCCTGGCGCCTTTCTTCACGCGGCCGATCTGCATCGGCTTCGCGACGGTCACCATCTTCACGATCCTGCTCTACGTGCCGGCTTTCAAGGCACTCGTGCAGACCATCACCGGTGGCTTCAGCCGCACGGTCAAGTCGCTCGTTTCACGGCAACCCTCATGAAGATCGCTCTGTGCAACGAAGTGCTGGCCGGCATGTCGCTGGAAAAGCAATGCGAGTTGGCCGCCGCGCTCGGATACGACGGGCTCGAAGTGGCGCCGTTCACGCTGAGCGATGCGCCGGAGAAGATCACGTCGAGCGAAGCGTCGCGCATCCGCGCGACCATCGAGTCGTTCGGCTTGATCGTGACCGGCCTGCACTGGCTGCTGGTGAAGCCCGAAGGTTTGTCGCTCACCGACCCCGATGCCGCGTTGCGTGCCCGCACGCTCGAGGTGATGACGCGCCTGACGGGCCTGTGTGCCGAACTGGGCGGCATGGTGCTGGTACACGGCTCGCCCAAGCAACGTCAGATCGCCGCGGGGGAGAGCCACGCCATCGCGTTGGCACGCCTGCAGGACGGACTGGCACGTGTCGCCGAATCGGCGGCGACCAACGGCGTCGTCTATTGCATCGAGCCGCTGTCGCCGCACGAGACTGCCATGCTGAACACCGTCGCCCAGGCTGCCGACGTGGTGCGCGCCATCAACCACCCCAACCTGCGCACGATGATCGATTGCAGTGCGGCGGGCCTGAGCGAAAGCGAGAGCGTGCCGGACCTGATCGACCGCTGGTTGCCGACCGGGCTCATCGGCCACATCCAGGTGAACGACCCGAACCGCCGCGGCCCGGGCCAAGGCGACATGCAGTTCGCGCCGATCTTCGCGGCATTGAAACGCCATCGCTATGCGGGTGCCATCGGCGTCGAGCCTTTCGACTATGTGCCGGACGGCCCGGGCGTTGCCGCGTTCTCGGCCGGCTACTTGAAGGGCTTGCGCGAAGCGCTGGCCTGAGCTTTCTCTACTCGGCGTTCTGCTCACAGCTTCTGCTTCACAGGTCTCTTACGGGTCGTCATGTCCATTCCATTTCGCATCCTCGACATCCAGCTATTCGAGCGCGGCGTGAAGATGCGCATGCCTTTTCGCTTCGGTGTCGTCACGCTGACGGCATGTCCGCAAGCCTTCGTGCGCGTGCGCATCCGCACCGACGATGGTGTCGAAGCCGAGGGCGCTTCGGCGGAACTGCTGGCACCCAAGTGGTTCGACAAGAACCTCGCGCTCAGCAACGACGACAACTTCGATCAGCTGCGCACCTCGCTGCGATTGGCGAAGGGCGCCTATCTCGCCGGCGCTGATTCGCGCTCTGCATTCGCGCACTTCTCAGCGAACTACCAGCAGCAGATCGAGGCCGCTGCGGCGCAGCAGCTCAACCCGCTCATCGCCTGCTTCGGCCCGGCACTGATCGACCGTGCGCTGCTCGATGCGCTGTGTCGCGCCCAAGGCGTTTCGTTCTATGAAGCGGTGCAGCGCAACCTGCCCGGCATCGATGCGACGCTGACGCCAGACCTCGGCGAGTTCGACTTCGCCAGCTTCCTCGCTTCGCTCGCGCCGGCGAACCGGATCGCGCTGCGCCATACGGTTGGCCTGGTCGATTCAATCACGGCGGCCGATGTGCAGCAACGCGTCGGCGACGGGTTGCCAGAGACGCTGGAAGAAGTCGTCGCCGCGACCGGCTGCCGCTACTTCAAGCTCAAGGTCGCTGGCAACGCAGAGCAGGACCTGGCACGGCTGACGCGCATCGCCGCTGTGATCGACAGCGTGCCCGACTACGTCGTCACACTCGATGGCAACGAACAGTTTGCCGATGCTGAAGCTGCCGCGTATTTCTGGCAACAGGTGCAAGCAACGCCTGCGTTGAAGCGGTTGGCAGCCTCGACCCTTTACGTCGAACAGCCACTGCCGCGTGCCACCGCGTTGCAAAGCGACGTGCGTGCGCTCGCCGCGATGCGGCCGGTGCTCATCGATGAATCCGACGGCACGCTCGATGCCTTTCCGCAAGCGCTGTCTTGTGGCTACACCGGCGTGTCGAGCAAGGATTGCAAGGGCATCTACCGCTCGCTGCTCAACGCCGCGCGCTGCAGGCAACTCAACCTGCAAGCCACGGCAGAGGGCCGGCCAGCGAACTACTTCATGTCGGCCGAAGACCTGACCACGCAGGCCGGCCTCGCGGTGCAGCAAGACCTGGCACTGGTGAACCTGATCGGGCTCACGCACGTCGAGCGCAACGGCCATCACTACGTCGACGGCTTCAGCGGCCAGGGCGGCAGCACGGCAGAGGCGCAAGCCTTTCTACGCGCGCAACCCGGGCTCTACGAAGGCAGCGGCGACAAGGTACGGCTTGCTGTGCGCGACGGCATGCTCGACATCACGTCGCTTGCCGCACCCGGCTTCGCTGCCAGCGCCTACCCCGATTGGGCCACGCTTCAGCCGCTCGCCGGCGCCTGACAACACACAAGACAACACAAGACATTCGTCAAGAACATCGCACCACAAGGACACTGAAATGGCGACCCAACGACTCGGAATCATCATGCACGGCGTCACCGGCCGCATGGGCATGAACCAGCAT
>CAXTCC010000018.1:0-33584 GCA_964242015.1 uncultured Variovorax sp.
CGCTCGGCGCCATCGCAGTGGTGCTGTCGATGCTCGCGATGCTGCGCCGCCGCGCACGCCGGCACGACGACCGCCGCTTCACGGCTTGAACGGAACGATCGAACGTCATGACGCTCGCTCATTTCGCACAGCACCATCCACGCTTCGTCGACTGGAGCATCCACGTAGATCGACTGCCGGCTGCCGGCTGGCTAGCGCTGCAGTTCGCCGCACTGACACCGACCTGGTGCTGGATGGTCGCCCGCATGCGCGACGGCTCGGACGATCCGCTCGGTGCGCTGGCGCTGGCTTCGCTGGCGGCGCTGGTCTGGCAGCTGCGACACGAGTTGCGCGCGGCGCCGCGGCTCGGATGGATGCTGCTGGCGACGTGCGGCACGCTGCTCGCCGCGGTGGCCCGCACCGGGCTAGGCCCCTTGCCTGCTTTGCCGCCGCTCGCAGCCGGTCTGCTCGCGGTGTTGGCGCTGGCCTGCGGACTCATCGCATTTCTGCCCAAGCGCGTCGCCGCGCTGCCGGTGGCAGGCCTTGCCGTGCTCGCGCTGCCATTGCTCTCGTCGCTGCAGTTCTATGCGGGCTACCCGCTGCGCTTGGTCACGGCCGAGGCCAGTCGCTGGCTGCTGGCGCCCGGCTTCGAAGTGATGCGCGAAGGCAGCACGCTCCTGGTCGACGGCCGTATGGTCATCGTCGACGCGCCGTGCTCCGGCGTGCAGATGGTGTGGCTCGGGTACTTCACTGCGTGTGTCGTCGCACTGTGGGCGCAACGCACGGATCGCCAGTTCGCGACGCGGTTGCCGGTCGTCGGTCTGCTGGTGCTCTTCGGCAACATCGTGCGCAACGCGGTGCTGGTCGCATTCGAGGGCGCCGGCCACGCCTTGGCGCCGTGGGCGCACGACGCTTTTGGCTTGTTGCTGCTCGCGCTGGTGTGTGGCGGCATTGCCTGGGCCATGGCGCGTCGGCCCGCGACGGCCATCGCGGCGCAGCGCCGCGCCGTCACCGCTTCTGCCCTTCCCATCTCGATCACATCCACCGGAGGCCGCCGTGTCGACACCGCTCTTTGATCGCTGGTTCGCCAATCGCTTCATTCACCGCGCGGTGCACAAGAGCCTGTTCGGTGCCGCCATGTTGTTGTGCCTGGTATGGAGCACCGCCGCCGCACTGCGCAGCCCGCCCGTCGCGCCGCGACCCGTCGCCGCCTTCCATGAATGGCCGCGCGAATGGGACGGCGTGCCGCTGCGGCCGCTGGCGCTGAGCGAAGTCGAGCACCGCTTCGCCGATCGTTTTCCGGGCGCCATCGCGCGCATGACCGATGGCGAGCAGATGTTCGTGCTGCGACAGGTCGAGGCGCCGACGCGCATGCTGCATCCGGCTGCCGACTGCTACCGTGCACTGGGCTATCGCATCGTCCGGGCGCGGCTGGAACGCGACGCGCAGGAGCGGCTGTGGCGCTGTTTCAATGCAGAGCGCGACGCAACCCGAAACGCCTCGGGCAAGCCAGACCAACAGGGACAAACCCTGCGTGTCTGCGAGCGCATCGTCGATGCCACGGGCGCTTCTTTCACCGACACTTCAGCCTGGTACTGGGCGGCGGCCAGCGGTCGTTCGACCGGCCCTTGGGAGGCCATGACCGTCGCCCGCGTCACAAGGCCGATGTAAGGTCATCGACTAAAGAGAGGGCGGAAAAACCGTGAAGAAGACGCTGCGTTTCGTGCTGTTCGGGCTGCTGGCCCTTGTCCTCACCACCTGTGTGGCAGCCGCGTTGATCGCGCGCTTCACCCTGGCGCCAGCTGCCGGAGAATGGCAGACGCGCGTCAGGCTCGGCCCGGTCGATTTCGATGTCAGCGTGCCGTCGGCGATCCGGGTAGCGACGTCGCCGTGGTTCGCGCCGTGGCTCGACGGCCGCTCGCTCGACACGCGGTTCGGCACGGTCAACTTCGCCTGGAACGACAGCGTCGGCGCGCTCGAGCTTCGCTGCGCGCCGTGCAGCGCGTCGGTCCCGGCGCTGGGGTCCGCGCCCATCCGGCTGGACCGCTTGACAGCCACCGTGCGTCGCGATGGCAACGCGCTGGCCGGCACGCTCGAGGCGATGCCGATTGCCAACGCCGGCGGCGCAGGACCCAGCTTGCTGCGTGGCAACTGGGACGGTCGCCTGACGCCCAAGTCGCTGCCGATCAACGTCGACCTGCCCGACGCACCGATCGCGCTCTGGTACGCCGTGCTGGTACCCGCGCTGCCCGAGCTGCAACGCGCCCGCATCGGCGGCACGCTGGCGATGCGTGGCCAGTTCACCCTGCCGGCCGGCACCTTCGCATTGCAGCCGCGCATCGCTCAATTCACCGTCGAAGGGCTCGGCACCGAAGCGATGCTCGGCGCCCGCACCAGCTGCGGCGCACCCGCCAAACTCGCCAACGACAGCTGGCTGGCGCGCGCCGTGATCGCCGCCGAAGACCAGCGCTTCTTCACCCACACCGGGTATGACCTGACCGAGCTCACCGCCTCGATCGACAGCAACCAGAAGAGCGGCCAGGTGGAGCGCGGCGGCAGCACCTTGACCCAGCAACTGGCCCGCTTGCTGGTCACCGGCAGCGACCGTACCGCCGAGCGCAAGCTGCGCGAACTGCTCTATGCCGTGGAGATGGAACAGACCTTGGGCAAGGCGCGCATCCTCCAGCTGTACCTCGACAACGCCCCGTGGGGCACCGACCTTTGCGGTGCGGAGTCGGCCGCCAAACGCTACTTCAAGCGCAGCGCCGCCAGGCTCGAACCGGCGCAAGCGATCTGGATGGCGGCCATGCTCAACAACCCGCAAGTCGCCGTCGAGAAATGGCAACGCGACGGCAGCATCGACGTTGCCCGTGCCAAGTGGGTGGCCGAAGGGGTGCGCGGCGTGACCCGTTTTCAGCGCGAGTCGCTGCTCAAGAACGTAGCCACTGCCAAGTTCGCGCCGCCCTGATTTGGGAATCTTGTGCGCCGGTCGATGCACGATTTCGGACGTCCGGGCTGCGGCGCCGCTTCAGGCTCCAGTCAGGTCACCGCTTTTGGACGGTAGGCCGACGCCCCATTTCGACGCTGGCGAGATCTTGCGGAACAAGACGGTGCACCAGTAAAGTGCGAGAGCCCGTTCACGCAACTGGCACATGTCTTGCACAACCGCACTCAATGGATGCTGTCACCGCCCTGCCGCCCGCGGCCGTCGAAATCGTCTCGCTGACCAAGCAATACGCTGCCGGTACGCCTGCCGCCGTCGACCAGATCGACCTGCGCATCGCCAGCGGCAGTTACTGCTGTTTGCTCGGCCCGTCGGGCTGCGGCAAGAGCACGACATTGCGCATGATCGCCGGGCACGAGTCGGTGTCGAGCGGCGACATCCTGCTCGACAACCGCAACATCACCAACCTGCCTGCCGCGGCGCGCGGCACGGCCATGATGTTCCAGAGCTTCGCGCTTTTTCCGCACCTGTCCGCGCTCGACAACGTCGGCTTCAGCCTGAAGATGAAAGGCGTCGGCAAGGTCGAACGCCAGAAGCAGGCGCGCGACCTGCTCGAACGCGTGGCCATGGGCCACCTGGCCGAGCGCAAGCCGGCCGAACTCTCCGGTGGCCAGCAGCAACGCGTGGCGCTGGCGCGCGCGCTGATCACCGAACCGCGCGTGCTGCTGCTCGACGAGCCGCTGTCGGCTCTCGACCCCTTCCTGCGCATCCAGATGCGTGCCGAACTGCGGCGCTGGCAGAAAGAACTGGGCCTGACCTTCATCCACGTCACCCACTCGCAGGAAGAAGCGATGGCGCTGGCCGACACCATGGTGGTCATGAACCACGGTTTGATCGAACAGGTCGGTTCGCCGCACGACGTCTACAACCACCCGGCCAGCGAATTCGTCGCGCGCTTCATGGGCGGGCACAACGTGATCGACACACCCAACGGTCCGATCGCGGTGCGCAACGACCACATGCTGATCACCCCGGCCAACGAGCCCGCCAAGGGTGCGGGCGCCGTGGCCGCGCAGATCACCGACGTCGAGTACCAGGGCACCTATGTGCTGCTCGGCCTCGAATTGCTGCAGGGCGCAGCGGGGCGCAAGACCGTGTCGGTGCTGCTGAGCGAAGCGCCGTTCCTGGCCCGGCCGTATGCACAGGGCGAGCAGGTCACGCTGTCGTGGCACGAAGCCGATGCGCGCGTGCTCGGTCCGGGCGTGAAGCGCCCGTCGGAGCGCGGCGCACCGCCGGCAACAGGCGCGACACCGGCAGTCCGCGACGCCACCGAGGTGCTGGCGGTCATCCCCGCCTGACGGCGGCGGCACACCCTCAACCCAACTCGACCCAACTCGACCCGACCCGATTCGATCCGCACTTCGCGTATTTCGTTTTCCCAAACCACAAACCTGGAGGCCTCCTCATGTCCGACCCTATCGACAACTCTTCTGCCAATGGCGTCAAGCGTCGCGTTCTGCTGCAAGGCGGCGCGGGCATGGCCGGCATCCTCGCCGCGGGCGTTGCACCCTTCGTGCATGCCCAGGAAAAGATCGTGCTGCGCTACCTCGGCACCGCGGTCAACCAGGACAAGGCGATCGGCGAGAAGTTCAAGGCCGACACCGGCATCGAGATCCAGTACGTGGCCGTGACCACCGACGACGTGACCAAGCGCGCCGTGACCGCGCCCAACAGCTTCGACCTGATCGACACCGAGTTCTTCTCGCTCAAGAAGATCGTGCCGACCGGCAACCTGAAGGGCATCGACACCAAGAAGATCAAGAACGCCGACAAGATCACCTCGCTCTTCACCAAGGGCGAAGTGGCCGGCAAGAAGGTCGGCGACCAGGGCACCGCGCCCAAGAAGGTGATCTACCTCGAAGGCGAAAAGTCGAAGAAATTCTCGACCACGCCGACGCAGTTCATGTCGCTCATCCCCACCACCTACAACGCCGACACGCTGGGCATCCGCCCCGACCTCATCAAGCGTCCGATCTCGTCGTGGGCCGAGCTGCTCAACCCCGAGTTCAAGGGCAAGGCCGCGATCCTGAACATCCCGTCGATCGGCATCATGGACGCCGCCATGGTGGTGGAGGCCAAGGGCATCCACAAGTACGCCGACAAGGGCAACATGACCAAGGCCGAGATCGACCTGACGATCAAGACCCTGATCGAAGCCAAGAAGGCCGGCCAGTTCCGCGCGCTGTGGAAAGACTTCAACGAGTCCGTCAACCTGATGGCGTCGGGCGAAGTGGTGATCCAGTCGATGTGGTCGCCGGCCGTGACGGCCGTTCGCACCAAGGGCATCGCCTGCAACTTCCAGCCGCTGAAAGAAGGGTATCGCGCCTGGGCCGCCGGCTTCGGTCTGCCGGCCACGCTGAGCGGCAAGAAGCTCGACGGCGCCTATGAATTCATCAACTGGTTCCTCGACGGCTGGGCCGGTGCCTACTTGAATCGCCAGGGCTACTACAGCGCCGTGCTCGACACCGCCAAGTCGAAGATGGAAGCCTACGAATGGGCGTACTGGATGGAAGGCAAGCCTGCCACCCAGGACATCAAGAGCCCGCAAGGCGACGTGCTGGCCAAGACCGGCGCGGTGCGCGACGGCGGCAGCTACGAAGAGCGCATGGGCGGCATCGCCTGCTGGAACGCGGTGATGGACGAGAACGAGTACATGGTTCGCAAGTGGAACGAGTTCGTCGCGGCCTGACGTGTTGCTCGCCCCCAGGTCGCTGCGCACTGCGTGTCGCGACTCCCACCCCCTGACGGGGGCGACACCTGCGGCCTGGCGACGCCAGTTCCGCGGTGTCCGCCAACGGGCTTCGCTTCGCTCGCCTCGGCAACACTCCTCTTTCAAAATTGATTCATGAGCGCACCAGCAACTTCCGGTCATGCCGCTTCGATGCCGACCCACACCGTGAAGGCGTGGTGGCAGGCGGCGCCGTTCGCGCTGGTGTTTCTGCTGTTCTTCCTGATCCCCCTGGTGTTGATCGCGATGGTCAGCCTGTGGAACTTCAACGAATACGAACTGATTCCTGCGTTCTCGGCGCGCAACTACCTGAGCATCTTCGAGGGCTGCTCGCACCTCACCGACAACGGTGACTTCTGCGTCACGCTCAGCACCTACATCAGCACGCTCAAGTTCTGCCTGCTGGTCTGGGGCATCACGCTGCTCATCGGTTTTTCGGTCGCCTACTTCCTCGCATTCCACGTGCGATCGTCGACCATGCAGACGGTGCTCTTCGTGCTGTGCACTGTCCCGTTCTGGACATCGAACGTCATCCGCATGATCTCGTGGGTGCCGCTGCTCGGACGCAACGGCCTGGTCAATCAGGCGTTGATGGGCGTCGGTGCGGTCGACCATCCGGTCGAGTGGCTGCTGTTCTCCGATTTCTCGGTGGTGCTGGCTTTCGTGCATCTCTACACGATGTTCATGATCGTGCCGATCTTCAACAGCATGATGCGCATCGACCGCAGCCTGCTCGAAGCCGCCAGCGACTCGGGTGCTTCCGGCTGGCAGACGCTATGGAACGTCATCGTGCCGCTGTCGCGCACCGGTATCCTGATCGGTTCCATCTTCGTCATCACCATCGTCATGGGCGACTTCGTCACCATCGGCGTGATGGGCGGCCAGCAGATCGCCTCCATCGGCAAGATCATCCAGGTGCAGACCTCGTACCTGCAGTTCCCACTGGCTGCGGCCAACGCGATGATTCTGTTGGCGGTGGTGCTGATGATCATCTGGGGCCTGACGCGCCTCGTCGACATCCGCAAGGAGCTGTGACGCCATGAGCAACCGCATCGGCGAACAACGCTCCCCCGGCTTCTGGCCACTGGCGATCATCTTCGCCCTGTTCGTCATCTTCCTTTACGGCCCGATGATCACGATCTTCGTGCTCAGCTTCCAGGGCCCCGAGGGCGGACTCACGTTCCCGCTGCGCGGCGTCTCCCTGCACTGGTTCTACAAACTGGCCGAAGGCCTGGGCACGGTAGATATCGGCGCCGCCTTCAGGCGCTCTCTCGCACTCGGCGCCGTCGTCATGGCCTTCACCGTCGTGCTCTCGGTGTTGGCCGGTCTCGCGTTCCGCAAGAAGCTGAGCGGCAGCAACGCGCTTTTCTTTATCACGGTGGCGAGCTTGATCATGCCGTCGATCATCATTTCGCTGGGCATCGGCCTGCAGTTTCGCCTGCTGGACACCGGCATCAAGGAAGCACTGACATCGATGGGCGCGACCGACATGCTCGAAGGCTATGGGACCGCGCTCGGCCTTTTCAGCTCGGCGCTGGGCGCGCACCTGACGTGGACGTTGCCCTTCGGCCTGCTCATCATGTTCGCTGTCTTCAACCGCTTCAATCCGGCCTACGAGGAAGCGGCCCGCGACCTCGGTGCGACGCCGTGGCAAGCCTTCCGGTTCGTCGTGCTGCCCTTGATCGGCCCCTCGATCGTCGGCATCGGCATGTTCGGCTTCACGCTCAGCTGGGACGAGATCGCGCGCACCTCGCAGGCCATCGGCGACGTCAACACGCTGCCGCTCGAACTGCAAGGCCTGACCTCGACGGTGACCACGCCGTCGATCTATGCCCTCGGCACGGTGACTACGATTGTGTCGTTCGGCGTCATGGCGATCGCGCTCGGCTCGGCCGCGTTGCTGCGTCGACGCGCTGCCCGGCCGCGGTGACCGACGACCAACGTCTTCGCGACAACGAGCCCCTCTGACCGACGCCGCGATGCCCAACCTGCTCGTCATCAACCCGAACATCTCGACCTCGGTCACTGCGCTTCTGCAGCATCACGTGCAGGCTGCCGCCGGTGCCGCCCTGTCGGTGCACACGTTGACCGCGCGTTTCGGCGCACCCTACATCTCGGACGAAGCCAGCTACGCGGTCGGCAACCATGCGGTGCTCGACAGTTGGGCGGTGGCGCAAGCGCAAGGGCTCAAGCCGGACGCGGTGCTGATCGGCTGCTTCGGCGACCCCGGTCTATTTGCTTTGCGCGATGGCGCCGGCATCCCGGTGAGCGGTTTGGCAGAAGCGGCTTTTGCAGCGGCTGCCTGGCATGGACGCTTTGCGATCGTGACCGGCGGTGACCGCTGGCGGCCGATGCTGTCGCGGCTGGCCAATGCGCTCGGCCACGGCCAGACACTCGCCGGCATCCACACGGTGGCGCCGACCGGCGCGCAGCTCGCGGCGGACCCTGTCGGCGCCCGCAAGCTGCTGGCCGAAGCCTGCTGCCAGGCCGCAGATCGATTCAAGGCGCAGGCCGTGATCCTCGGCGGCGCGGGCCTTGCCGGCATGGCTGCCGATATCGCGAGCCAGGTTCCGGTGCCGCTGATCGACAGCGTCACGGCGGGGGCCGAATGGGCGCTCGAGGCGTTGCGAAATCCAGCCGCGCGAAGCATCGCACCGGCCGGCTTCGGCATCGCCTGGCAGAACGTCTCGTGGGAACTCGAAGCGCTGCCGTGATGCAGCCGTGACGGCACACCGCTAGCGCAAGAAGACGCGCTGCATGAACTGCTCGACGGGCCACTGCACCGCGGCCTGCAACGTCGGCGGCAACTCGAGTGGCCGCATCAGCATCTTGAGCGTGGCACCCGGGCGCAGATTGCGGCGAATGGTCGCGTTCATCCGCGCGCTGGTCTCCCGCAGATACGCCGCATCGTCGGCATGCTGCGGCGCGTGCGCCCTGAGCACGTGCCGGATCGCGCAGTCGGCATCTTCGCTTTTGAGTTCCAGCGTGCGTCGCCCGACGGTCGCGAACACGCGGGCGCGACCCGTGCGTTCCTGAATTCGATAGCGACGAAAGAAGCGATAGAAGTTCTTGTAGTGGCTGACCTCGTCGGCCGCGATGCGCGCCGCCAGTGCATGCAACACCGGCTCTTCCGTGCTGTACTTCAATGCGCCGTAGTAAGTCGCCGTGCCGGTTTCGACGACGCAACGCGCCGCCAGCTCGAGGGCACGGGTCGGTGCCAGCAACTCGACTTTGCAGTAGGTCGCATATTCCTCCAGGAAAGCATCGAAGGCGGCCTGCCAGGCGAACTCCGGCCATACATGCGCTACGTACGCGCGCAAGGCACGACCGTGCTCCAGCTCCTCGGGCTCCCAGCGATTGCGCAGCCAGTCTGCGACCTCGGCATCGCCCTCGAAGAAGTCGATCAGGTTCTGCGTGTACAGGTCCGAGCCGCTTTCGATGAAAGACGCGCAGCTCGTCAGATAGAAGAGGTTTTCATCGGCACGCACATCGTCGAGCGCGATGCGCGAAAAATCCAGGTCCTCCGCTCTCCATCGTGCGGCTTCGTGCGCTGACATGTACGTCCCCACAGTGGTTGTTCGCCGACGTTGCGGCTGATCAATTCATTCTTTGCCTGCCGCTTGATTCGCTCTGTAGGCGTGGGCCCAATTCCCCTTAGGTGCGAGTGAGGACGGCCCACTGAATGACCCACGAAGCCGTTCACTGATCTTTACCCAAGCTCACTTCGGGCTCACGGAATCGATACAGACCGCTTCCACACTTGCCCTCACCTGCTGCTCTTCCGCGGCAGGCTTCAAAAGGAAGCAACGTCATGATCAAACTCCGCCAACGTGTTCTCTGGGCCAGCATGCTGGCCACCGCCACCCTCGCATCGGCAGCTGCCTTTGCCCAACCAGCCCCCGCGGCGCCAGCCGCGATGCCGACGACCCCTGCTGCGCAAGCGCCCATCGGCAAGGCCGGCCCGGCAGCCGACCATCGTCGCGCAGAGCGAGGCGATCCGGCACAACGTTTTGCCCGCATGCAGGAGCATCGTGCCAAGCGCATGGCCGCCATGAAGGAGAAGCTCAAGCTCAACCCGTCGCAAGAGAGCGCCTGGACCAACTTCACCGCGTCGACGCAGCCGCCCGCAGGCCCACCGCCGCAACGACCTGACCGTGCCGAGTTCGCCAAGCTGACGACACCGCAGCGACTGGAACGCATGCAGGCTCGGCAAGCCGAGCGCAGCGCGATGTTCGCCAAGCGCGCAGAAGCCACGAAGACGTTCTATGCAGCGCTGAACGCCGATCAGCAAAAGACCTTCGACACCGAGACCGCGCACATGGGTCACGGTGGTCCGCGCGGACGTGGTGGCCATTGGGGACATGGCGGCCCGGACGGCCATCGCCCATCGGCTCCTGCCAAGGGCTGATCTCTGCATCGCCAATGCAAAAGCCCGCAGCGCGATGAGCGCTGCGGGCTTTTTATCTTGAGCGAGCAAGATTTATTTGGGGGTACCGCCTGCAGTTGTCGGATTCGTCGGCACGTCCGGCCGCTCGACCTTGTCGCCACGCATCGGTTTCGTCTTGCGGGCCGCCATGCTGACCTCCTTACGCGACATGTCTCCGGTCGGCTGCATCGTCTCGTTGGGCTGCTTCGTCATCGTCCCCACGGTGCTCGCCTCGCCCGTCGGAATGGTCTTGGCGCGGTTGGCAGCCCGGGTTTCGGCCTTGACGGCGTCGCGCGAAACAGGGTCCGTGCCATCGGGCCGTTGCGGTGGGTTGGTTGTCCCGTTCTTCAGCGATGTCGTGCTGCCCTGACCACCCTTGGCCGGATCGGGCGCGGCAGGCTTGTCTTGCGCCATCGCACTGAGGCTGCCCACGCCGAGCAAAGCGGCGGTCAGTACGGAAATGAAGCGTTGCTTTTTCATGGCAATGTCCTTTGCGGAGTTCTGAATGGATGGACGAGCCCTTCCGTTCGAAAAGCTCTGACTTCACCGTAGCCCCGGTTGGCGCGCACCGTGTCGGGGCGCAGCAGCCATACCTGTAGGAGCGAAGCGGGCTTGCGCGACAGATTTCAGAAAGGTTTGAGCCCGGCGGCGGAGAAGGTGGCGCGTTCCTACAGTCCACCGAAGCTATGCCCTTTACAACTGTTCTCTGTGACAGCTGCACCCACCTCTCTCAAGGTCATGACGGTGAACACCCACAAGGGTTTCACCGCGCTCAACCGCAAATTCATCCTTCCCGAGCTTCGCGACGCTGTTCGAACCGTGGGCGCCGACGTCGTGTTTCTGCAAGAGGTGCTCGGGACGCATTCGCGTCACTCGCGCAAGGTCGACAACTGGCCGGAAGCGCCGCACTACGAATTTCTGGCCGACACGATGTGGCCGCAGTTCGCCTACGGGCGCAACGCGGTCTATCCGAAGGGTCACCACGGCAACGCGGTGCTCTCCAAGTTTCCGATCGTGCATTTCAAGAACCACGACGTCTCCATCACCGGGCCGGAAAAACGCGGTCTTCTGCATTGCGTCCTGCGCTTGCCCGGCCGTCCGATCGACGTGCATGTGATCTGCGCGCATCTGGGTCTGGCGGAAGCGCATCGGCAGCAGCAACTGGAGTTGCTCTGCCACATCGTGCGCGACGAAGTGCCGGCCAGCGCCGCTTTGATCGTCGCAGGCGACTTCAACGATTGGCGCGGTCGCGCACACGACATCCTCGAACAAGGCGCTGCGCTGCATGAGGTGTTCGTGCGGGCCAACGGAAGCGCCGCGCGTACCTTTCCCGCCCGCTTCCCGATGCTGCAACTCGACCGCATCTACGTGCGCAACGCCGGCGTGCACTCGCCCATCGTGTTGCCACGCAAGCCCTGGTCGCACCTCTCCGACCACGCGCCGCTGGTTGCCGATATTTCCCTGTAAATCAACTCGGGTGACAACATGAGCGCGCACTGGATCGCCGGCAATACCATCGACCTGCTGGAGAACGGCGAGGAGTTTTTCCCGCGCGTCTTCGAGCTCATCGCGCAGGCCGAGCGAGAAGTCATCGTCGAGACTTTCATCCTGTTCGAGGACGAGGTCGGTTGCGGGTTGCGCGATGCGCTGGTGTCGGCCGCCCGCCGGGGCGCCAAGGTCGACCTGATGATCGACGGCTTCGGCTCGCCCGATCTGTCGCCTGAATTCATGGGCTCGCTGACGTCTGTCGGCGTCCGGGTGCGGGTGTTCGATCCGGGCAAGCGCGTCTTCGGTCAGCGGCTCAACATCTTTCGGCGCATGCACCGGAAGATCGTCGTGATCGACGGGACGCGCGCTTTCGTCGGCGGCATCAACTACTCGGTCGATCACCTCATCGCACATGGACCCAAGTCCAAGCAGGACTACGTCGTCGAACTGACCGGGCCGATCGTGGTGGAGATCCACCGCTTCGTGCTGCATGCCATCGCGGTCGGTGGCAAGGGCGCGGGCTGGTTCAGGCGGCGGCTGCGCGCCGCGAAAGAACACGTCGACGAGACCATCACGAAACCCTCCGGCAATGCCGACGTGCTCTTCGTCAGCCGCGACAACCGACGGCATACCAACGACATCGAACGCCATTACCGCGCTGCGATTCGCGCGGCCAAGCATCGCGTCGTCATCGCCAACGCGTACTTCTTTCCCGGCTATCGGTTGATCCAGGAAATGCGGCGCGCCGCGCGGCGCGGCGTCGATGTACGGCTCATCCTGCAGGGCGAGCCCGACATGCCGATCGTCAAGACCGCGGCCAGCCTGCTCTATCACCACCTGCTGAACGCCGGCGTGCGCATCTACGAGTACTGCGAACGTCCGCTGCACGGCAAGGTCGCCCTGATGGACGACCGTTGGAGCACTGTCGGGTCCAGCAACCTCGATCCGTTGAGCCTTTCGCTGAATCTCGAAGCCAATGTGATCGTGCGCGACCGGCACTTCAACGGTGTCCTGGCCGAGCGTCTCGACAAGTTGATCGATGTCAGCTGCAAACAGATCAAGGCTTCCGACCTGACCGAATGGAGCGGCTGGCGGCTGGTCCGCAGCTTTTTCATCTTTCATTTGCTGCGCTGGTATCCCGCATGGATTCGCTGGCTGCCGCGCCATGCGCCCCGGCTGCATCGTGTCGAACCCGGCGAACCCGGCAGCAGCACCAGCGCAACGGCAGGAGCGACACAAACGGACGCCGCGGCATGACGCCGGTCGCTGCTGCGCCTGCATCTCCGCAAGCAGCGCAGGCGGCGCAAAAGCGTTCTTGGTTTGTCGGCATCACTCGCAAGCCCTGGTGGCCCTGGGCCAAGCGCATCGTGGTGCTGGGCTTTCTGGCCTTCGTCGTCACCTTGCTGGTCATCCAGGCGCGCGCCATCGACTGGTCGGATGTGATGACGACGTTGCGTGCCTATCCGCTCAAGGTGCTGTTGCTCGGCGCCGTTCTCGCCGCATCGAGTCACCTGATCTACAGCACATTCGATCTCGTCGGGCGCCACTACACGGGACACAAACTGCCGGCGCCCACGGTGATGGCCATCGCATTCGTGAGCTAC
Source organism: uncultured Variovorax sp. (assembly GCA_964242015.1). GTDB lineage: Bacteria > Pseudomonadota > Gammaproteobacteria > Burkholderiales > Burkholderiaceae_C > Variovorax. The sequence continues at coordinate 13,230 of CAXTCC010000018.1, forward strand.
GCGTTCAACTTGAACCTCGGCACGATCGTCGGCGCTCTGGGCATGCGGGTGCGCCTCTACTCGCGGCTCGGGCTCGAGCCTGCGACCATCGCCCGGATCGTCGGCAGCAGCATGCTGACCAACTGGCTCGGCTACTTTCTGCTCGCGGGATCGGCGTTTCTGATTTGGCCTTTCAAGTTGCCGGACACGTGGCATCTCGGCATCGCCGCACTGAGGTCGATCGGCGGCGTGCTGGTGCTGATCACGCTTGCCTATCTGGCGTCGTGCGCTTTTTCGAAACGTCGCGAGTGGACCGTTCGAGGTCAGGAGATTTCCTTGCCCACGTTACCCGTGGCGCTGATCCAGCTTGCCATGTCGTGCGCCAACTGGGCAGTGATGGGCGCCACCATGTATGTGCTGTTGCTCGGCAAGGTCAGCTACCCGATGGCGCTCGGCGTGCTGCTGATCGGCGCGGTGGCAGGGTTGTTGTCGCGGGTGCCCGCCGGGCTGGGCGTGCTCGAAGCTGTCTTCATCGCCGTGCTGTCGCCGCCGCTCGGCAACAGCGCGCTGATTGCCGCGGTGCTTTGCTATCGGGCAATGTATTACTGGGCGCCTCTGGCGGTCGCCGGCGCGCTCTACCTGCTGATGGAACTCAATGCGAAGAAGCTGGCCGCGACCAAGGCTACCGCGCCCGACGTGATCAATGGGACGAACGGTCTGGCCTGACAGGCCGCGCCACTGTAAATTCATACAGTGGATATTCAACAAAAACTGGCCGTGTTGGCCGATGCCGCCAAGTACGACGCCTCGTGTTCATCGAGCGGCACCAGCGCGCGTAACTCCGTGGGCGGCAAGGGCATCGGCTCGACCGAAGGGTCCGGCATCTGCCATAGCTATGCGCCCGACGGCCGATGCATCTCGCTGCTCAAGATCCTGCTGACCAACTTCTGCACCTACGACTGCTTGTACTGTGTCAACCGCGTGACGAGCAATGTCCAGCGCGCGCGGTTTTCAGTGAATGAAGTGGTGTCGCTGACCCTCGACTTCTACCGCCGCAATTGCATCGAAGGCCTGTTCCTGTCCAGCGGCATCATCCAGAGCCCCGACTACACGATGGAGCAGGTCGTCGAGGTGGCGCGTGTGCTGCGCGAGGACCACGATTTCCGCGGCTACATCCATCTGAAGACCATTCCCGACGCGTCGCCCGAGCTGCTGCAAAAGGCCGGCCGCTATGCCGACCGGCTCAGCATCAACATCGAACTGCCGACGCTCCAAGGCCTGGCATCGCTGGCCCCGGAAAAAGATGGCACGGCGATCCGTCGCTCGATGGCGCGTCTCGCCGTCCACATCGACGACGCCAAAGGCGCAGCGCGCGACAACGCCGCCACATCGATCGTCTCGATGCCGAAGGCCACGCCGCGCCGCGCCAAAGCGCCGCGGTTCGCGCCCGCTGGCCAGAGCACGCAGATGATCGTCGGTGCCGATGCGACGGACGATGTGGCCATCCTTTCGACCAGCGCCAATCTGTACGGCGCTTATCGATTGCGCCGTGTGTATTACTCGGCCTTCAGCCCGATCCCGGATGCATCGTCGTCGCTGCCATTGAAGTCGCCGCCGATGGTGCGCGAGCACCGGCTCTACCAAGCCGATTGGCTGATGCGCTTCTACGGCTTCTCGCACGAAGAGATCGTGCCCAAGGCGCAGGGCGGGATGCTCGCGCTCGATGTCGATCCCAAGCTCGCGTGGGCGCTGGCACATGTCGAGCGCTTTCCGGTCGACCTCAACATCGCGCCGCGCGACATGCTGCTGCGTGTGCCCGGGTTGGGCGTGAAAGCGGTCGACCGCCTGCTCGCTGCCCGGCGCGTACGCCGGTTGCGCAGCGACGATCTGTCGCGGCTGCATGTACCGCTCAAGAAGGTGATGCCGTTCGTGGTGCTGGCCGACCACCGGCCCGACCCGACGCTCACCAACAGCCGGCTGGCGGCGCAGCTGCGACCGGCTCCGGTACAAGGTGCGCTGTTCGACGCGTGAGGCCACGCCGTTGCGTGACCGCTGCCGATCTCGCGCGTTTCGCACCTACAGCTTCGTTTCGTATCACCGCTTAGCTTGATTGCATGACCGTGCGCAAAGCTACCGAAGTCACTCACATCACGCTGGCAAGCGAGACGGATTGGCCCGGCTTTCGCAACGAGGCGCGTGCCTTGCTCGCCAGGCTGGTGGCCCCCGCGGACGTGGTGTGGCATACGCCTTCGAGCAGCGCAGGCGACCTGTTCTCCGATTCCGATGCGCCGTTGAACGCGGCCGCGAACCACGCGCACGGCCCTGTGAATCTGGTCGTGCCTGCATCCTTCGTGACGCTGTGCGAGACCGTCATCCTTCACAACGACCCTGCGCGTTTCGGGTTGCTCTACAGCCTGCTTTGGCGGCTGGTTCATGAGCCGGCGTTGCGGCATGACCCGCTCGACGCCGACCGGGTCAAGGCACAGCACATGGCGCAGTCGGTACGGCGCGACATGCACAAGATGAAGGCGTTCGTGCGCTTTCGAACGATCGAGCGCGAGGAAGGAAAGGCGCCGCTGCATGTCGCGTGGTTCGAGCCCGATCACCACATCGTCGAGGCCGTGGCGCCGTTCTTCATGCGACGCTTCACGCAGATGGAGTGGGCGATCCTCACGCCTGAACGCTCTGTTCACTGGGACGGGGAAAAGCTTCGATTCGGCCCCGGCGGCGAGCCCCGTGATGCGCCGGCGCCGGACGCCGGCGAAGCGCTCTGGCTCACCTACTACGCCAACATCTTCAATCCGGCGCGTCTGAAGATCGCGATGATGAAAAAGGAGATGCCGGTCAAGTACTGGCACAACCTGCCCGAGGCCGAACTCATCAGCGGACTGGCCGCGGATGCGATGGCACGCAGCGGCCGGATGGTCGAGGCCGCACCGACAGCGCCCGCGCGGCGCATCGTGCCGATAGCACGGGATGAAGCGGTCGCCGGTGCAGCGCCGGATGAAGGCATGGAAGGAGACGCTATGGACGGCAATCCTGAGCACGTGTTGTCAGCGCTCAAGAAGGCCACCAACCGATGTCGCGAATGCCCCATTGGCGAACACGCCACGCAATCCGTTTTCGGCGAAGGCCCGGTACATGCCGCGCTGATGGTGGTGGGCGAACAACCGGGCGATCAGGAGGATCTGCGTGGTCGGCCCTTCGTGGGACCGGCCGGTCGTCTGTTCGACCAGGCCGTCGCGCAACTAGGCTGGTCCCGCGAACAGTTGTACGTGACCAACGCGGTCAAGCACTTCAAGTTCGAATTGCGCGGCAAGCGGCGCATCCACAAGACTCCAACCCAGCGCGAGGCTGCCGCGTGCCTGCACTGGCTCGAAAGCGAGATCGAACAGGTGCAACCTCGTGCGCTCATCGCGCTGGGTGCCACCGCGGCCAGATCGTTGCTCGGCCGGCCGGTTGCCGTCACACGCGAGCGCGGTCAGTGGCACGACGATCCCAAGGGACGAAAAGTGCTTGTGACGCTACACCCGTCGGCCTTGCTGCGCGGCGACCCTGCCGAGCACGAACAGGCCTACAAGGCTTGGCTCGACGATTTGGTCATGGCGACCGAATTCATGAAGCACACGGCTTGAACGGGGGCGGCACATCGCCTAGAAGCGATAGGCGTAGCGCAATTTGTAGAAGTTCTCGCCAGGATTCGGCTCCTTGATACCGGCGTTGGAGAAATGCTGGATCCGAAACGAAACTTCGTGTTGGCCGCGTTCGCCGAAACTCCGGCCGACACCCAGTGCCTCGGTGAACTGGAACGCCGTGCTGAACTGATGTTCCGGCGTGCGGTAGAGATGGTTCATCACCGTCGCGCCGATGCCACCTTCGATAAACCAGGGCGACATGCCCTCGGAAAACCGATATCGCAAGATCGGTATCACGCCGACCTGAAGGTAGTTGCTGTGCCCATCCTGCACGACCGGCGTCACGTGCCAGTTGCTCACGAATACGTCCAGGTACGTCGACATGCTCGGCGTGCGCAGCGATTCGAAAGGTGTCCAGGGAATCATCACGCCCACCGTGGCGGAATTGGTGCCGCCGGCCTCTCCGCCACGCACGGCGCGACCGCCCTCGCCGTAGATACCAATGCCCTGGTCATCGAACGCATGGGCTGAGCCCCATGAACAAAGAAGGCTGGCGACCGCGATCGCGGTTCGAAGGTGCAAAGTGTTTGAGATTTTCATGGAATGAAAAGGATTGCCAAGTGATGACGTGTCGGCAACGAGAAGGTTTCTAAACGCAAAGTAGGACGCCGGCACCAATCGCATCAAAGCGCGTGTTGCACTGCAGCAAAAAGCCGGCTCCGCGACTATAGTGAGTCGATTCAAACAATGCTGTCACACCTTCAAATGTCCTCTTCTTCAGCTTCACCGAGATTCGTGAATCCGCTCATGGTGTGGACCGATGTCGCGCTCAAGACCGGGGAGATGTTGATGTCTTCCAGCTCGGTCATCCAGATTCGCACGCAGCGCATGGCTTCCGCAGGGCTCACGCCCAACGCCGCGGACGTGGCGGAGTTCCATTTGATGGGCAAGGAAAAGTTCGAGGCAGCCAACGAGTCGACCGCTGCCATCGCCGACGAGCTGGGCAACAAGCAGGTCATGCTCATCAACAGCGCCGTCAAGCACTGGATCGGCAGCGTCACCGCGTTTTTCGCGCTGGCAAGCAGCACCACGCCAGCGCAGGCGATGGCACACCATTCGGCGTTTGTCGATGCCGCGACGCGATCTGCCGCAACGGTCAGCCAGCTGTCCAGCGCGTCCGCTCTGGCGGCGCAACGCGGCCTGCACCCGATTCATGCCAAGGCCACGTCGAACGCCAAGCGGCTCGCGCCTGGCACTGTCAAGGCCGCGCGGGCACCAATCGCAACAGCGTGATCTCTGACGGCGCGCCAAAGCGCTTCGGCGGACCCCAGTAGCCGGTGCCTCGGCTCACGTAGACCCACATATCGCGCAGCCTGTGAAGCCCCGCCGTGAAGGGTTGCTGCAAGGGCACGAAGAGATTCCAGGGGAAAAACTGTCCGCCGTGCGTATGGCCTGACAGCTGGAGATGAAAGCCCGCATCGGCCGCCGCAGCAGCACTGCGCGGCTGGTGCGCCAACAGCACGCGCGTGCTCGCTCCCAGCGGTGCACCGACCAATGAACCCCGCGGGTCGCTGGCATGCGCCGCATCGAAATGGCCGGCCGTGAAGTCGGTCACGCCGGCCAACACCAACGCGTCGGCATTCACCTCTTCATCGGTTTGTGCACCCCGCGGTGGGCGTCCTTGCAACACGACATGCTCGTTGAGCAGCACGGTGAGCCCGATCCGGCGCAGCTCGACGATCCATGCATGTGCCCCGGCGTAATACTCGTGGTTGCCCGTCACCACGAAAGTGCCGTGCCGCGCGCGCAAGCCGGCGAGCGGTGCGATGTGCTCACGCAACTCCGGCACTGTGCCGTCGACCAGGTCACCCGTGATGGCGACCACGTCGGCGTTGAGACGGTTCACCGCCTCGACGATCCGGCTGATGTAGCCCCCCTTGATGGTCGGGCCGACGTGGATGTCGCTCAGTTGCGCGATCGTGAAGCCATCGAGCGCTGCAGGCAGCCCGCTGATCGGCACGTCGACGCGCTTGATGCCGGCCGTGCGACGCGCGTTGACGAAGCCGATCAGAGAGGTCGCCGTTGCCATGCCCAGCACTGCCACGGCGCTCCATTGCCGCAGCGCCGGCCAATCGATCAGCACGCCGCTGCCCGCGCTGACAGCCCAGGTCAGCAGCATGCCGACATCGCGAACGATCGTGAGCACGAACATCGATGAGAACCAGCCCATGCTGATGAGCCCGACCCACTTCAACACGTCGACGGTCGATGTCTTTTTTGCGATGCCGCGCGACAGGAACGGCAGCGGGATGGTGGCAGCTGAAACGAGCAGCGCGACGATCGCGAGCGCAGCGAGCGGCCACAGCGGCCGCGACGATGCGAGCGCCGGCACCAGACGCACGGCGATCAGCACATGCAACAGCGCGGTCAAAACACTCATGGAACGGAAAGGCATCGGGTCAATCTGAACGGGTGCAACCCGGGGAGTGACAAGTGCAAGGCGCGTGCCGCACATTCAAGGCGCGGCCGCGGCTGAATATTGCGACGGTTCGCGAGCGGCCTGCGCTGCGGGGTCGTTGCTTGCGGGCCGTTCGACCGGAAAAAACGACTCGACTACTGCGCGGGTCGAGGGGCCGCGGCCGTCACCGAAGACGCCATGTCGGTGCCGGCAGGGAACAGGAACGTCGCCTTGGCCGGCGCGCCGGCCATGATCTGCAGCGGCTGCTTCAGCGTCTGGCCGCCGAGCTGCGCTTCGACTTCGTACTGGCCGGGCTCGAGCCGCGCGACAAAATACGGGCCGCCCGATACCACGTTGTCGAGCAGGGCGGTGCCGCTCTTGTCGCGCACCGTGACGTGCACGTTGGCCGCGAAATCAGCACCTTTATGGTCCTTGACCGCGAACTCGAAGGTCGCAGCCCAGCGCGGTGAGATGGTCTGCATCAGCTCGGCTTCGTCGGCACCGATGCCGCCGCTCATGTACTCGACGCCGTGCGTCATGTAGATGGGCGGGTTGGCGGCCTGTGCCGAGACCGCGCCCAGCAAGGCCACGCCGCAAGCAGCTGCAACGAGAAACGTACGGGTCGGCGAGAAAAATCGGTTCATGGTCCAGCTCCTTTTGGTCTACTCAATGTGCAGCGCGCGGCTTAGGCGGGCCTGACTTCGGTCAAGGCCGAGAGGCTCGGCGCCATGACCACCTGTCACTTCCTATAGCCACCCGGCCTTGCGGAATCGCCAATACAACACGCTGCATGTAGCAGCAATCAGGCCAAGCGCCATCAGGTAGCCGTAACGCCACTTGAGCTCCGGCATCGCCTCGAAATTCATCCCCCAGATCCCTGCAAACGCGGTGCACACCGCAAAGATGCTGGCCCAGGCCGCGAGGCGTTTGGTGACCTCACCGTCGGAGATCGTCACCATCGACAAGTTGACGTGAATGGCCGTGCTGATGGTGTCGCGGATCGACTCGATCGACGCGTTGATGCGCGTCAGATGGTCGACCACATCACGAAAGTACTCCTGCGAGCCCATGCAGATCTGCGGTACGCGTCCGCCATAGAGCTTGCCCGCGCCTTCGAGCAGCGGCGCGACCGCATGCTTGAGCACCATGGCACGTTGCTTCAGTTCATAGAGCTGCTTGATGCTGGCGCGTGCGGCGCCCAGCTTGAAGATCTGCTCTTCGATGACCTCGAGCTCGTCTTCGAGCGTGTCGATGACCGGAAAGTAGCGGTCGACCACCGCGTCCATCAGCGCATAGAGCACGAAGCCTGATCCGTTGCGCAGCAGTTCGGGCTCACGCTCACAGCGCTCGCGGACGCCGAGAAAGCCTGATTTGCTGCGGCTGCGCACCGACAGCACATAGTTGCGGCCGACGAATATGTCGAGTTCGCCGACATTGAAATCCTGCGGCTCGCCGTTGACCACTGCAACGGATTCGACAAGATGCATCACCACGAAGATGGATTCGCCGTACTCCTCGACCTTGGGTCGCTGGTGCCCATGACTTGCGTCCTCGACCGCCAGCTCGTGCAGACCGAATTCCGACTGCATCAGCGCAAGCTCCTCAGGCGCCGGATCGCTCAATGCGACCCATACGAAACAGTCAGGTCGGGCGATGTAGTCGCTGATGCTGTCTACGTCGATATCGGCGAGCTTGGCGCCGTGTTGGTAGGCAACGCAGTTGATCAACATCGGCAGCTCGCATCAGAAAACATGGGGAAACCGATTGTCGGTGCGCCGCTGCTTGTCCGCTGCCGCCCACCATTGCAGCCAGGCCGCGAAAAGTCGCCCCCGCTGCCGGATGCTCAGTGCCTGACCGACAACATCGCCGTGGTCCTCGATGCCTCCGTCACTTGCGGTGCAGGCGCGGGCAAGGTCTGCGCCGTCACCGGCGCCGCGGCCTGGGTAGCGGCCACCATGTCGAAATTCGAAGGCCAGTTGAACACCGCACGCCCCGGTACGTCGATGGAAACGCTGACCGACTGCGTCAGGGTGAGCCCGCCCACCGTCACGTCGACGTCATAGGCGCCGGGTTCGAGCCGCGCCAGCATGACCGGGCCAGCAGACAGCGTGTCCATGATCAGATCGCCGTTCGACGCGTTGTGCACCACCACGCGCACCGGCGCCGGCAGCTTCGCATTCTTCAGACCGAACTCGAACGTGGCAGCCCAGCGCGGTGACACCATCGCCATGAAGGCCGCCTCGTCCTTGTCGGCGCCGCCGCTCATGTACTCGACGCCTTGCGGTGCCACCAGGATCGGCGGATTGCCGGGGAGCGCCTGCGCGGGCAGAGCGACACACAAAGCCAAGCCGATGCATGCCAGTGCGCTGGATGCGTTGAACGAAGGTCGCGAAGTCCTGAAAGGTGTGGTCACTGCCGAAGTCCTTGCCGCTGAAGGTGGGTAGAGAGTCGCTCGAGATTGCAAAGCGTTGCCGCTGAGATTCTGCTTAGCAAGGAGCGGGCTAGCCACAGCGTTAACACCAGTTCGCTATGATTTTTATAGCGCCATCCTCAACCGTGACAGGCCATACAGCACTCAGGGACTCATCAGCGCGTTCGGCCTCTTGATCGGTCACCGGCTTTTTGCTCGTCGCTCTCCCGCCGGCGCAATTCGCGAGCACCTACACCGGTGCGCCCGCCGACTGGATATGAACCAACATCATCCAAAACTCACCCAAAACGGAGCTAAGACCATGGCAAACCCCAGATCCCCACTCGATGCACTCAAGGAAGCCGACGCGCGCCGGCCTGACTTTCCCGGCGAACATGTCGCTGTGCTCGCCGCGGGGCTGCTGCTGCTGATGGCAGCAGGGCGCGGCCGATCGTTCCTGATGCGCACGCTGGTCGGCGCCGCGGGCACCGCGCTGATAGGGCGGGCTGCGAGCGGGACGGGAGGGGTCGCGAAGCTGGCTTCGGTGTTGGGGCGGGGGGCCGGGCGGCGCTTTCGTTAAGGCGTGCGGAAGGGGAATCTCCGCTTCACAGAGAACGCATGGTCGCAAGTCGCTCGACGGCCATGCCCATCAATCCGCGGCCTGTACCCCGATCAACCCAGGCGCGAAATCAAACGTCGATGTTCGCAGCCCGCAGCGCATTCTGCTCAATGAAATTCCGCCGTGGCTCGACTTCGTCGCCCATCAGCATCGTGAACACGCGATCGGCTTCGATGGCGTCGTCGATCTGCACGCGCAATAGACGGCGCACCGTCGGGTCCATCGTGGTTTCCCACAACTGTTCAGGGTTCATTTCGCCCAGACCCTTGTAGCGCTGACGTGAGGTCGTGCGTTCGGCTTCACTGATCAGCCACTTCATCGCAATGCGGAAGTCGGCGACCTTTTCTTCCTTGGCGCGTTCGCCCTCGCCGCGTTTGACGACGGCACCTTCTGTACTCAGCAGGTCGCGGAAGGTGTTGGCTGCCAAAGCCAGCGCGGCGTAATCAGCGCCGTGAACGAAGTCCTGCGTGATGACGCTGCTCTTGATGTTGCCGTGGTGACGGCGGCTGATGCGCAGCAACGGCTTGTCGGTGCGCACGTCGAACTCGCTGGCGACCTCTGCGGGCACGCCGGTGGTGTTCAGCTCGCGCAGCTTGATCTGCAAAGCGACAGCCGAGGCCTCTGCGCTGCCCGGATTGTCGAGGTCGAGCGCAACGCCGTCGGCGATGGCGCGCAGTGCTTCGGCATCCATGAAGTTGCGCAGCCGCGCGATGACGGCTTCGGCCACCTGGTGCTTGCGCGCCAGTTCCGACAACGTGTCGCCGGTAAGCGTGGTGGAGTTGGCGCCACCTGTTTCGATGCTCGCGTCTTTCAAGGCGACTTTGAGCAGAAACGCGTCGAGCGCCGGACCGTCCTTCAGATACTGTTCTTCCTTGCCGACCTTCACTTTGTAGAGCGGCGGCTGGGCAATGTAGATATGGCCGCGTTCGACCAGCTCCGGCATCTGCCGATAGAAGAAGGTCAGCAGCAGCGTCCGGATGTGAGCACCGTCGACGTCGGCGTCGGTCATGATGATGATGCGGTGGTAGCGAAGTTTGGCGACGTTGAAGTCGTCCGCGCCGCCGCCTGCACTGCTCCCGCCCGCACGGCCGATGCCGGTGCCGAGCGCGGTGATCATCACCAGGATTTCGTTGCTGGTCAGCAGCTTTTCGTACCGTGCTTTTTCAACGTTCAGGATCTTGCCGCGCAGCGGAAGGATCGCCTGAAACTTGCGATCGCGACCCTGCTTGGCGGAGCCACCGGCGGAGTCGCCCTCGACCAGGTAGACCTCGCAAAGCGCCGGATCTTTTTCCTGGCAATCGGCGAGCTTGCCGGGCAAACCCATACCGTCCAGCACGCCCTTGCGGCGGGTCATTTCCCGCGCCTTGCGGGCCGCTTCACGCGCGCGGGCCGCTTCGACGATCTTTCCGCAAATGATCTTGGCATCGGCCGGGCGCTCCTGCAGGTAGTCCGACAGCAGCTTGCCGACGATGTCTTCCACCGGCGCGCGCACTTCGCTGGACACCAGCTTGTCTTTGGTCTGGCTAGAGAATTTGGGCTCGGGCACCTTCACGCTGAGCACGCAGCACAGGCCTTCGCGCATGTCGTCACCGGTGACTTCGACCTTGGCCTTCTTGGCGAAGTCGTTTTCGTCGATGTACTTGTTGATGATGCGGGTCATCGCGGCGCGCAGGCCGGTCAGGTGGGTGCCACCGTCACGCTGAGGAATGTTGTTGGTGAAGCAGAGGACTTGTTCGTTGTAACCGCTGTTCCACTGCATCGCGACTTCGACCCCGATCTCCGTACCGGGGATGCCACCATAGGTCTCGGCCGGGCGCCTGCCCTCCGCGTAGAACACGTTGGGGTGAAGGACCGTCTTGCCCTTGTTGATGAACTCGACAAAGCCGCGCACACCACCCGCTCCGGAGAAGTCGTCTTCCTTGCCGGTGCGTTCGTCCAGCAAACGAATGCGCACGCCGTTGTTCAGGAAACTCAGCTCGCGCAGACGCTTGCTCAGAATCTCGTAATGAAAGTCCGAGTTCTCGATGAAGATCGTGGTGTCGGGCAAGAAGTGCACTTCGGTGCCGCGCTTGTCGGTGTCGCCGATGACCTTCATCGGTGAGACCTCGAAGCCGTTCACCATTTCGAGCAAACGGTTCTGCACGAAGCCGCGGCTGAACTCCAGCTCGTGGATCTTGCCCTCACGCCTCACCACCAGACGCAACTTGACGCTCAGTGCGTTCACGCAGCTCACGCCCACGCCGTGCAGCCCGCCAGACACCTTGTAGCTGTTCTGATTGAACTTGCCACCTGCGTGCAGTTCGGTCAAAGCGATCTCTGCCGCACTGCGCTTGGGCTCGTGCTTGTCGTCCATCTTCACGCCCGTCGGAATGCCGCGGCCGTTGTCGGTGACAGAAATCGAGTTGTCGGAATGGATGGTGACGACGATGTCGTCGCAATAGCCGGCCAGTGCTTCGTCGATCGAGTTGTCGACCACTTCGAACACGAGGTGGTGCAAGCCGGTGCCGTCGGAGGTGTCGCCGATGTACATGCCGGGGCGCTTGCGCACAGCCTCCAGGCCTTCCAGGATCGTGATGGAGCCTTCGCCGTACGAGGTATCGGGCGCCACGATCTCGATCGGAATCGCGCTGTCGATTTCGGCTGTGTAGACCGGTTCGGTGTGCGGCGTATCCGACGGATCCGACGCAGCCGACGCGACCGACGGAACTTCCGGCTTGTTTTCTTCGCTCATTGGGACTCTTTCCTCTCTCTCACTGACTCACTGACTCGGGCAAACAGACTGGCTTCGTTTTAGATTCGCATCGGCATGACAACGTACTTGAAACTCGCGTTGTCAGGGATGGTGAACAGGGCCGAACTGTTCGAATCGGCCAGGTCCAGCTTGACCATGTCCTGGCCCATGTTGGCCAAGGCGTCGATCAGGTAAGTCACGTTGAAACCGATCTCTATGGCGTCACCGCCGTAGTCGATGTCGAGCTCGTCTTGCGCTTCTTCCTGCTCTGCATTGCTCGACGCGATGCGCAAGGTGCCGGGCTCGAGGTTGAGCCGCACGCCCTTGAACTTCTCGCTGGTCAGGATGGCCGTGCGTTGCAGGCTGGCAAGCAACGGTGCCCGGCCCAGCGTCACGCTGTTCTTGTGATTTTTGGGGATCACGCGGTTGTAGTCGGGGAACTTGCCTTCGACCAGCTTGGTGACGAATTCCATGCCGCCGAAACTGAACTTCGCCTGGTTGTTGGCGAACTGCATTTCGATCGCGCCTTCGGCATCGGACAGCAGGCGCTGCATCTCGAGCACGGTCTTGCGCGGCAGGATGACTTCTTGCCGCGGCACTTCGACGTCGAGCGTGGCCGAAGCGAAGGCAAGGCGGTGGCCATCGGTCGCGACCAGGCTCAGTTGCTTGCCTTCGGCGACGAACAGGATGCCGTTGAGGTAGTAACGGATATCGTGCACTGCCATCGCGAAGGAGACCTGGCTGAGCAGGTCCTTCAAGGTCTTCTGCGGCACGCTGAACACCGGGCCGAAGTTGGCCGCTTCCTGCACCAGCGGAAAGTCTTCGGCAGGCAGCGACTGCAGCGTGAAGCGGCTTTTGCCACCTTTCAGCACCAGCTTGCTTGCGCTCGATTCCAGGCTCACGGTCTGGTCGGCCGGCATGGTGCGCAGGATGTCGATGAGTTTGCGCGCCCCGATGGTCGTGGTGAAGTTGCCTTCATCGCCGCCCAGTTCGGCTGTCGTGCGGATCTGGATTTCAAGATCGCTGGTCGTGAGCTGCAACTGTCCGCCGGTCTTGCGGATCAGCACGTTGGCGAGGATCGGCAGCGTATGCCGGCGCTCGACGATGCCCGCCACCGACTGCAGCGCGGAGAGGACTTTGTCTTGGTTTGCCTTCAGGACGATCATTTCTTACCTCTTCCTTATTTCTTTAATTCAATTTAGTAGTAGTAGATAAGGGCAGCACTGCCCTGTGGAAAGAGGCATTTTCTCTTTTCCTGACAGGCACTTGCCTCGTCCCTCTGGCTGTGCGCAGCCGTGTTTTCTGCTGTCGTCCCAAAGCGCATAACTTTTCGTTTTGCGTCCGGCCTGTGGACAACTGCCTGCTTGTGCCGGAACTGTCCCCAGAGTTGTCCTTTGACAGTCCCGCGTGAATCTGTGATGACAAATAGAACATGGTTTCAATGCTTGCTTTTCAGCCCTTGAGCGTCTGTTCGAGCACGTGCAACTGCTGGTTGAGTTCCGTGAGCTGCTGGCGCTCCCCAGAGATCTTGCGCACGGCATGCAGCACTGTGGTGTGGTCGCGGCCACCGAAGAGCTCTCCGATCTCCGGAAGGCTCTTCTGGGTCAGTTCCTTGGCCAGGTACATCGCGATCTGACGCGGGCGCGCAATCGAAGCCGGGCGCTTCTTGCTGTACATGTCGGCGACTTTGATCTTGTAGTAGTCCGCCACCGTCTTCTGGATGTTCTCTACGGAGATCTGCCGGTTCTGGATCGACAGCAAATCGCGCAGGGCTTCACGTGCCAGCGCGATCGAGATCTCTTTTTGATTGAAGCGCGAGTACGCGAGGATCTTGCGCAGCGCACCTTCAAGTTCGCGCACGTTGGAGCGCACGTTCTTCGCAACGAAGAAGGCCACCTCTTCCGGCATTTCGGCCGACTCGGCCCTTGCCTTGTTGATAAGAATGGCAACGCGCATCTCGAGCTCAGGCGGCTCGATAGCGACCGTCAAACCCGAATCGAATCGTGACACCAGGCGCTCATGGATGTCCGCCAAGCCCTTCGGATAGGTATCGCTGGTCATCACGATGTGCGACTTCTTGGCGAGCAAGGCCTCGAACGCGTTGAAGAACTCTTCTTGCGTACGGTCCTTGTTGGCGAAGAACTGAACGTCGTCGATCAGCAGCAAATCGAGCGAGTGATAGCGCTCCTTGAACTCGTCGAACGTTTTGCGCTGATAGGCCTTGACCACATCCGATACGAATTGCTCCGCGTGGATGTAGAGAACTTTGGCATCGGGCCGGTCGGCCAGCAGTTTGTTGCCGACCGCGTGCATCAAGTGGGTCTTGCCCAGCCCGACGCCGCCGTAGATGAAAAGAGGGTTGTACAAATGCCCCGGCATGCCGGCGACATGCATCGCAGCCGCACGTGCCATGCGGTTGGCCGTACCTTCCACCAGCGTGTCGAAAGTGAGGCCGGAATTGAGCCGGTTCTTGAAAGCAGCTGCGGCCGGATCTTCACCCGGCCCAGCCACGTCGCGTGGCACATCCGTTTCCGCCATGACCGCCATCGGCATCGAACGCACGGGCGTTTCACGCGGAGCGAGCGCTAACTCGATCGCAACCGGTTGCCCATACATCTTCTCTGCCATCGAAGCGATCTTGCCGGCGTACTGCGCCCGAATCCAGTCGAGCTTGAAGCGGTTGGCGACGAACACTGTCATGCGCGAAAGATCGTCCGCAACCTGTGCGGTCAGCGGCTTGATCCAGGTGTTGAACTGTTGCTCCGACAGCTCTTGTGCGAGCTGATCGACACAGGCCTGCCACAGGCTCTCACCGATGCCGTCAGTCGACATGGGTGCTGTAAATGGTGGTGAATCCCTCGGGCATTCTCTTGTCTTTGTGTTGTGGATATTCTCTGCGGCAAGCGCCCGACATTCTAACTTGTCAAAACCTTATCCACACCCCTGGAACCCGCCCGAAAAGGTCATGAGATGGTGCTAGGAAAGCTCGTGAACCACGCAGCTCGATCGGTGTCCATGAGGCGCCGAAACACACCGCCATTGTTGCTCGTACAAATGTTTGCGATAATCGCGGGTTTCCCTGAAAACCCTTTGTGTGTTTCGGGGGGCTCGGCACCCTGTCGGGCATATCAGGAAGAACCATCATGAAACGCACTTACCAAGCATCCAAAGTCCGCCGCGCCCGTACCCACGGCTTTCTGGTCCGCATGAAGACCCGCGGCGGCCGCGCCGTCATCAACGCGCGCCGCGCCAAGGGCCGCAAGCGCCTGGCTGTCTGAAACCGGTCCGCGCGCCTCTGCCGGACCGTCGAGATCTCGATCCGTCGGCCCCGGCTGTTGGCGTGTTGCGATTGGTTTCCATGCAGCGGCTCCAGACCCGCGCGCAATTTCAAGCCGTGCTCGCAGGTTCTACCGTGGCGCGCACACCTCACTTTGCATTGCACCGTTGCCCGCTTGATGCGCCGGCAGGCGAAGCCGCGTCTCTGTTCGACGTGCAGGACGTCTGGCTCGGAGCGATGGTTCCGAAACGATGGGCGAAGCGTGCAGTGACACGCAACGCCATCAAACGCCAGATCTACAACGTGAGTGCCGCACCGGAAGTTTCTCTGCCGATCGCGGCCCATGTGGTTCGTCTACGCTCGGGCTTCGATCGCAAGGAATTTGTCAGCGCTACATCCGAAAAGCTCAAGGCAGCCGTGCGGCTGGAGTTGCAGCAGCTCTTGAAGCGGGCGATTGGAGCGGGAGGGCGCACATGATCCGTTCGGTGCTGATCGGGCTGGTCAAAGGCTACCGCCTGCTTTTGAGCCCTTGGCTCGGCGCCTCGTGCCGCTTTACGCCCACCTGTTCCGTCTATGCGATCGAGGCACTCGAGCAGCACGGCGCAGCGCAGGGCAGTTATCTCACTTTGAAGCGTCTTGTTCGCTGCCAGCCGTTTTGTGCCGGCGGACACGACCCCGTCCCCACCAAGGGCCAGCGCACGTGCGACCAGAGCAAGTCGCTCTTCGCTTGCCTGTCTCCCGACAAGAAGTCTTCGCCATGAACATGCTCGATATCCGCCGAACCATCCTCTGGGTGATCTTCGGCTTTTCACTGGTGCTGTTGTGGGACCAATGGCAAGTCTTCAACGGCAACAAGCCGACGTTCTTGCCGTCGACCAAACCAGCGGTGTCGGCCAATGCGCCGGCCACCGCGGGCGCAGCCAACGGGGTCCCCTCCGCCTCTGCCTCATCGACATCGACATCGGGCTCGGCGGGCGCAGTGCCCACGCAAGCCGCAGCGCCGGCGGCGAGCGAACGCATTGCGATCACTACCGACCTTTTCAAGGCGGACATCGACAGTCAGGGCGCGACGGTCGATCACCTGGAGCTGCTCAAATACGAAGACAACGGCGACCGCAGCAAGCATGTGGTGTTGTTCGAAGACGGTTCGCCGGCCACGCGTTACGTTGCCCAAACCGGCCTGATCAATCCAGTTGACAGCGGCGACCGGTTTCCCAACCATCTCACGCCGATGGCTGCCAAAGCCGGCCCGCGCGAAATGGCCGAGGGTCAGAACAAGCTTGAAGTGACTTTCGAAAGTCAGCCGGTCGGTGGCCTGAAATACGTCAAGACCTATGTCTTCACTCGCGGCGACTATTCGATCGGCGTGCGGCATGAAGTCGTGAACGTGAGCGATCAGCCGCGCGAGGCGCAGCTCTATTTGCAACTGGTGCGCCATGGCACGGTGGCCGCGGGCACCATGTTCGGCACCAACACGTTCACCGGCCCGGCGGCCTACACGAACGAGAAAAAGTTTCACAAGCTCGACTTCAAGGACATCGCCAAAGGCAAGGCGGAACCGCCGCCCGCCGCCACCGATGGCTGGGTCGCGATGGTCCAGCACTACTTCGTGTCGGCATGGCTCTTGACCGGCGCGGGCAGCGACCAGTTGAAGCGCGAATTCCGGGTGCGCGACCTGGGCGACAACCTGTATTCGATCGCCATGGTGGCCGCCTTGCCCAAGATTGCACCAGGGTCGACACAGGTGGTCGGTAGCACCTTGTTCGCCGGCCCCGAAATCGAACGCACGCTCGAAGCCACTGCGCCAGGCCTGGACTTGGTCAAGGACTACGGCATCTTCGCGATCATCTCCAAGCCGCTTTACTGGTTGCTCAACGAGATCCATGCATTGCTCGGCAACTGGGGTTGGTCGATCGTCGCGCTGGTGGTCCTGCTGAAGGCGGCGTTCTACTGGCTCAATGCCAAGGCGTACGCCAGCATGGCGAAGATGAAGGCCATCAGTCCCAAGGTCACCGAAATGCGCGAGCGGCTGAAAGACAAGCCGCAGGAGATGCAGCAGGAGATGATGCGCATCTACCGCGAGGAAAAGGTCAATCCGATGGGCGGCTGCGTCCCGATCGTGATCCAGATCCCCGTGTTCATCGCGCTCTACTGGGTGTTGTTGTCGTCGGTCGAAATGCGTCACGCACCGTGGATCGGCTGGATCCATGACCTGTCGGCACCCGACCCTTGGTACATCCTGCCGATCGTGATGACCGGTACCTCGCTGTTCCAGACCTGGCTCAACCCGACGCCGCCCGATCCGATGCAGGCCAAGCTGATGTGGATCATGCCGCTGGCCTTCAGCGTGATGTTCATCTTCTTCCCGGCCGGCCTGGTGCTGTACTGGATCACCAACAACGTGTTGTCGATCACCCAGCAGTGGTTCATCAACAAGCGTCTGGGCGTGTTGGGAAACAAGAAGTAGCGAGCAGCGACGAGTGCGTTGTGCGCACCACGCAACAAGGGGCCGCGAAAGCGGCCTTTTTCATGGGTGCTCCGAAGGTGCTCGAAGAACTGAAAGAATCGCGCCATGCTGTCTCGCACAACCGATCCGATCGTTGCTGTCGCCACTGCGCCGGGTCGCGGCGCAGTTGGCATCGTGCGCGTGTCGGGCGGGCGTCTGGCGCCACTGATCGAAGCGCTGTGCGGACGCGTGCTCGAGCCGCGTGAGGCGACCTATCTGCCGTTTCGGGACGCGCAGCGTGAACCGATCGATCGCGGGCTGGCAATTCACTTCCCGGCGCCGCATTCGTTCACCGGCGAAGACGTGCTCGAGCTGCAGGCGCATGGCGGCGCGGTGGTGTTGCAGCTGCTCGTCGCGCGCTGTCTGGAGGCGGCGGCAGAGACCGATGCGGCGACCGGCTTGCCGAGGCTGCCCCATCTTCGCGTTGCCGGGCCGGGCGAGTTCAGCCAACGCGCTTTTCTGAACGGCAAGATCGATCTGGCGCAAGCCGAAGCAATCGCAGACCTGATCGACGCCAGCACGGAGGCCGCCGTGCGCAGCGCGTCACGGTCTCTTTCAGGTGAGTTCTCGCGCGAGATCCACACGCTGCGCGATGCGCTGATCGATCTCCGCATGCTGGTCGAGGCGACGCTGGACTTCCCCGAAGAAGAAATCGATTTCCTGCAGAAAGCGGATGCGACCGGGCGATTCGCATCGCTGCAAGCGCAGGTTGCAGCGGTGCAGATGCGTGCACGCCAGGGCGCCTTGCTGCGCGAAGGTATCAAGGTGGTGATTGCCGGCCAGCCCAATGCAGGCAAGAGCTCCTTGCTCAATGCATTGGCGGGTGCCGAGCTCGCGATCGTCAGCGCGGTGCCCGGCACGACGCGCGATGTGGTCTCGCAGACCATTCAAATCCACGGTGTGCCCTTGCACGTTGCCGACACGGCCGGCCTGCGCGAGAGCGATGACGAGGTCGAACAGATCGGTGTCGCGCGTGCGTGGGGACAGATCGAGGGCGCCGATGCGGTGCTGTTTCTGCACGACCTGACACGTGTCGGCTCGGACGCCTATGCAGTCGCTGACGCGCAAATTCTGGAGGGCCTTCAGGCCAAGCTTTCATCGAAGGTACCGGTGATCGATGTCTGGAACAAAGAGGATGCGGTCGCAAGCGGAGAGCTGCGCACCGGTATCACCTTGTCCGCCAAAACCGGCGCCGGTGTTGAAGCTTTGCGCGGAAAGTTGCTCGAGGTTGCGGGCTGGCAGGCGGTACCGGAAGGCATCTATCTGGCACGTGCCCGGCACGTCCAGGCGCTGGAACGGGTGGGTGCACATCTTTCTATTGCCAACGACTATTTGTTTGCGCAGGCGCAGCAGCTCGACCTGCTGGCGGAAGAACTGCGCCTCGCGCAAAACGCGTTGAATGAAATCACCGGCGAGTTCGGCGCCGACGATTTGTTGGGCGTGATTTTTTCCCGCTTCTGCATTGGAAAGTAGCAGCCACCCGTATGCAAACGTGACATTTGTCGCTGTATTGACGGACACTCCGCCATACTGCGCCACCTAACCAGGTGTTGAAGCCATGTCATCGACCATTCAGGATTTGTGCCGCGCCGTCTCGCAAAACACGAGCTACGACGCCTTTGCGCCGGCGCTGACGCCGCCGCAATGGGAAATTCTCGCCAGCTACTTGCAGGTGTCCGATCTGGCTGTCGGACAGGTGCTGATCGACCAGAACGCACAGGATCGAACCTTGTTTTTCATCGAGAGCGGCGCCCTGAGCGTCCACCTGATCGGCGACAAAGGGCAGATGCAGTTGGCCATCCTGAATCCGGGTTCTGTCGTCGGAGAAGGGTCGTTCTTCTCCCGGCTGCCGCGTTCGGCCAATGTGGTGGCGACAGGGCCGGCGCGCGTCTGGCGATTGACTGCCACTCGTT
Organism: uncultured Variovorax sp.; assembly: GCA_964242015.1. GTDB lineage: Bacteria > Pseudomonadota > Gammaproteobacteria > Burkholderiales > Burkholderiaceae_C > Variovorax. Next base: position 32,758 of record CAXTCC010000018.1, read on the forward strand.
TTTCAGAAATGTCGAACCGGCAACCCGGCCTGGCGCTGGAACTGGTGCTGGCTCTGGGTGCAGTGATCGCCAAGCGAATGGTCAACAAGCCCAAACGGGTCGCGGTGACTTGAGCATTTGAAACGGCGGCAGGCAATCGGGATGTACCGCGGCAACAGTCCCGATCCGGGTGATGACACCTGGCAAACCACGGTTTAACATAGTTACAAAGATACTTTGGGGTCCGATATGGCTGTGGTATGTCCCGCTTGCGGCACCGAAAACCGCGACGGTGCCAGGTTTTGCAAGGGCTGTGGCGGCAAATTAGTGTCGGAATCCAAGGTGCGCGAGCAAGCGCCGCACGCAAACGAGTGGCCCGCGACAGAGCCTGCACCACTGCAAACATCCAAGGCCTCGGGCGGGGCTTTCGAAGAAGAAAAAACGATCATCGTGAGCCCGAAGGCACGGGCGCCACGCATTCCTGCCGAAACCACGCTTCTCGCACCGTCCATGGCCGATGCAACGGCGTTTCCAACGTCCCCGCCGACCAGCGAACAGACATCGGCATCGACCTTCGTGGCTGCGGACGACGCGCCACTGCGCCGTCACCCCGAGGCGGAGCTGACGTTGCCGGAGCCCAAGTCCTCGAGCGGCCTCGGCATCGGAATCGCCATGCTGCTTATCGCGTTGCTCGCAGGCGCCGCTTGGTACTGGTTTGCCGGGCGCAGCGGCACGTCCGAAGTGCCGCTGGCTGTGGCGCCTCCGGCGAATGCGCCAGCGGCGACGGGTTCGGTCGAACCATCCCCGGTGGCCGTGGCGCCGACGTCCACACCTATGCCTGCGCCTGC
>CAXTCC010000019.1:0-8740 GCA_964242015.1 uncultured Variovorax sp.
ACGATGAAGCCTTCGCGCGGGCGCTCTACGCTCAATACAATGTGACGGTTTTGCCAGGGAGCTACCTGGCACGCGATTCGCAGGGCCTCAACCCGGGCCGGGGCCGCATCCGCATGGCGCTGGTGGCCGACACTGCCGAATGCGTCGAAGCCGCCGGCCGTATCGTTCAGTTCGTTCAAAAAGGCCGCTGAGGCCAGCGTCCTTTTTCGAGATTCCTTTTCGAGACTTTCCCTTCGAGATTCTTCATGACCCAACAACTCCAGCAGACCATCGACGCCGCGTGGGACAACCGCGCCAACCTGTCTCCCACCGACGCCCCCGCCGAGGTGCGCGATGCTGTCGAGCATGTCATCGCCGAACTCAATAACGGCACGCTGCGCGTGGCCACGCGCGAGAGCGTGGGCCAGTGGACGGTGCACCAGTGGATCAAGAAGGCGGTGCTGCTGTCCTTCCGTCTTAAGGACAACGAACAGATCCAGGCCGGCTCGCTCGGCTTCTACGACAAGGTGCAGACCAAGTTCTCACACCTGTCGGCCGCCGAGCTGAAAGAAGCCGGCGTGCGCATCGTGCCGCCGGCCGTCGCGCGCCGTGGCAGCTACATCGCCAAGGGTGCGATCCTGATGCCCAGCTACGTGAACATCGGCGCCTACGTCGGCGAAGGCACGATGGTCGATACCTGGGCCACCGTCGGCTCGTGCGCGCAGATCGGTGCCAACTGCCATCTGTCGGGCGGTGTCGGCATCGGCGGCGTGCTGGAACCGCTGCAGGCCGGCCCGACCATCATCGAAGACAACTGCTTCATCGGCGCCCGCTCGGAAGTGGTCGAAGGCGTGGTCGTTGAAGAGAACTCGGTGCTGTCGATGGGCGTATTTATCGGCCAGAGCACCCCGATCTACGACCGCGCCACCGACAGCGTCAGCTACGGTCGCGTGCCCGCCGGCTCGGTGGTCGTCGCCGGCAACCTGCCCAAGCCAGGCGGCAAGTACAGCACCTATGCCGCGATCATCATGAAGAAGGTCGACGCCAAGACGCGCTCGACCACCAGCCTCAACGACCTGCTGCGGGACTAGTTTTTTCTCGACGACCGCAACCACGCAACGACAACTCAACTGCTGGAGGGGATTTCGATGATCGGAACGATGGAGCGCATTCTTCGTCTGATGGCCGAGCGCAAGGCTTCGGACATCTACCTCTCGGCGCACTCGCCTGCGCTTATCCGCATCAATGGGAGTTGCTTGCCGATCAACGCGCAGATCCTGCCGCCCGATGCGCCGCTCAATCTGCTCGCTGAAGTCGTGCATGAAAGCCGCATCGCCGAGCTCGAACGCATGGGCGAGCTGAACATGGCGATCGCGCTCGAAGGCGCCGGCAACTACCGCATCAGCGCCATGCGGCAACGCGGAACCTATGCAGTCGTGGTGCGACACATCGCATCGGTCATTCCGACCTTCGACGACCTCAATCTGCCAGACATCCTGAAGACGCTCATCATGGAGAAGCGCGGGCTCATCCTGATGGTGGGCGCGACCGGCGCCGGCAAGACGACCACGCTGGCGTCGATGCTCGACTACCGCAACGAGAACGCCACCGGCCATATCCTGACGGTCGAAGAACCGATCGAGTTCACCTACACCAACAAGAAGTCGATGGTGAACCAGCGCGACGTCGGCAGCGACACGCAATCGCTCAACGTGGCATTGAAGAACGCGCTGCGCCAGGCGCCCGACGTGATCCAGATCGGCGAGATCCGCGACCGCGAAACCATGACCGCGGCCATCGCCTATGCGCAGTCGGGCCACTTGTGCGTCGCCACCCTGCACGCCAACAACAGCTACCGTGCGCTCAACCGCATTCTGAGTTTCTATCCGGTCGAAGTGCGTGCCACGTTGCTCGGCGACCTCGGCGGCGCGTTGCGCGCCATCGTGGCGCAGCGCCTGTTGCGCCAGCCGACCGGTTCGCGGGTGCCTGCCCTCGAAGTGATGCTGAACACCGCACTGGTCGCCGAGCTGATCGAAAAGGGCGACTTTTCCGCCGTCAAGGAAGCGATGGAACAGTCGATGGCCCAAGGCTCGCAAACCTTCGAAGAAGACATCGCCCGTCTCATCACCGATGGCATGGTGACGCGCGAAGAAGGCCTGTCGCAAGCCGACTCGCCCACCAATCTGATGTGGCGCCTGCAAAACACCGACGCCCCCAAAGCACCGGTTGCTGAACGCGCGCTGCTCGACCAGGTCGATGAGCCGACCTTCACCGACATCACGCTCGACGTGCGCTTCTGAGCCTTCGAGGCTGCTGACCCGACTCCACCCACTCCGTTTCCGATGTCCCGAACGCTCCAGCTCGCCGAACACCTGATCTCGCGCCCTTCCGTCACGCCCGACGACGGCGGCTGCCAGCAGATCCTCGGCGAGCGCCTGGCGCCGCTCGGCTTCACGCTGGAAACCATCGAGAGCGGTCCGGCCGATTTTCGGGTCACCAACCTGTGGGCGAAGCGGGTCGCCGCAAAGGGGCCTTCAGGCGAGCCGGCCAAGACGCTGGTCTTCGCCGGCCACACCGACGTGGTGCCGACCGGTCCGGTCGAACAGTGGACCAGCCACCCTTTCACGCCCACCCACCGCGACGGCAAGCTGTACGGCCGCGGCGCCTGCGACATGAAGACGTCCATCGCAGCCTTCGTGGTGGCGATCGAAGAATTCCTGCAGGCGGTGCCGGAGCCAACGACCTCGCTTGCATTGCTCATCACCAGCGACGAGGAAGGGCCGGGCGTCGATGGCACGGTGACGGTCTGCAACGCGCTGGCCGCGCGCAACGAAGTCATCGACTACTGCATCGTCGGCGAGCCGACCGCCGTCGAGCGCTGCGGCGACATGATCAAGAACGGCCGCCGCGGCACGATGAGCGGCAAGCTGACGATCAAGGGCGTGCAAGGCCATATCGCGTATCCGCACCTGGCCAAGAACCCGGTGCACGCGTTCGCGCCTGCGCTCGCCGAACTGGTCGCCATCAACACCACAGGCGGTTGGGACGCCGGCAACGCGTCGTTTCAGCCGACCAGCTGGCAGGTGAGCAACTTTCACTCGGGCACCGGCGCCGGCAATGTGATTCCGGGTGCGGCGGTCATTGACTTCAACTTTCGCTTTTCGACCGAGTCCACCGTCGAATCGCTGCAGCAGCGCGTGAAGGCGGTGCTGGACGCGCACGCGCTCGACTACACGCTGGCGTGGACGGTCGGCGGCCTGCCGTTCCTGACGCCACCAGGCGATCTGGTCGAAGCGGTCCGGGCGGCCATCGCCGACGAGACCGGCATCACGACCGAGCTGTCGACCAGCGGCGGCACCAGCGATGCGCGCTTCATCGCCAAGATCTGCAAGCAGGTGATCGAGCTCGGCCCGGTCAATGCCAGCATTCACAAGATCGACGAGCACATCGACGTCGCATCGATCGAGACGCTGAAGAACATCTACCGCCGCACGCTCGAACGGCTCGACACGTCGTCGCGGTGATGCGCACCTTGATGGAGCTGGTCGAGGCCGGCGCAACGCAGTTGACGGATGCGGGCGTTGCCTTCGGGCACGGCACCGTCAATGCCTTCGACGAATCGGCGTGGCTCGTGCTGTGGCAGCTGCGGCTGCCGATCGACGATCTCGATGCCGTCGCCGCCCGAGTCGTTTCCCCCGCTGAGGAGGCGAAGGTCGCGGCGCTGCTGCAGCGGCGCATCGACACGCGCCAGCCGGCCGCCTATCTCACCAAAGAAGCGTGGCTGCAAGGGGTGCCGTTCTACGTGGACGAGCGCGCCATCGTGCCGCGCAGCTTCATCGCGGAGTTGATCGTCGACGGCAGCATCGACTACTGGCTCGGCGAGCACACGAAGCAGGTGCTCGACTTGTGCACTGGCAACGGCAGCCTGGCCGTGATCGCCGCGATGACGTATCCGGACGTGACCGTCACCGCCGCGGACATTTCCACGGAAGCGCTCGAAGTCGCCGCCATCAACGTGACGCGGCATGCGCTCGACGCGCGCATCACGCTGGTGGCTTCCGATGGCCTGGCCGGCGTGGCCGGGCCGTTCGACCTGATCCTCTGCAATCCGCCCTACGTCAACACGTCCAGCATGCAGGCGCTGCCGGCGGAATACCGCGCCGAGCCGGAACTCGCGCTGGCAGGCGGTGCCGACGGCATGGATTTCATCCGCACGTTGTTCGAGACCGCGCCCGCGAAGATGAGCGAGAGCGCCGTGCTGGTGCTTGAAATCGGCAACGAGCGCACGCATTTCGAAGCAGCGTTTCCCAAGCTGCAGGCCGTGTGGCTGGAAACCTCGGCTGGCGAAGACCAGGTGCTGCTGCTCACGCGAGAGACGCTGGTCCGCGACTTGCACTAGTCTGTCGGCGTGCGCCCTGCCCTGCGGCGGCGGCCTGGATTGGCGAACAAGGCGACTCTGAACATGACCGTGCTTCTCGAACTGGAACTGCCACGCACGCTCGACGTGTGGGTGGAAGAGTTGCTGGCCGGCGCGAAAGGCGATGGACCTACATCTTCGATCGAGTCGGTAGCGGGCTGGCTCTTCGAAGGCACTGGCGCCCGCCGCGCAGCCGAGCAGAAGCTTGCGGCGACGGGCATCCGCGCACGCTTCATGAGCGCCTACAAGCCGTTGGTCCATCACTTTCTGGAAGACGTCGATTGCGATGGCTTGACGCGCGTGGTCGTGCACTACCCGGTCCATCCCGACGCGCCGCCGCGCCGCTTCGCGCTGGAGGCGTACCCGCTGGTAGACATCGTTGCGGGCGCCGAGCTGCATCTGGAGCCGCAGGCGATGGCTGTCGGCATGCCGCGCTACCGGGTCGAGCTGCATTGGCGCAATGGCGCGCATCGCGCAGACACCGTGCTCGCGCCCAATCGCGTGCACGTCGATGCGCTCGGCGAAACACTGCTTTCGCCGACCGCGTGGCTGAGCGTGAAGCACGGAAACGGCACGACCACCGAAGGCCGTCGCGAATCCGATTACGAAGCGCTTTTTCGTCAGGCCATCCAGTGTGTTCAAGCTCACGCGTGGCCCGGCACCGAACCGTACTTCGAGCGGCTCGAGATCCGCGTCGACCTGCCCGGCATTCACCATGCACCGCCGCAAGAGACCGGCTTGATCGACACGCAGGAAGCCCTGCACGAAGACCTGTACTTCGCGCTGATGGAGATCTTCCAGCGCCGCAGTGGCCGGGCCGAGGGCGACCGGCGCATGCAGCCCGGACAGATCGTGCCGGACGTGCGGTCGAGCCACGGCGCGGTTCGACTCCGCATCGCGGTGGAAAGCTATCGCGCAATCGACGCGTTTGCCGAGACGGCCGCAACTGCCGCCGCCTTGCCAATCGATGCCCGGTCCGGCTCCGATGCCCCGCTCGCTGAAGCGGCCGCGCCACTGACGCCCGTCCGCATCGCGTCCGAGCTGAGCCGCATCGCCGGCCAGCGCTTCGAGGCCATGACGCGACAGGGCCGCACCGTCGCCGGCGTCTACCGCGCAGGAACAGGCCCGGCGGTCATCATCAGTGGCGCACAGCACGCCAACGAAACCTCAGGCGTGGTCGGCGCCTTGCGCGCCGCAGCGGTACTCGCGCAGCAGTCCGACGCGCACTTCGCGCTGATACCGCTGGAAAACCCGGACGGCTACGCGCTGCATCAAGAGTTGTGCGCGCACGCGCCGCGCCACATGCACCATGCCGCGCGCTACACAGCACTCGGCGATGACCTCGAATACCGCGACGCGCCGCCCTGGTACGAGCGCGAGGCGCGACACCAGGCGCTCGCGCTGTCGGGCGCCGACCTGCACATCAACCTGCACGGCTACCCTGCGCACGAGTGGACGCGGCCGCTGAGCGGCTACATCCCGCGCGGCTTCGGCGCCTGGACCATCCCCAAGGGCTTCTTCCTGATCGTGCGCCATCACGCCGGCTGGGCCGAGCGCGCACGCCGGCTGACCGAGCATGTCTGCAGGCAGCTGGCGGCACGGCCCGCCCTGGTCGCCTTCAACGAAAAACAGCTCGCCAGTTACAATGCCCACGCCGGCGATCTTCCTTTCGAAGTCATCCATGGCACGGCCTGCATGATCAGCGAGGTCAACCGTCCGGGCCCCGCCCTGACGTTGATCACCGAGTTTCCCGACGAAACGATCTACGGCGATCCTTTCATTCTTGCCCACGACACCCAGACCGCCACGGTGCTGGCCGCGGTCGAAGCCCTGGGCCTAATTTCGCCGAGTCAATGAGTCATGATTACTCTTAAAAACGTCGTTCTGCGTCGCAGCGCCAAGAAGCTGCTCGACGGCGCCACCGTCAACCTCAACCCCGGTGAAAAAGTCGGGCTGGTCGGTCGCAACGGCGCCGGCAAGTCGACCTTGTTCGCGCTCTTCAACGGAACGCTGCACGAAGACGGCGGCGACTTCTATGTGCCCAAGCAGTGGCGCATGGCGCAGGTCGCGCAGGACATGCCCGAGACCGACGAGTCGGCCACCGAGTTCGTCGTCGGCGGTGACACGCGCCTGGTCGAAGTGCGCAACACGCTGGCTGCCATCGAGGCCGCCTACGAAGCCAATCCGGACGACGCCGACATCGGCATGGAGCTGGCGCACGCCTACACCGACCTGGCCGACGCGGGCGAGCACGATGCCGTGCCGCGCGCGCAGGCGCTGATCCAGGGCCTGGGCTTCAAGACGCATGAGCTGGACGGTCCGGTCAACAGTTTTTCGGGCGGCTGGCGCATGCGGCTGCAACTCGCGCGCGCCCTCATGTGCCCGAGCGATCTGCTGCTGCTCGACGAGCCGACCAATCACCTGGACCTCGACGCACTGGTGTGGCTGGAAGCCTGGCTGCAGCGCTATCAGGGCACCATGATCGTCATCAGCCATGACCGCGAGTTCCTTGATGCAGTGACCGACGTCACGCTGCACATCGCCAACGCGCAGCTCACGCGCTACGGCGGCAACTACAGCGCCTTCGAGACGCTGCGCGCCGAGCAGATGGCGTTGCAGCAAACCGCATTCGGCAAGCAGCAGGACAAGATCGCGCACCTGCAGAAGTTCATCGACCGCTTCAAGGCGAAAGCCAGCAAGGCCAAGCAGGCGCAGAGCCGCGTCAAAGCGCTGGAGCGCATGGAAAAGATCGCTCCGCTGCTGGCCGAGGCCGACTTCACCTTCGAGTTCAAGGAGCCGGGCAACATCCCCAATCCGATGCTGTCGATCAGCAAGGCGAGCTTCGGGTATGTGGTGGAAGATGCGCCCAAGACCATCCTCACCAACGTGAGCCGCTCGGTGCAGGCCGGTCAGCGCATCGGCATCCTGGGCGCCAACGGCCAGGGCAAGTCGACGCTGGTGAAGACCATCGCGCGCGAAATGGGCGCACTCGCCGGCGAAGTGACCGAGGGCAAGGGCCTGAACATCGGTTACTTCGCGCAGCAGGAGCTCGACGTGCTGCGCCCGCAAGACAACCCGCTGGAGCACATGGTGCGCATGGCGCGCGAACTCGGCACGGCCGTCAAGGAACGCACCGGCGAACAAGACCTGCGCAGTTTTCTGGGCAGCTTCAACTTCACCGGGGACATGGTCAAGCAGGCGGTCGGCACGATGAGCGGCGGCGAAAAGGCCCGGCTGGTGCTGGCGATGATGGTCTGGCAGCGCCCCAACCTGCTGCTGCTCGATGAACCAACCAATCACCTCGATCTCGCCACGCGCGAGGCGCTGGCGGTAGCGCTCAACGAGTTCGAAGGCACGCTGATGCTGGTGAGCCACGACCGTGCGCTGCTGCGTTCGGTGTGCGACGAGTTCTGGCTCGTCGGCCGCGGTGCCGTGGCCGACTTCGACGGCGACCTGGACGACTACCAGCGCTACCTGTTCGACGAAGCCAAGCGGCAACGCGAAGAAGCCAAGGTGGCCACGCGCGAAGCTGCGGTTGCTGTGAAGCCGATCGTGGCGCCGCCGGCGCGCATCGACCAGACCAAGCCGCTCCGCAAAGAGCTGGCGCAAGTCGACGAAAAGCTCGCGACAGCCGGTGCCGAGAAGACCTTGCTCGAAGCCAAGATGGCGAAGCAGGGAAAAGCCGCAGACATGGCGGATGCCGGCAAGCGCCTGAAAGCCGTCAACGAGGAAATCAGCAAGCTCGAGGAACGCTGGCTGGCACTGTCGGATCAACTCGAGGGACTGGTGGCCTGAACCGCATCACGCCGACGGCCGCGCTCAAGGAAAAGCATTCATGCCCTCCGCCATCGAACTTGCCAAAGGCAACGCCGACCTGATCGCGGCGGTGCAGCGCAGCCGGCGCCTGCTGGCGCGCAAGGCGCTGCTGGCGGCTGCCGCGAGCGCCGTGCCGCTGCCCGGCGTCGACTGGGCTGCCGACGCGGCGCTGCTGTCGCGACTGGTGCCGCAGATCAGCGCGGAGTTCGGCCTGTCGGTCACGCAGATCGAGAACATGGCGCCGCACAAGCGCGAGCGCATCCAGAAGGCTGCGACAGCCGTCGGCGCGCTGCTGGTGGGCCGCCTCGTCACGCGTGACCTGCTGTTGCGGCTGGCGCGCCATGCAGGCATGCGACTGACCATCAAGCAGGCGACCAAATACGTGCCCCTTGCCGGCCAGATCGTCTCCGCTGCGTTGGGCTACGCGGCCTTGCGAGCACTTGGCGAGCAGCACATCAAGGATTGCGTGAAGGTGGCGTTGTCTGTGAAGCACCTGCTGCCGGCGCCAGCGCACGGTACGCTTCATCC
>CAXTCC010000019.1:8840-26055 GCA_964242015.1 uncultured Variovorax sp.
GGTACCGAGTACTTTAATACTCAAAGCCCCGTGTGGCTTATCCTCCGGCCGTAGCGGTCGCCAACGTTGCCGCTCGGACTACGAGACCTGATGTGAAATACGCCCTTGTGTATGCGGTGTATTCTCGACAAACTAATTCACAGGCGTCAGGTACGGGTCAACTGGCGCGAAAACAGAAATGTTCGGGGAAAACGGTTGCGGCACGCGCGTAGCTCAATCGGAGGACGGGGAAACGCCAATGAATGAATCGGACCTTGCAGCATCGGTCGAGCGCCTCATGGAGCGGGTGGATTACTACCTGCACTGCGAGCTCGATGATGAATACGACCACGACCAGCCCGAGACCGCCCGCAGCGTTCTCGAAGCTGCACTCCGGTCGGAATTGCTGCGTGCGAGTGCCATCGGTGTGATCTCGGCCATTGCGTCGCCGACCCATTCTTCACGGGGCGACGATCACGTCGCCTGAGTCGGGCCGTTTCCAACTTCACGACGCAGCGCCGCGTAAACAAGTTGCGTCAGTTTGGGCTCCAGGCCGGCTGACTCGCCAGCGGTCTGGCAGCGAACGTGGGTGCTCAGCGTCCGAACGCGCCCAGCCGACGCGGCGGCTATCTGGATGTCGCACGCACGTTGCAAGAGCCAAAGCCACATGAATGCCTCCGCCACATCAGACCCCAAGGACAGGAGCCCATGGTTGCGCAAAACGACGGCCTTGCGATTTCCGATGCTCTGCACCATGCGGGCCTGCTCTTCCAGGTTGACGGTGACGCCTTCGAAGTCGTGGTACGCAACCCGGTCGAACAGTTGCGCGCCGTAGAACGAATCATGAGAGAGGCCGTCTTCAAGACACGAAACCGCACAGCCTGTCGTGGTGTGGGTGTGCATGACGCAGTGCGCACCCTCGACGTGTCGATGAATGGCACTGTGCGTGACGAATCCCGCCCGGTTGATCGCCGCCTGTCCTGACCGTACGGGAAGCCCGTCAATGTCCACCGCCACCAGATTGTCTGGCGTGATTTCGTCGTAGCGCAGCCCGAAGGGATTGATGAGGAAGACGCGTTCCGGCCCCGGCACACGCAAAGTGATGTGATTGAAGATCAGTTCAGTCCATCCGAGCCTGTGGAATATGCGGTAGCACTCGGCCAGCTCAACGCGTGCCTCTCGCTCAACCGCCGTCATGGCAATGGCGTTTTCGTCGCTGCGTGCTTCATTGTTCATGTAGATGGGCATGACGTTGTCCTTTAGAGGTTGACCCGATGCCGAGTGTGCTGCAGGTCGGAGAGCGTCGTTGTCATGATCGAGAAGATAGCCGCCTGCGCCAGGTCGCGATCTCGGACCCATTGCGCGACGCAAGCGGGCATACGGCTCATCTCTTTGCGGCGGATCCGATTCACAACAGACAGCGCCTGACTTTCGCCACCCGTCTGTACTGTCCGACAGTCAGCGCTTTGTCGTTCGAAAAGATGAACGTTCCGACCCATCAAAGGAGATCACACATGATCCGCAAGCTGGCTTCCGGTGAATACCGTCTCTACTCTCGCAAGACCGATCCCAAGACCGGAAAGCGACGAAACCTCGGCACCTTCGACTCGCGGGAAAAGGCCGAGCAACACGAGCGTGAGGTTCAATATTTCAAGCGACACTGAGAGGCAGACTCTCCGGATGACCGCCTGCATGCGGCACATTCGTGCGCTGGGCACACTGGGAAAGTCGGCGTTGCAAAGCGCAATGACAGCCTTACGCGCCGGGACCGTTAACAAGATGACGCCATCCGCTCGACCCGCTGCAGCATGAATTCAGCTACGGACAAGACAACTGCCTGAACCGCTGTTTTGATTACGGAAACTGGCGTTCAAGACTCACTTGTCGTATTGCGGTCGAGTCGGAGCATCCTCGAAGACAAGGAGATCAATATGAAAGCTCTGCTTCCCATTTGGATTATTGGCGCACCTTTTCTGTACCTCGTATTCGACTGGATGCGATCCTCCAAGACCTCGACGACATACCGCTGAGTCCGGTTGCGCGCCTGCACGTCGGCCTCAGGCGGTGAGGTTGCAACGCGCCAACTGGCGCCACTGCGCCGTTTAGGGGCGACGGTTGAACCTGCCTGCGCGTGCCACTTTGCGGGCGCGACCACCGCAGGCAGCATTGCTGACGCGGGTCGGATGACCGGCCCTGGCTCTGAACGCATGCGGGCCCGTCGCTTATGCTGCGCTCGGCGCGGCATCCAGGCCATGCTCAAAACACTCGCCACCCATTGCCTCTCCCAATCTTCAAGTATGTCGACATGAAAACGCAAGGCAAGATCACCATTGCCATCGTCGGTGCGATTGCAGCAGGAGCCCTCCTCTACGTCGGTGCGAGCGCCTGGCTCGGTGGTCAGGTCGAGAGGCGCTATGAGAACTCGCTTCTTACCGCGCTACCGCTGATCGATGCTGCCGGCACGTCGACACGGTCGTACCGCAGAGGACTTTTCAGTTCCGAGGCAACGCTGTCGCTCAGTTTGCCGGGCGTCCAGAATCCCATGACACCCCCGGACGCCGTGCCGGGTGCCGCCATGCCGCCCACGCTCGCGCCGCTGCGCGTGAACATCGTCAGCCGTATCCAGCACGGGCCGCTGGCGGGTTGGCGTCCTGCCGCGGCAAAGATCGAAACACGCATTGCCTCGGTAGAGGGCGGCAACCAGAAGCTGCGCGGTCTGTTCGACGGTGTGGCGACGCCGGTCGTCGCAGTCGTCGCGTCGTTCAGCGGTGCCTGGGACGGCCGGCTCGATTGGCCGGCAGGCCACATGGGCGACGACGTGGCGTCGGCTCGATGGGGCGCCCTGACCTACCAATTCAACGGCAGCGCGGACGGCAAGCACATCCAGGGCGCGCTGGCCTGGTCCGACCTGCGACTCGACATTGCCCGGCCAGCGCCGGCATCGCCAGCCGACGACCCGGCCTTGGCAGAAAACGCTGCCGATCTGCCGATGCATCTGGCGCTGCTCGGGCTCAATGCAACTTTCCGATCGGAGCGGCAGACGATAGAGCAGCCATGGCTTCTTGCGACGGGTCACGCAGACGGAAGCTTGGATTCGCTGAATATCGTGCGAGGCGACGTCACGAAACAGCCGCTACTCTCTTTGGAGGCCGTGAAACTCCAAAGCGATACGCGCGTGAGTGCGGATCAACAAATCGATGTCGTGCAGTCCGTCACCGGCAAGGGAAGCATCTTGAATACCGCCATCGACACGCTTCGTTACGAAGTCGCGCTGGAACGTATCGACGGCGCTGCATTGCTCTCGCTTCAGAAGGCCGTGTCCGCAATGCCCGGCGTCCAACCCGCTTACGGCGCGCCGGGCGCATCGTCAGAAGCGGTTCTGACGACTGCAATTGCACAGGCGCTCGCGCAGCTGATTGCGAGCGGCCCGAGCTACCGGGTGCAGGTGGACGCCACCATCGGCGGTCAAGCCGGACAGGCCAAGGCCCATCTCGGGCTGCTCCCCGCAGCGGCAGGCCAGGCGTTGCCTACTGCTTTGCCACCAGCGACTTTGCTCTTGCTGGCTGCCCAGCAACTCGATGGATCGGTCTCGATGCGCTTCCCCAAAACGTGGCCGGCGCTGTTCCTAGCCGGCGAAACAGATCCGGCCGCCAGCGCCGCGGCGGTGGACCAGACCCTCAGTCTGATGGAAGCGCAAGGGCTGCTCAAGACGGAAGGCACGACCTATGGCGTCGATCTGCTGTACAGCAAAGGCGAGACGAAGGTGAACGGGCAATCTCTGCTGGCCGGTCTGGCGCCGGAGCTCGATGCGCCGTCGCGCGGTTCCGGCGCGCCACGGCGCCGCGGTCGCGCCACGCTTCGGTGAACAGGCAATGGCACCGTGGTGCCAAGCACACTTTGCGTCGACCATCAGTCTGCCGAAACAATCAAGGCGAGGTTGTCGACTTCAACGTTTTGGGGGATGCGGACCTTACGGCTGGCGGTCTCACCATGTCCTTCCACATTCCATTGCTTCAGCCAGGCGACTTCGAAGTAAGTCCATCCGACAGTCGAGCCGAGTCAAACTTATTTGGGCGTACCCGTCTCGGCAGTCGGATTGGTGGGTACGTCGGGACGCTCGCCCGCTTTGCCAGCTTGAGGTTTGAGGTCGCGTGACGTGGGTTTCACCTCTGCGCGGCTCATGGCGCCCACAGCTTGTGGAGCATTCGGTTTGCCGTTCGTCATCGTCGAGGCCTCGCCCTTTGGCGTCACCGTGTTGGTGTTGTTCCTGTTCTCCATGCGTGCTTCAGACCGAACGCCTTCGCGCGTGATGGGAGTGCTGCCATCCGGGCGCTGCGTGGGATTGGGCACCCCGGCGTTTGTCTTGGTGCTCGCCTGACCCCCGACCGCCGCATCGGGCGCAGCGGGAACGGCAGCGGTTTGTGCGTTCGCGCCAGACGCTGCAGCGACCAAGGCTGCGATAGAAATAGATTTAAGGATTAGTGAACGCATGTTGTCTCCAAATAAAAGTTGGACAGCCACACTAGCCGCAGCGACAAATATCGCCGTGGGTCGTTCACCGGTTGCAGTGTAGGGAAAGCATGACGGCGCGACTCTCAAACACAGCGATGGCTGTAGACCGTGCGTCGCCTTCGAAGGGCCTTGAGTTCTGTCGACTCGCCGTTCGGCTGGACACCTGACCAACGGTCTTCATTTAGTGAAGCATCTCGCCATCGAGCAGCTATGCTTTATGCATGTCCGAGCTATATCGCCGCCTCGCCGTGTTCGTCGATCACCCCAGCGAGAACAGTTTTCTGTGGATTCTCCTCGAGAGCACAGAAGACCCCGCCGTATGGCTGGATCTTGAGACCAGCGAAGACACGTTCGAGACCTGGATCGATGCGTTTGACGCTGGCAATGCCGCGTTGCTGGCCTATGTCGATGACGAACTTATCGGGCCTGTGGAGTCATCTCCCGGTGACGATGACGCGGAGTTGCCCGAAGACTGAGAGCGTCGCGGACCGTCGGGCGCGTATTCCGCTGGAGTGCCCGACGACAACGCGTGGCACAGCAAGCGGACCTTTGCACCGCGTCGAGATCCTCGAACGATCGCAGCGTCAGCGGCAAGCAAGACGCTGCGACTCGGTCGAGCATGGCCTCACCGTCTCGTGGGTCTACATCCTCATGCGCTGGTTATCCCGCCTGGACCGCAATGCGCCGTGGCTTCGCGTGCTCGGCCTTGGGGATGCTCAGCTTCAGCACGCCGTTGGCAAGCTCCGCCGAGACCTTCTCGGCATCGAGTTCCTTGCTGAGCGTGAAGCTCCGGCGGAAGCGCTCCAGACCCACTTCGATATGGCTCGACTGCAGGCCGTCGGGCACCTGAAGCGCCAACTCGGCATCGATGGTGAGCGTGCCCGCTTCGACCTCCAGGTGCAGCTTGTCCCGGGAGACACCTGGCAGATCGGCAAACAGCGTGATGCCGTGCGCATCTTCGATCACGTCGACTGGCGGCATCAGCGCCCCTTCCGGACCTCGCCTTGACGCACGGCGGGACTCTTGTGATGCAGCGTTCGACGGCATGCCGTTGCGGCTGGAAATGTCGTTCATGCTGGACTCCTTTTTCTCGTCACTTGTTTCTTGCTTACTGGATGGAAATGCGGCGCGGCTGTGCGCTGGCGGACCGCTGCACCGTGATGTGCAGAACGCCATCGACGTACTTCGCAGCCACTGCATTCGGATCGGCGTCATCCGGCAGGGTGATCGCCCGAACGAACCTGCCCGTGAACCGCTCGTTGATGTGGACCGTCGTGGACGCGCCGGCATCGGGTTGTGCGGCTGGCAGCACTGGCTTGCGCTCGCCGGAGATCGTCAGCAGCCCGCCGTCGAGTTCGACGTCGAGCTCTTTGGGGTCGAGCCCAGGGGCGAAGGCATAGATCTCGATGGTCTGCGGCGTGCCGCCGACATTGATCACCGGAAAGCCGGTGCGGCCGAAGCCCCGGATGGTGGGCGACAGATCGGACGCCTGCTGCATATCGCGTTGCAGGCGATCGATCTCCGCGAAAAGGTCGCGCGGAAAAAAAGATCGGTACATGGCGAACTCCATTTGAGGTTGATGAGTGCGCCGGAGGCGTGTCCGGCGCTTCCGACAGTCCAACTAGAGTCAGTGCACCGGGCTTTCAAGTTTGGATTTCTTAATCGAGGCGAGGAAAACGATTGCTTCCATCCAATCCGTTTGATCCGGCACCGATGTTCCATGATCTCGAAAATAAAAGGAGTCACGCATGACGTCGCCGAGCAATCTTGCTTATCCCACGCCCTTTGAATTCGGCAATGGCAACCAGACCACCACCTGGGCCGAATGCATCGCCTTCTACGAGCGTCTGGCCGAGCGATTTTCGGGTGTCCTGCGATGGTGGCAAATCGGCACGTCCGACACGGGCCTGCCGATGCATGCCGGCCTGGTCACCGCCGACGGCGTGTTCGATCGCGACACCTTGCGCAGACAGCAGCGCCCGGTGTTCTTCAACAACAACGGCATTCACCCCGGCGAGCCCGAAGGCATCGATGCCTGCATGGCGCTGGTGCGCGACTTATGCGTCGAACCTGACCGGCTGTCGGCGCTCGGAACGACGGTGTTCCTTTTCATCCCGGTCTACAACGTCGACGGCTGCGTGAACCGCCAGTCCACCTCGCGGGTTAACCAACTCGGCCCCGAGTCGTTCGGCTTTCGCGGCAACGGCCGCAACCTCGACCTGAACCGCGACTTCATCAAGTGCGACAGCCTCACCGCCCAGGTGTTCAACCGCTTCTTCACCGCCTGGGACCCGGACGTCATGGTCGACACCCACACTGCCAACGGTGCCGACTACGCCTACGCCATGACCCTGATCCCGACCCAGCCCGACAAGCTGGGCGGGGGCCTGGGCGACTTCCTGCGGGAGCGCATGCTGCCCGCGATCTACGGCGACATGCAGCGGCGCGGCTGGCCGACCTGCCCCTACGTCAACCTGCTGGGCGAGACGCCGGACGACGGCATCGAGGATTTTCTGGATCTGCCGCGATTCTCCACCGGCTACGCCGCGCTGCATCACACCCTCGGCTTCATGCCCGAGACCCACATGCTCAAGCCCTTCGCCGACCGCGTGGCCGCGATACGCACGCTGGTCGAGGTGGTGCTGGGCTTCAGCGTGGCGCAGGCCGCGCCCATCCAGCAACTGCGGCGCGAGGCGCGGGCCGACGCTGCACGCCGCACGCAGTGGCCGCTGCGCTGGCGCAGCGACCACGAGCGGCCGGCGCACCTTCGTTTCAATGGCTATGCGGCAGTGCGGTCGCCGAGCCGGCTGGGCGACTATCAACGGCTCACGTACGATCGCAGCCAACCGTGGGAGAAGGAAATCGTCCACTTCGACCGCTGCGTGGAGGACCTCGTGGTGACAGCGCCGAAGACCTATCTGGTGCCCCAAGCCTGGCGCGAGGTCATCGAGCGGCTGGCGTGGAACGGCGTCGCGCTGCAGCGCCTGCATGCCGATCGAGTGTTCGAAGCGGCCCGCGTGTACCGCGTGCTGGAAGTCGGCACGCGCCCGGCCGCCTACGAAGGCCATCCGTTCCATGACCGGGTGCGGCTGAGCACGCATTCCGAGGCCATCCAGGCGCGCGCCGGCGACGTGCTGGTGTCGCTCGACCAGCCCCGTGCCCGCTACGCGGTCGAGACCCTGGAGCCGGAAGCGCACGACAGCTTCTTCCGCTGGGGCTTCTTCGACAGCGTGCTGGAGCGCAAGCAGGCTTCTATTTCTACCTACGTCTTCGAAGACACCGCACTGGAAATGCTGGCCGCCGAGCCGGCGCTGCGGCAGGCCTTCGACGAATGGAAGGCGGCGCATCCAGCGCAGGTGTCGGACCAGCAAGCGGTACTCTGGTTTCTGTTCACCCACGGCCAGCGCCATGCCGAGCCGGAATGGCGGCGCTATCCGGTAGCAGGGTTGCATTGATCGGAGACGGATCGATCGAGCGTTGCGCAGTGAGCGCCTGAGGGCACTGTTGGCGTACGATCTTCTCGATGAGCAGGATTCAGGTTTTGCGTCGTGTGGCCAAGTTCTTGCACGAAGTCGCATCGATTGGGTTCGGTGGCGGTTTGGCAGTCTGCTTGCTCATCAACCTGACTGCGAAGCGCGCCTTGCATGACGAGTTCATCGCGGCTCGACAGGTCTACGACTTGATTGCTCAGTACATCGTGATCCCGTCCATGGTGATCGTCGTAGCCAGCGGGCTGATCGCCCTCGCTGCGACCCAAGGGTTCATGAATTCCGGCTGGGCATGGGTCAAGGCCCTGCTTGGCTTGAGCGTGTTCGAGGCAACTCTCGTGACCATCGGGTCGAGCCGTCATCCTGCCGAACTCGCGCTCGCTGCTTCAGATCCGGCGGTGCTCGATGCGCTGTTGCGGTCGGAGCGCAACACGCTGCTCTTGCTGATCGCAGTGACCGTCGTGAACATTGTGCTGGCCATCTGGAGACCGAGACTGGTGTACACGGTGCGCTGATCAAACGAATCGCCCACACTTTCCTAACCGGGTGTCAGGCGTCGACCGACATCTCTCTGGTCGATCTGTACGCATCATATTTTCATGAAACACGTCGTACGAATTGGGGCTGCGATGGCAATGGCACTCTCACTCACTGCCACCGGCGCGGAACTCAATCCTCTGGTCGGAGAGCGTTGGAAGACACGGCCGGTCATTGTCGTGGTGCCGACGCGGGGCGACGCACTGCTGCGAAAAGTCGAAGCGGCCCTGCAGACGGCCGCGACGCGGGAAGCGTTCATCGATCGAGAAATGGTGCTCTACACCGTGGCAGGCGGCGAGGGGCATCGCAACGGAGTGCGCCTGCCGACCGCGCAGACACGCGCGCTTCTGGACGCACTCGAACTCACCGCATCCAGCCCGCCCACTTTCTTGCTGGTAGGCAAGGATGGCGGTATCAAGATGACCGAAACAGCCGACGTGGACCTTGGCGCAGTATTTGCCGAGATCGATCGCATGCCAATGCGGCGGCGTTGAGTGCGCGATGGCCACCTCGACGATCTCGTACGAACACGATGCAGATGCTGATGCCGATGCCGATGCAGATGCCGGGTTGCGGAGTACATCGGTGCGTTGCGGTACGCCCAAGCCGATGAAGCGGGCGCCCACGAAAGTGCCGCAGAAATCTTCGATCAAGAAACCCAAGCCGCGGAAGTCGACGAGGTGAACTCTGGCGCTAGTGCAGCGACCAGTTCAAGAACACAGCAAGCGCAATCCCGCCCACCAGCAACGCAATCGGGCGCACCCATACCCTGCGCGGTTTCTTGCCGACGGGGGTGGGGGTCATGTCCAAAGTTCCGAGTTGGGTTTTCATGGCCGGATGCTATCCGTTCTCATCGGCTCCAACGTGTCGGGCGACCTGCTGAATTGCCACATCTGCTGTGGACGGTTGTGCTTCGAATTGACGGTCCGCCGCTGGACCGCGGCCTCGAGCTCCGGCATGCTCGGTCTTCACTCAAGGAGTCGGCATGGGCATGGGTTTTCTGAGCGCGTTGGGCAAGGAGAACGAAGACGATGATCCGGTCGGTGACGCGCCCGATCCGGTGGCACGCTTTACCGACGCGGCCGTCGAAGTCGGGCTGATCCGGCCGGGAGACAAGCTCGACAGGAACCTGATCGAGCTGTGTCTGCGCGTCGTCGAGATGGCCGCGCTGGTCGGCGACCGATTTCGCATTCCCGATTTCCTCGGCGACACCGTGGGCTCCGAGATCCGCGCTGAGCTGGGCGAACAGACTTGATCGCTGAGGCGTGCCAGCGTCATACAGACCGGGCACTCAGGGCGCGCGACGCTGCATCTGGCAATTAAAAAGAGGCGGTCGCCCAATCGGAAAGGCGCTCCAGAAGCGTCGTAGCCGGTGCGTCGCGTCGCATCGCCGATGAATTGCTTTCAGCTCGGGTCGCCGCGACGGATTCGATTGCCAGCGCAATCCTTTCGGCAGGTCCACTGCTGTCGTGTGCGTTGCGCCGGACGGCCGTCGCAAGCGTGCGAAGTTCGCTCGGCGTCAGCCGTTTTGGACTCCCAAGATAGTCCGACAGAGTCATGACTTTCTTGAGGCGTGCAATCTGATCGAGCATTGGAATCGGCGTGCGCTGCATGTAACTAATTGTAGTTACTTTGCGCCGGTTTTGCACGTCCGCGGCTCGTTTTTTAGCCTTTGCGTTCAGTCACCCGCGAAGAGTGGCCGCCGCTACACGCCCGACCGCGTCTAGACATGTCCCCGCGGCGCGTGGACTGCGACCGACAGAATTCAGCGCGGTTTTGGGGTAGGTGAACGAGGGGTTTTGACGAGTGCGCTTCGGCTTTTTTGCAGCGCGGCCAGCTGCGCGAGTTGCGCCGGACAATCGGCAGGTCCCGCGACCAGCACGAACGCGCTGCGACGCAGTGACGTGATTGATTTTTCAACCTCCGCTGGCGGACGATCTTTGGTGATGAGCCCGGCCTTGACGGCCGCAGTGGATTGTCGAAAAAACGCTCTTTCAAAAGCGGGCGTCCCACACCGTGCGGCGATCACCCGCCAGTCTGCTTCCTGTTGTTCGCTGACCGTCGGTACAGCGGTTGCGGCCGCGCTAGCCGACCCTGCAACACCAACGAACGCCACGCTTAAAAAGCTGCCGAGTAACTTCATTCAATCCCCTATCTGATATCCGAATCAGCCACACGATCGTAGCTTGGCGGCTCGATCTCATGGACCAAGCTCTCGAGCTTTTAATTGCCAGCCCTATCTCGAGCAAACCGCTGAGACGAATCCGTGAAGGTCAAGGGCTCCGTTGCACGCCTTCAAGAAGGCGACATCTCGGTCTGCCAGGTATGCGACAACTGCACTCGGCGTTGACCTTCTCGAACCAACAGTGCGTCCTTGCCGCTTCAAAACGTCCGCCTCGTTTCCCATGATTTAGCATTTGGGGCATGACCATCGCACGCGACCCTCGCCAGTTCGCAAAGATCCTGGCCTCTCTTGGTGCACCCGCTGCATTGGCGTATCTCAACGCCGGCGTGCCGCACCGCTACAGCGCGATCTACCGGTTGCGGGACCATGAGTTCGAAAACATCTTCCTGCACGACAAGCAAGGCGAAGTGATTCCCGAGTTTTTGGCCGTCGTGCCTTTCGAAGTGAGCTTCTGCCAGTTCGTGCTGCGCGACAGCGCCTTCAGAACCGATGATTCAGCGGCTGACAAAAGACTCGATCGGCACAAATACCAGGGCGTCGTCGCCTCGTACCACGGTGTGCCGATCCTCGATGACACGGGTGAGTTGGCGGGCACCTTGTGCCATTTCGATGTAGTGGCCCATGCGCTCTCCGAAACGGAATTCGAATTGCTTCAGGAGGCCGGGCGCGCCTTCCCTGTTCGCTTGCTAAATCGACCTGACCCGGAGGGCAAAGACGAGAAGTTCCAGATGCCGTGAAGTAAAGCTACCGGATGAAGCCGACTCGCGATCAGCCGTCCGTCAGAACCAATTCACGCGCTGGCAGCATCTACACCGTTGTCGTTTTTAGTCTGAGATCAGTTGCCAACAACAAGTGCTGAAATTTCGGACTGTCGAGAACGGGTTGTTTGCCACCGTCACCGACTCCGAATCTCTTAACGACGCAGAAAACAAAAAAAGCCTGCTATCGATAAATAGCAGGCTTTCAAACCCCCATGCGGGGAAATTGGTGGGACGTGCGGGGGTCGAACCCACGACAAACGGATTAAAAGTCCGCTGCTCTACCAACTGAGCTAACGTCCCGTACTTACTTTTTTGCTTCGCCGGAAGGGTCCGGCAAAGCCTTAAATTATAGCGTGACGCCGCGGGCGATTTCGTCGAGAACCCATCCCGCTGCACATTGCCCGAAGGTCGCGGTCACGGTCACCACGGAACCGTAGCCATGACAGTTGAGAGTGCCGTCGCTGTCTGCGCCCGACTCGATCGCGCATGAAGCATCCGGCGGTGCCACGCTCTCACGGCTGAACACGCACGTGACGCCGATCTTCTTGCCCTCGCGCGGCGCGCCATGTTCCTTGCGAAGACGTTGACGCAGTTGGGCCAGCAAAGGGTCGTGGGTGACGAGCGCCAGATCGTCGACGTCGACACGGTGCGCCATGCGCTTCCCGCCCGCAGCACCGACGGTGATGAAGCGGGCGCCGCCGTCGTTGAACCCCTTGCCGTCACGGCGCCGCGCCCACGCCGCCATCGCCACTTTGGCGCGAACTTGGTCGCACGCGTCGATGAGTGCCGTCACCGGCCCCTGCTTCGCCTGCGCTGCCGCGAGCAGCCCCAGCCAGTTGTCGGGCTCGACAAAGTCATCGACTGCGAACACCTTGCATTCGGGGTTGATGCTGGCAATGCGATCCTGCATCGCTTCGACTTTCGCTTGCCCCAGGGTGCCAGTGAGCGCATGAATCTGACGGTTGATGTTCGACTCTGAAATGTGATCCAGATCGATCAATGTGAGCCGACCGACACCACTGCGTGCCAGCGCCTCCACCGCCCACGAGCCGACGCCGCCGATGCCGGCAACGACGACGTGTGAATCTCGGATTGCAGACGCACCAGCGACGCCGTAAAGCCGCTCGAGCCCGCCGAAACGACGATCGAGATCCGGCTTGCTCTCAGGCAAGACTTCGACGGCAATCGCGTCCAACGGGATCGGGGCGCCCATCGGCTGGCCCGCGCTTACTTCAAGCGCGCGAGGCGCTCTCGTCCAGCCTGTGCGGCTTCAGACTGCGGATAGGCCTTGGTCAAGTCTTCCAGCGTACGGCGAGCCGCGCGGGTGTCCTTGAGCTCGATCTGACAATTGGCGATGGACAGCACAGCCTCGGGCGCCTTCGCGTGATCGGGCGCCAAGGACAGCATCGACCGGAAATTGGCGATCGCTTCGTTGTAGTTGCGCGTCGCGTACTGCGCATTGCCCAGCCAAAACAGAGCCGACGGGTTGTAGCCGCTCTGCGGATGGGATTTCACGAAGCCGGCAAAAGCGGTTTGGGCTTGTGCGAACTGACCACCACGGAAGATGCCGAGCGCTGCATCGAACTCGGCCTTTTCCTTCGGGTCGGCTGTGAACTCGCGCCCATCGACCGCCACAGTGGATGGCTCGCTCTTCTTCAACCGGTCGTCCACGTCCGTCTGCTTTTGCTGCATCTCGGACAGCGTGCGCGTCAGTTGCTCGTTCTGACCGGTCATGCGGGCAAGGTCACCGCGCATGGCTTCGATCTGACTTTGCAAATCGAGCAAGCTTCGCCGCAACTGACCGTTCTCGTCGGTCAACCGCTGGTTGGTGGCCTCGCGCATCGCTTCGACACGCTGTCGCAGGTCAAGGATCGCGCGACGTGCTTCGTCGTCCTCGAACAGCGCTGCATGCGCACCGACCGATGCAAGCGACGCGCATGCCAGCGCCGCCGCGGCAACCGCGTGCCGCATGGCAACACTGCGCATGATCACTTGTAGAAGATTTCAGCGCGGCGGTTCTGCGCCCAGACCGACTCGCCGGAACCCGTGGCGGCAGGCTTCTCTTTGCCGAAGCTCACAGCTTCGATCTGAGCATCGTTGACGCCCAAGAGCACCAATGAACGTCGCACGGCTTCCGAGCGCTTTTGTCCGAGCGCCAGGTTGTATTCGCGGCCGCCGCGCTCATCGGTGTGGCCTTCGATGGACACGCGACGCTGTGCATTGGCCTTCAAGAAGCGCGCATGGCCGTCGATCAGCGACTGGTATTCCGGCTTGACCGTGTAGCTGTCGTAGTCGAAGTAGATGATCCGCGCGACGCCGACCGGGCCTTGTGCGTTCTGCGCATTCGGATCGATGGTCACTGGCGCCACGCCGCTCGCAGCGCCTTGTCCCATGCCGCCGGTGCGGTCGACGACCGGTGCGTCGTTGAGTTTGGTGCCGGATGAGCAACCTGCAATCAAAGCCACGATGGCCAGCGAATAAATCGTACGTTTCAACATTTTCGAACTCCTCAAGTTAATCATTGCTTTTGAAACGGACCCCAGTCCGGTTCTCTGATGTCGCCCGCTTGCCCTGCAAGGCGTGCTTTTATTTTTCCGTCCAACGTGGTGGTCATCAATGCTTCGCGGCCTTGCAGCTGCGTGGCATAGACGATCAGCTTGCTGTTCGGAGCAAAACTGGGACTCTCGTCGGCCGCGGTATCCGTGATGGCGTTCACCGTGCCGCTCGACAACTCCATCACATGGAGTTTGAACGCGCCACCCACCCTGGAGATGTAGGCCAACCACCGGCCATCGGCGCTGACCGACGGAGAAATGTTGTAGGTGCCGCTGAAGGTCACGCGCGTCGGGTTGCCGCCGCTGGCGCCCATCTTGTAGATCTGGGGGGCGCCGCCACGGTCGCTGACGAAGTAGATCGTGCTGCCATCGGCCGAATACACCGGCTCTGTATCGATGCTGTTGCTCTGCGTGAGTCGACGTGGCTCGCCGCCGGACGCCGCGATCGTGTAGAGCTGCGAGCCGCCATCCCGGCTCAACGTCACCGCCAGCGAATTGCCGTCGGGCGCCCAGGCCGGCGCGCTGTTAGAGCCACGGAAATTGGCCAGCAACCGGCGCTGGCCGCTGGCCACGTTGTGCACGTAGACCACCGGCTTGCGCGACTCGAACGACACGTAGGCCAGCTGTTGTCCATTGGACGACCAGCATGGAGAAATGATCGGCTCCGGGCTGGCAAGCGCTGCTTGCGCGTTCTCGCCGTCCGCATCGGCGACCCACAAGGTGTAGCGGCTGCCACCCTTGGTCACATAGGCAATGCGCGTCGAGAAGATACCTTTTTCGCCGGTCAGTTTTTCGTAGACATAGTCGGCGATGCGGTGCGATGCCAGACGCAGATCGCCTTGCGGAACCGTATAGCTCTGGCCTCCGAGGTCGGCACCGCGAACCACGTCCCAGAGGCGGAACTTGATGTCGTAGCGGCCGTCAGCCAGCTTGGTGACGCCACCCGCCACGAGCGAATCGGCCGTGCGCTGGCGCCACAAGGTGAGGTCGGGGCGCGATGTCTCGTCGAGTGCCTGGCCGGACGCGTCGACGCCGCGAAACTGCCCGCTGCGCTCCAGGTCGGCCTGGACGATGGCAGAAATCTTCTGCGGCGACGCGTCTTGCCCTTTGAAGGGGACGAGCGCGATGGGCAGCTGCGTCAAGCCGACGCCTGACACTTCCACCCGGAACTGGGCCAAAGCAGAAAGCGCGGGAGAGGCAGCGAGTGCCGCAATCAGGGTGCGGCGTGCGGTGAACGAGGATGAAGAAGAAGTCGAAATAAGAGCTGGCAACGGCTTGTTCATGCAGTTCGGAGAAGTTTCCGGGGCAAAAGTTTCCCCGATCTGTAGCGAGGCTCAATGGTACACATAGCTCCGAGGGGCTCGTCACAAAACGTGAACACCTCTTTTTGAGCGGCGAGCCAAAGCGCTTGCTGATGGAGCGTACAGCGCCAAAAGCTCCATGAAGGGCGCCCGTAGAATCCGCCGCCATGCCCTCTTCCCCCGTCGACGCTGCCGTGCGCCCTCCCCTGATGCGCCGCCTGTCGCGGCTCATGGCCTGGTTCGGGCAATCGCGGCGCTGGTGGACCATCGGCGTCGTTGCCGCCATGATCGCGGCGCTGACCGAGCCGTTGATGCCCGCCCTTCTGAAGCCGCTGCTCGATCGCGGTTTTTCGCGCGGCCAACTCGCGCTCTGGACCGTTCCGGTCGTGCTCATCTCGTTGTTCGCGGTGCGTGGACTGGCGCAGTTCGTTTCGCAATACGCCTTGGCGCGCATCGCCAACGAAGGCATGCAGCGCCTGCGACGCGTGCTCTTCGACCGCGTGCTGGCGGCGGACCTGGCGCTCTTCTCGCGACAGTCCGCCAGCGCGTTGTCCAACACGGTCGTGTACGAAGTGCAGACTGGCGCGATGCTGCTGGTGCAGGCGCTCCTCGGGCTCTCACGCGACGGATTCACGCTGGTCGCCCTGCTCTTCTATCTGGTCTACCTGAACTGGAACCTGACGCTCATCGTCGGCGTGCTGGTGCCTGGTGTCGCGTGGATCATGAAGGTGTTTTCCAAGCGCCTGTACCACCTCACGCGCCTTGGTCAGCAAGCCACCGACGACCTTGCGTATGTCGTCGAAGAAAACGTGCTGGCCCACCGCATGGTGCGGCTGCACGGCGCGGAGGCGGGCCAGGCCAAACGCTTCGAGGCTCTGAGTCAGAAGCTGAACCGGCTGGCGGTGAAGTCGACCATCGCATCGGCTGCGATGACGCCACTCACCCAATTGCTCGCCTCCGTCGCGCTGTCGGTGGTGCTGATGATCGCGCTCTGGCAGAGCGGCGAACAGGGGCTGACGGTCGGTGGCTTCGTCGCCTACATCACCGCCATGCTGATGCTCATCGCGCCGATTCGCCGGCTCGCCGACATGGCGAATCCGATCACGCGCGGCCTTGCCGCGCTCGAACGCGGGCTGGCGCTGATCGACGACATCGCCTCGGAAACGCAAGGCAGCTACACGGTCGATCGTGCGCGGGGCCGCATCGAGCTGAGAGACGTGCGGGTGAGCTATCGCAGCGACGACGAAGCTTCTGCCCTCGACCGCCTCAGCCTGACCATCGAGCCGGGCGAGGTCGTGGCCTTCGTCGGACCCTCAGGCTCGGGCAAGACCACGCTGGTCAATTTGTTGCCGCGCTTCGTGCTGCCCAGCGCGGGCAAGGTGCTGCTCGACGACCACGAGATCGGCGAGTGGCAGCTCGCGAGCCTGCGTGCGCAGTTCGCGATGGTGAGCCAGGACGTGGTCATGCTCAACGACACCCTGGCCGCCAACGTGGCACTGGGCGACACGTCTGGCGACGTGATCGATCGCGACAAGGTGCAGCGCTGCATCGTCGCGGCCAACCTGCAATCGCACATCGATACCCTGAGCCTCGGCATCGACACCGTGCTCGGCCACAACGCGGCGCAACTGTCCGGCGGGCAGCGCCAGCGTCTGGCGATCGCACGCGCGCTTTACAAGGACGCGCCGATTCTGCTGCTCGACGAAGCCACGTCCGCCCTCGACACGGAGTCCGAGCGCCTGGTGCAAGACGCCCTGCAACGATTGATGCAAGGCCGCACCACCCTCATCGTCGCGCACCGCCTCTCCACCATTCAGCATGCCGATCGCATCGTCGTGATGGAACGCGGCCGCGTGTCCGAGCAAGGCAGCCACGCGCAACTGATGGCGCTCGATGG
>CAXTCC010000019.1:26155-32813 GCA_964242015.1 uncultured Variovorax sp.
TCAGCTTGCAACGAGATCGGCTTGCCGATGAAGTCGCTCAGCCCCGCAAGATGCTGGCTCTCTTCATCCAGAAACAGCTCGATCACCTGGGGTGAAGAAACGATGCGGAACTCACGCGGCGTGAACTGCCGTGCCTCGCGCAGGATCTCGCGCATGACGTCGTACGCGACGCTGCGCGCCGTCTTCACGATGCCTTGTCCCTTGCACGCCAGGCACGGCTCGCACAGCATGTGCGCCAGCGATTCGCGGGTGCGCTTGCGCGTCATCTCGACCAGCCCGAGCTGCGAGAAGCCGCCCGCCGTGGTCTTGACCCGATCCCGCGCGAGTTGCTTCCTGAACTCCGCCAGCACCTGCTCGCGATGGTCGTCGCGCACCATGTCGATGAAGTCCACGATGATGATGCCGCCCAGATTGCGCAACCTGAGTTGTCTGGCAATGGCCTGCGCGGCTTCGAGGTTCGTCTTGAAGATCGTGTCGTCGAAATTGCGGGCGCCGACGAAGCCGCCGGTGTTGACATCGACCGTGGTCAGCGCCTCGGTCTGGTCAACCACCAGGTAGCCGCCCGACTTGAGCTCGACGCGGCGGCCCAGCGCCTTGGCGATCTCTTCGTCGACTGCATAGAGGTCGAAGATCGGGCGTTCGCCCTTGTAGTGCTGCAGCTTGCCGGCCGCCTGCGGCATGAACTCGACGCCGAACTTGTGCAGCACATCGAACTGCTCGCGCGAATCGATGCGGATGGTCTGCGTGTCTTCGCTGGTCATGTCGCGCAGCACGCGCTGCAACAGGCTCAGGTCCTGGTGCAGCAACGACATCGCCGGCATGCGCGACGACGATTCGCGAATGCGCGACCAGGTCTTGCGCAAATACGCGATGTCTTCCGCCAGTTCGGCATCGGAAGAGTCTTCGCCGTTGGTGCGCAGGATGAAGCCACCGGTGCTCGCAGGCACGATGCCGCCGCTGTCGGCCGCTGCCGCAGCTTCGATCAGCACCTGCATGCGGGCACGCAGCGCGTCGCGCTGGTCCGATGGAATCTTCTGCGACACGCCGATGTGATTGTCTTGCGGCAGAAAGACCAGCAAGCGTCCGGCGATGCTGATCTGCGTCGAGAGGCGCGCGCCCTTGGTGCCGATCGGGTCCTTGATGACCTGGACGAGAAGCGACTGCCCTTCGAACACCTGCTTCTCGATCGGCACGATCGGACCACCGCCGCGATGGTCCCGCTCCGGCACCTGGGTGCTTGCGCGCGAGCCGGGGGTAAAAGGAGAAACGATGTCGGCCACATGCAGGAACGCCGTGCGCTCCAGGCCGATATCGATAAAGGCCGACTGCATGCCGGGCAGCACGCGCGACACCTTGCCGAGGTAGACGTTGCCGACCAGCCCGCGCTCCAGCGTGCGTTCGACGTGCAGTTCTTGCACCGCGCCGTGCTCCACCAGCGCCACTCGGGTCTCTTGCGGGGACCAGTTGATCAGGATGTCTTGCATGGGTTCTTCTAGACTTCGATGCCGGCGCGCCGCAGCAGCTGCGCGGTCTCGAACATCGGAAGGCCCATGATGCCCGAATAGGACCCGCCGATGTATTCGACGAAGGCCGCGGCGGCACCCTGTATGCCGTAGGCCCCGGCTTTGCCGAGCGGCTCGCCGCCCTCGACGTACCGCGCGATCTGCACGCGGGTGAGCGGCGCAAAACGCACGCGCGAAACACTCAGAGCGACGTCACGCCGACGCCCATGCTGGACCGCCACGGCCGTCAGCACGCGATGCGTCGTACCCGCCAGCACACCCAGCATGCGACGCGCATCGGCAGCGTCTTCGGGTTTGCCGAGGATGGTACGGCCGAGCGCGACGGTGGTGTCGGCGCACAGCACGGGCGCGGCGGGCAGGCCGCGTCGCTTGAGCCGTTCCACGGCGGCACCGAGCTTGAGTGCAGTCACACGCTGCACGTACGCAGCCGGGCTTTCCGCGCCATGAACAGCTTCGAGCGCTTCGGCATCCTCTTCCTCATCGGCCAGCAAGAGCTCGTGGCGCACGCCGAGCTGCCCCAGCAGTTGCGCACGGCGCGGACTCTGCGAGGCAAGATAGATGAAGCTCATCGGCGTGGGCCCAACCCAGAGTGGAAGACGCTATTCGCGATGGTACGGATGGCCGGCGTTGACCGACCAGGCGCGGTACAGCTGCTCGACCAGCAGCACGCGCGCCATGGCGTGCGGCAGCGTCAGGTCCGACAGGCGGATGCGCTCGTGCGCAGCGGCCTTGAAGGCCGGGTCGAGCCCATCGGGCCCGCCGATGACCAGCGCCACGTCGTCGCCCTCGCCTTGCCATGCCCGCAGGCGCGCAGCCAGGGCTTTGGTTGTCAGCGAAGTGCCGCGCTCGTCCAGCGCAACGATGTGCATGCCACGGGCGATGGCCGCCTCGATGCGTTCACGTTCGGCGGCATAGATCGTGTCGAGTGATTTGGAGCTGCGCGGCTCGGTCTTGACGGCCCGCAGCTCGAGCTTGAGTTCGGGCGGGAAGCGCTTGGCGTAGTCGTCCCAGGCGGTCTGCGCCCAGTCGGGCATGCGTTGCCCGACCGCGACCACCAACAGCCTCATGGCTTCTTGGGAGCAGCCTTGCGCGCGGGCTTCTTGACCGCGGCGGTCTTGGCAGCGGGTTTGGCGGTCGACCTCGGCGCCGACTTGGCGGCAGCCTTCTTGGCGGCGGGCTTGCCGAACACCTTGACCGGGGTGTTGGCCGAAGCCTTTCGTGCGGGAGCCTTGCGCGAAGGACCCTTGGCGGCCTTCGCTTCCAGCTCGGCAGCGCGGATGGCTGTCTTGGCCGCGCTCGAACGGCGCAATGTCGTCGGTTGCTTGGCGGCCGGCTTCTTCTCTTCGACGACCTTGGCCGGCGCTGCCGGCTTGCTCGAACCGAGCTTGGTGCGAACCGGCTTGTCGCCCCAGATCTCTTCCAAGTGGTAGTACTGCCGAATGGCCGGCTGCATGATGTGCGCGACCGCGGCACCGCAGTCCACGATGATCCATTCGCCGTTCTCTTCGCCTTCGATGCGCGGCTTGCCGAAGCCGGCTTCGCGCACCGCATCACGCACGCTGGAGGCCAGCGCCTTGGTCTGGCGATTCGAGGTGCCCGACGCGATGATCACGCGCTCGAACAGCGGTGAAAGATGCTCCGTATCGAATACCGCGATGTCCTGCGCCTTGACGTCTTCAAGTCCATCGATGATGGCTCGCTGAAGTTTCTGGGTGTCTTTCTTGGCGGCGGCTTCAGTGGTCATCAGGCAGGGCGGTAGAGGAGGTGTTGGTCAATATAGCGTGCAACGGCAGGAGGAACCAGTGCGGAAAGATCTTCGCCACGCGCCGCGTGCTCGCGAATGTCGGTGGCGCTGATGTCCATGGCCGGCAGTTCGAGTGTCTCGAACCGGGCTCCCGCCGGAAGGCCGGGCAAGGCGGATGGATCGAACCGGGCTGCATCGCCCGTCTGTATTGCACGATGCGCTACAGAAACGATAGCAAGCTCGAGTATACCCTGCCAGCCGTTCCAGGTCGGCAGTGCCCGGGCCTGGTCTTCGCCCATGACCAGCACCCACTGCACGTCGGGCGATTCGTCGTGCAGCTCCTGCAGCGTGTCGAGCGTGTAGGTGGGGCCGGGCCGCAACACTTCGCGCGTGTCGATGACCGCGCCGGGCAAGTCCTGGAAGGCCAGACGCGTCATGGCGAGCCGGTCTTCCGCACTCGTCAGCGCCCTCGCCTTGTGCCACGCCTGACCGGTCGGAAAGATACGGAGCGCCTGCAAGTCGAGCTGCGCCAGTGCCGCCGCGGCCAGCGCGACATGGGCGTTGTGCGGCGGATCGAACGCACCGCCGAACACGCCGATGCGAACCTTCGATGCGGTCTCGCTCAAAGCCACTCGCGCCGTACGATGAAGTCGCTGTACAGCGCTGCCTCGGGCGTGCCAGCTTCAGGCGTGCGCTGGTAGGCCCAGCTTGCCAGCGGCGGCATCGACAACAAGATCGATTCGGTGCGACCGCCGGACTGCAGACCGAAGTGCGTGCCACGGTCCCACACCAGGTTGAACTCGACGTACCGGCCACGGCGGTACAGCTGAAACTCGCGCTCGCGCTCTCCGTAGGGCGTCTCGCGCCGTCGTTCGACGATCGGCATGTAGGCCGGCAGGAACGCATCGCCGACGGAGCGCAACATCGCAAAGCTCTGCTCGAAACCCAGCTCAGCGAAGTCGTCGAAAAAGATGCCGCCGATGCCGCGCTGCTCGTTGCGATGCTTCAGATAGAAATACTCATCGCACCACTGCTTGAAGCGCGGATATTTGTCGTCACCGAAGGGCGCCAACGCGTCGCGGCAAGTCGCATGAAAATGCACCGCGTCTTCGGTAAAGCCGTAGTACGGCGTCAAATCCATACCGCCCCCGAACCAGCAAACCGGCGCGCCGCCTTCGGGCAACGCAGCCAGCATGCGGATGTTCATGTGCACGGTCGGCACGTAGGGATTGCGGGGATGAAAGACCAGCGACACCCCCATCGCCTCGAACGGTGCGCCAGACAGTTCGGGCCGATGCTGCGTGGCCGAAGGCGGCAGCCTGGGGCCGCGTACCTGCGAGAAGCCGCAGCCCGCCCGCTCGAACAATTTGCCGCCTTCGAGGATGCAGGTGAGCCCGCTGCCCTGCAGCAATTCGTCCGGCGACTTCTGCCATGCATCGCTGGTGCAGACACCGCCATCGGCTGCTTCGATCGTGGAAACGATGCGCTGCTGCAACGCACGCAGGTAGGCGGCGACTTCTGCCGGTGTCGTCGTGACCGTTGCAGACGCCACAGACATCAACCGCCCTGCCCGCGGCCCTGTGCCTGGCCATGCGCATGCAAGGCGCGATGTCCAATGTCGCGCCGGTATTGCGCGCCGTCGAATTGGATCCGCGACGCGACCTCGTAAGCCCGCTGCTGCGCCAGCTTGACGCTGTCTGCCAGCACCGTCACGCACAACACGCGCCCGCCGCTGGTCAGCAATTCCTTGTCCTTGAGCGCAGTGCCGGCATGGAACACCACCGCATCGGCCGACTCCGCCGGCACGCCGGCGATGCGATCGCCCTTGCGCGGTTCGAGCGGATAGCCATGCGCCGCCATGACGACGCCAAGCGCGACGCGGCGATCCCATTGCAACTCGACCTGGTCCAGCGTGCCGTCGGTCGCGTGCCAGAACACTTCGAACAGATCGGACTTGAGCCGCATCATGATCGGCTGAGTCTCGGGGTCGCCCATCCGGCAATTGAACTCCAGCGTTTTCGGGTGGCCGGTGCTGTCGATCATCAGGCCGGCATACAAGAAGCCGGTGAATGGAATGCCATCCTTTTCCATGCCGCGGATGGTCGGCAAGATGATCTCGCGCATGGCCCGCGCATGCACTTCGGCGGTGACGATCGGCGCTGGCGAGTAGGCACCCATGCCGCCGGTGTTGGGGCCTTCGTCACCGTCGAGCAGTCGCTTGTGATCCTGGCTGGTCGCGAGCGCCAGCACGTTCTTGCCGTCGCACATGACGATGAAGCTGGCCTCTTCGCCCTGCAGGAATTCTTCGATGACGACGCGCGGCACCGCCTTGCCGTCACCGCTGTCGTTGTGCGCCACGCCGAACTTGTTGTCGACCAGCATGAAGTCGACGGCTTCGTGCGCTTCGGCCGCCGTCATCGCGACGACGACACCCTTGCCTGCCGCCAATCCGTCGGCCTTGACGACGATCGGCGCGCCCTTGGCATCGATGTACGCATGCGCCGCCACGGGGTCGGTGAAGGCCTCGTACTCGGCCGTCGGAATCTTGTGGCGCTTCATGAAGGCCTTCGAAAAGGCCTTCGAACTTTCGAGCTGGGCGGCCGCCTTCGTCGGTCCGAAAATGCGCAGTCCGTGGGCCCGGAATTCATCGACCACGCCGGCAGCGAGCGGACCTTCTGGCCCGACCACGGTCAGGGCGATCTTTTCCTTGGCTGCCCACTCGCGCAACGCCACCGGGTCGGTGATGTCGATGCCGATGAAGCGCGAATCGGTCGCCGTGCCGCCATTCCCCGGCGCCACGTAGATCTTGCTGACGCGCGTGGCTTGCGCGAGACGCCAGGCCAATGCGTGCTCGCGCCCGCCGCCGCCAATCACCAGCACCTTCATGCGAGAACCTTCATTCGCGAGCTTTCATTCGAGTTTGTCATTCCGACAATGCAGCGTTGTGATAGACCTCCTGGACATCGTCCAGGTCTTCCAGGATGTCGAGCAGACGCTGCATCTTTGCAGCGTCGTCGCCGGTGACGTCGACCGTGTTTTCAGCGCGCATCGTGACCTCGGCGACATCGGGTTTCAGGCCGGCAGCCTCGAGCGCGTTCTTGACCGCTTCGAAATCGCCGACGGCCGACAGCACCTCGATGGCGCCGTCTTCGTCCGTGACCACGTCTTCGGCGCCGGCTTCGAGGGCGACTTCCATCACCTTGTCTTCGTCGGTGCCGGGGGCGAAGACGAACTGACCGCAATGCTTGAACTGGAACGACACCGAGTTTTCGGTGCCCATGTTGCCGCCGTATTTGGAGAAGGCATGCCGAACCTCGGCCACGGTGCGCACGCGGTTGTCGGTCATCGTGTCGACGATGATCGCCGCGCCGCCGATGCCGTAGCCCTCGTA
>CAXTCC010000020.1:0-11296 GCA_964242015.1 uncultured Variovorax sp.
CGGCCGGCCGAACTTGTCGAGCCGCTCGCGCTCGACCACGATGCCGGTCGGCGGGCCGGCGAAGGTCTTGACGTAGGCCACCGGAAACTGCATGTCTTCGAGTCGCGCCGCCTTCAGCGGCTTGAAGCTGAAGACGTTGCCGATGATCGATGCGGTGACGTTGGCGATCGAGCCTTCCTCGAACAGCGAGAGGTCGTAGGCGACGTAGCAGAAGTACTGGCCGGGAATGCCGGGCACCGGGTCGATGCGATACGCCTTGGCGCGGTACATGTCGCAGGCGGTGAGGCGGTCGGTCCACACCACCGTCCAGGTCGCGGTGCTCGATTCGCCGGCCACCGCGGCGGCCGCTTCGATCGGATCGACCCCCTCCTGCGGCGTGATGCGAAACAGCGCCAGCACGTCGGTCGGCTTGGGCTCGTAGTCGCTGTCCCAGTAGCCCATCTGCGCGTACTTCAGCACGCCGGCCGCATAGCGCTTGGCGCTGTCGGTGATCTGTTTCGGCTCGTTCATGTTGCCCACGGCGTGTCTCCATCGAGTTCGAATGTCGAGTCCGGATGGGCTCGGCAACTTGAATGTAGGCAGGCGAAACGAATAAGAGAAATTAAATGTATTTACGCTGACATCACGAATTACTAATATCGAAGAATGTCGCTCGCACGCAATGCAAGTTTCAGGCAGCTCGCCCTTTTCGATGCCGTCGCCCGGCTCGGCAGCGTGTCGCTGGCCGCGGACGAAATGCACTTGACGCAGCCTGCCGTGTCGATCCAGATCGCGGGGCTCGAAGCCTCGGCCGGCACGCCGCTGCTGCAACGATCGGGGCGCGGCATCCGATTGACCGAAGCGGGCGAATTGCTGGCGTCGTACGCAGCTCGCATCCTCGGCCTGTGGGAAGAGGCGGGCGAGGAAATGGCCACGCTGCAGGGCGTGTTCTCGGGGACCTTGCGCGTGGGGGCGGTGACCACGGCGGAATACCTGTTGCCACCGTTGCTCGTGACCTTTGCCAACGCCAACCCGAAGGTCAAGGTAAAGCTGCAGGTCGGCAACCGCGACGCCATCGTGCGCATGCTCGCGGGGCAGGACATCGACCTCGCCATCATGGGTCGGCCGCCCGCGGAATTGAAGACCGAGGCCACGCCTTTCGCCCGGCATCCGATGGCGTTCGTCGCCACGCCGGACCACCCGCTGGTGCGTGCGCCGCTGCCGGGAATCGAGCGGCTCGCGGAAGCGCGCATCCTCGTGCGCGAGCGTGGTTCGGGCACGCGCACGACGGTCGAACGGCTCTTCAAGGACGCCGGCATCCCGATGCGCATCGGCTCGGAGTTGTCGAGCAACGAAGCCATCAAGCAGATGTGCGCCGCGGGCTTCGGTGTCGCCTTCCTGTCGCTGCACACCTGCGTGCTCGAGATGAACGCCGGCCTGCTCGCGCTGCTCGAGATGCGGAACAACCCGATCGAGCGCGAGTGGTACGTGATGCACCTGGCATCACGACAGCTTTCTCAGGTCGCGAACGCGTTCGAAACGTTTTTGCGTGAGCACGGGCAGGCCGAAGTCGACGCGCGACTGCCAGCGGTCAAGCCGATCGCTGCGAAAAAAAGGAAGGCCGCAGCGCGGCTCAGGGCTTAGTCAGGTCACGCCTTCTTGACCCAGGCGCTGCACCAGCCCTTGCTCGACACCGACTTGCCGGCGAACAGCTGGCACGGTCCGGTGGCGTCTGTCGCCTTGCCCTGGAATTGCTGGCAGGTGCCGCACATCTGGCCGGCGGCGTAGTTCGGGTACTTGGCCTTGTCCACCTTGGTGGCATCGGCCTTGTAGCCGAGGCCGACCGCCAGGGGATCGGTTTCGCTGACGGGTGCTGCCTGGGCCGTGACGACTTGCGATGCGGTGAGGGCTGTTCCGCCAGCCACCACGCACATCATGAATGTCCTTCGACTTGGGTTGCTCATGAGTCTGTCCTTCGCCGGCCCGGAACGGACCGTCATTTAATTCTGACATATGCATGTGTCAAATGGGCGGTGCCGTGCGATAGTGGAGTAATCGATTCAGGTTTGGAGATCTGTCGTGGTGTTTCCGTTCTCGGCCATCGTCGGGCAAGAAGAAATGAAGCTGGCCATCCTGGTCTGCGCGGTCGATCCCGGCGTGGGCGGGGTGCTGGTGTTCGGCGATCGCGGCACCGGAAAGTCGACGGCCGTGCGCGCGTTGGCCGCGTTGCTGCCGCCGATGCGCGCGGTCACGGGTTGCGCCTACCACTGCGATCCGGCATTGCACGCGGCGTCTTGCGAGCGGTGTGCCGCGCTCAAGACCAAGGGCGTGCCGAAGAGCCAGCTGGTGCCGGTGCCGGTCGTCGACATGCCGCTCGGTGCCACCGAAGACCGCGTGGTCGGTGCGCTCGACCTGGAACGTGCGCTGTCGCAAGGCATCAAGGCTTTCGAGCCGGGGTTGCTGGCGCGCGCGCACCGCGGCTTTCTCTACATCGACGAAGTCAACCTGCTCGAAGACCATCTGGTCGATCTGCTGATCGATGTGGCTGCGTCGGGCGAGAACACGGTCGAGCGCGAGGGCTTGAGCGTGCGCCATCCAGCGCGTTTCGTGCTCGTCGGCAGCGGCAATCCGGAAGAAGGCGAATTGCGGCCGCAATTGCTCGACCGCTTCGGGTTGTCGGTCGAGGTGACGACGCCGCGCGACCTGGAGATGCGCATCGAGGTCGTGCGACGCCGCGACGATTTCGATCGCGCGCCCGAAGCCTTCTTGAAGAAATGGGCGCCCGAGGAAGCGCGGGTGCGACGCCGCATCGTCGCCGGCCGTGCGCGGCTCGCGGACGTGACGGTGCCCGATGCCGCGTTGCGTCGTGCCGCCGAACTGTGCATGAGCCTCGGCACCGACGGGCTGCGCGGCGAACTCACGCTCATCCGATCCGCGCGTGCGCTGGCTGCGTTGCAGGGCGACGCCGAGGTTGCCGATAACCATTTGAAGCGCGCTGCGCCGCCGGCGTTGCGACATCGGTTGCGACGCAATCCGCTCGACGATGCAGGCTCGACGGCACGCGTCGATCGGGCGGTCGAAGAACTGTTCGGCGCATGAACGATCGCGGCCCCGATTTCGCGCCTGAACGCGACGACGCCGGCGGTGACCCCGGCGACGCCGATGCCGGCGAGATCGCGGCGCTGCTGTGCGTCGACCCCGCCGGCCTGGGCGGCGTGGCGCTGCGTGGCCCGGCCAGCCCGACGCGTGACGCATGGCTTCGGTTGCTGACCGGCCTGATGCCGCACGGCGCGCCACTGCGTCGCCTGCCGCTGCACATCGCCGACGAGCGCCTGCTCGGCGGGCTCGACCTCGCTGCCACGTTGGCCACCGGCCGACCCGTGCTGCAGCGCGGCTTGCTGGCGGAATCGGATGGCGGGATCGTGCTGTTGTGCATGGCCGAACGCGTGAACGCGGGAACCGCCGCGCGTCTGGCAGCGGTGCTCGACAGGCAGGGCGTGAGCGTCGAGCGCGAAGGGCTGGCGGCGTTCCATCCCAGCCGCTTCGGCATGGTGGCGCTGGACGAAGGACAGGACCACGATGAGCGCATGTCGGAAGCCCTGCGCGATCGGCTCGCCTTTCATTTCTCCTTCGATCCGACGCAACGGCCGACGGACCAGCTGCTGTCGCGCTGGACGCGTGCGGATGTCATGGCGGCGCGTGACCGGCTCGCTGGCATCGAGGTCGCGGAAGCGGTGCGTGAAGGGATTTGCGCGGCGGCTTCCGCGTTGGGCATCGCGTCGATTCGCGGCGCTTTGCTGGCGCTGCGAGCCGCGCGCGCGATGGCGGCGTTGAACGGGCGCACCGAGGTCGACGCCACCGACGCGGCCTGGGCTGCACGCCTCGTGCTGGCGCCGCGCGCGACCCGGTTACCGGTCGAAGCCGAAGCCGAAGCCGAAGCCGAAGCCGAGACCACGACCGACGCGGTGCGACCGCCACAGGAAGAGACGCAAGCCGATGCGGAAGACAGCGGCGCGAACGATGACGACGTGCACGCAGCCGAAGGTACCGAGCCGGAGCCAGCCGAGTGCCAGGCCGAAGCGATCGACGACGCCGTGCTTCAGGCTGCGGTCGCCGCGATCCCGGCCGGCCTGCTGGAAGCGCTGAAGCTCGGCCGCGGCAATGAAGGACGTCGGGCGTCGGCAGGCCGCTCCGGCGCACTGAGGCAGGCGTCGCTGCGCGGGCGCCCGCGTGGTGTCCGTCGTGGCGAGGCCGGTGCCGGCGCTCGACTGAGCGTGGTCGAGACCTTGCGCGCCGCAGCACCTTGGCAGCCGATGCGGCGTGCCGAAGCGGCTTCGAAAAGCTTGGCAACGTCGCAGCAGGGAGCAGCAAAGGCATCCGCAACGGCACCCGCGATGGCATCAGGCCGCATCCACATCCGACGCGAAGACATGCATGTCGTTCGCTTCCAGCAACGCAGCGAAACCACCACCGTGTTCGCGGTCGACGCGTCGGGCTCGGCGGCCTTGCATCGATTGGCCGAAACCAAGGGCGCGGTCGAACTGTTGCTCGCCGATTGCTACGTCCGACGCGACAGCGTCGCGTTGATCTCGTTCCGTGGTCGCAGTGCCGAAGTGCTGCTGCCGCCGACGCGTTCGCTGGTGCGCGCCAAGCGCAGTCTCGCGGGCTTGCCCGGCGGTGGCGGCACGCCGCTCGCTGCGGGCATCGACGCTGCATTCGCGCTGGCCTGCGCGGTGCGCCGTCAAGGCCGCACGCCGGTCGCGGTGCTGCTGACCGACGGGCAGGCCAACATCGCGCGCGACGGCAGCGTCGGGCGCGCAGCGGCCAACGCGGACGCCCAGTCGTCGGCGCGGCAACTGCGTGCGCAAGGCATCGCCGCGCTGGTGCTCGACACGTCGCCGCAGGGCCAGGAATCCGCACGCCGGCTCGCCGCGGAGATGGGCGCTACCTATGTCGCGTTGCCGCATGCCGATGCAGCGCGCTTGTCGCAAGCGGTGCGTGCGGTCGCCGACGCGCGTGTACCGGCATGACGACGAGGGGCGCATTGAACTGGGCGACCGACGGCCGCGTCTGGCCGCATCGCGAAGCCAGCAGCTTCGTGCGCGCGGCCGGCCTTGACTGGCATGTGCAGCGCATGGGGCAGGGGCCGGTGTTGCTGTTGATCCACGGCACCGGCGCATCGACCCATTCGTGGCGCCATCTGATGCCGCTGCTCGCACGCCGCCACCATTGCATCGCCATCGATCTGCCCGGTCATGCCTTCACTTCCGCGCCGCCGCCATGGCAACTCTCGTTGCCCGGGATGGCGCAAAGCATCGCGGAGTTGCTCGATGAAATGAATGTCGCGCCCGAGGTCGTCGTCGGCCATTCGGCGGGCGCCGCCATCGCCGCGCAGATGTGCCTGCAGGACGGAACGTACCGGCCGTCGATCGTCGGCATCAACGGCGCCTTCATGCCGTTCGACGGCTTGTCGGGCTTGCTGTTTCCATCGATGGCCAAGGTCATGGCAGCGACCACGCTGTGCTCGAAGCTGTTCGCGTGGCGCGCCTCGGACCGACGCACGGTCGAGCAACTCATCCGGAACACCGGCTCGTCGCTCGACGCGCAAGGCATCGATCTCTACGCGATGCTGGTGCGCAATCCGATTCATGTGCAAGCAGCGCTCGGCATGATGGCCGACTGGAACCTGACGGCGCTGTCGAGGCGTTTGCCCCGTGCGAATGTCGCATTGCATTTGATCGCCGGCGCCGACGATCGCACGGTTCGGGCCGATCATTCGAGGCAGCTTCAGGCACGCGTGCCCGGCGCCACCTTCACGCTGATGCGAGGGGTCGGTCACCTGGCGCACGAAGAGCGAGCGGGAGGTGTGGCCGACCTTGTCGATGAACTCGTTCACGACGCGACCGCCCCGACGGAGCTGGCTTGAAGTACCTGCTCATCGCGACGGTCGTCGCCGTGCTGGCACTCGTTGCCTTCTGGCTCTGGACGCCTGACAGAAGTCGCGCCGCGCTGGAGGCCAAATACCTCGAGTCGCCGAACGACATGCGCGATGTGGGCGGTGTGCGTCTTCACGTGCGCGACCGCGGACCCAAGGGTGCGCCGGCCGTGCTGCTGCTGCACGGCTTCGGCTCGAGCTTGCAAACCTGGGACGCCTGGGCGCCGGTGCTGGCGCGCGATCACCGTGTCATCGCCATCGACTTGCCAGGCTCGGGCCTGAGTCCACCGGACCCGAGCGGCGACTACCGCGACACACGCACCGTCGCGCTACTCAATGCCTTGCTGGATACATTGAAAGTGCAGCGCACCAGCCTCGTGGGCAACTCCATCGGCGGACGCATGGCCTGGCGCTTCGCCGCGGCACATCCGGACCGCGTCGACAAACTCGTGCTCGTATCGCCGGACGGTTTCGCGAGTCCCGGCTTCGAATACGGCAAGGCACCCGAGGTGCCTTCGGTGATGAAGGCGATGCGCTACGTCATGCCGATGATGTTGGTGCGCCAGAGCTTGGCGCCAGCCTATGCCGACCCGGCCGCCCTGACCGACGAACGACTGGTGCGCTACGACGACCTGCTGCGTGCACCCGGGGGACGCGACGCGTTGCTGGCGCGCATGGCGCAAACCGTGCTGGTCGATCCGGCGCCATTGCTGCGCCAAATCCGCGCGCCGACGTTGTTGGTGTGGGGCAATCGCGACGCATTGATTCCGATCGCCAACGCGGCCGACTATCTTCGTTCGCTGCCCGATGCAAGGCTCGTGACGCTCGACGGCGCAGGCCACCTGCCGCAAGAAGAGGATCCGGAGCGATCGCTCGCGGCGGTGGCCGCTTTTCTCTGATCTCGGCTGACTCTGAAAAAATCCCGGGGCCGACGCTGACGACGTTTCAGCAGGCGTAGCATCGCCGGGATGAAAGTTGAAAAGCCCTTCTCAGCCGGCGCGGCAGCATCGGAAAGCCCTGCCGACGAGGTCGCCCGCAACGCCGGATTCAGCTGGCCGAATCCGGTCGCGCCGAGCTTCGAGCCCAATACCGTCATCAAGGACGCACCGGCTTGCGAGTTCTTTGGCGCGAGCAACCAGCGCGTGGTCGGCAAGCTCACGCGCTTCGCCCCGAAAGAGGAAGCAGTCCATGTGCAGCTCAACCAGTCGAGCCGCGCGACCAGCGTTCGTTTCAATCAATTCCGCATGTTGCGTCTGACCCAGCCGATCGCGGTCGGCGGGGTGAGCGCTGCAGCCAAATGGTCGTCCTTCAAGATCACCTGGAACGACGG
Organism: uncultured Variovorax sp.; assembly: GCA_964242015.1. Taxonomy (GTDB): domain Bacteria; phylum Pseudomonadota; class Gammaproteobacteria; order Burkholderiales; family Burkholderiaceae_C; genus Variovorax. The sequence goes on from CAXTCC010000020.1 coordinate 7,245, forward strand.
GACCGTCTTCGAGGGCGAGTCGCTGGGCCAACGCAAGACGGTGCCGGGTCTTTTTCTTTTTGTGCCCGCCGAAGACAAGAACGGCGTGGCGGACAAGACCTCGGTGGTGCGCCTTTTCGTGCCTCGCAGCAGCTTCAAGGAGGTTCTGCTGTCCGAGGCAGAAGCCGCGCCGCCCGCTTTGAGCTTGCAGCCGCTCGAGACGGAAACGGCGCAAGCCGCTGGCGCTCCCGGGAACGAGGTGACCCCGGCTGCGGGCGAGACCGAGTCGGTGCTGTCAGCCGAAGTAGTTACACCGGAGCAGCTGGTGACGCAGCTCGAGGCGCAGAGCCGCATGCCGATGGTGCGCATCGGGCAGGCGCTGATTTCGCTCGGCCTCATTACTGACGAGCAATTGCGGGAAGGCCTGGCGCAGCAGCAGTTCGACCGTACGGTGCCGCTCGGCGAAACGTTGATCCGCATGGGTGTCATCAACCGGTCGGACTTGCAGACCGCGCTCGCCCGCAAGATGGGTTATCCGCTGGTCAACCTGCAGCTTTTTACGGCGGCGGCGGAGGCATTGCGAAAGATCAGCCACGGCGCCGCACGGCGTCTGCAGGTCATGCCCCTGATGATGAACGAAGGCCGGCTCATCGTGGCGCTGGACGATCCGGCCAACCGGCACGCGGCCATCGACGAAGCGGAATTCATCGCCGGCGTCAAGGTGGTGCCGGTGCTCGGGCAGTACGAGGATCTGAACGCGATCCTGTTCAAGGCGTACGAGAAGATCGGCGCCACCGAGGTCGGCCCGGCGACGGCCGATCTCGATCGGCCGATCGAGTTCGACATCACCGGCACCAACGAACTGCTGGAGACGCTGGAAAAAGAAGGCCAGCCGGCGTCCGACGAAGACGCGCCCATCGAGCAGTCCGACAACTCGCTGGTGCGGATGATCAACCGCATGATCCTGGAAGCGCACCGCGAGGGCGTGTCCGACATCCACATCGAAAGTTATCCGGGGCGCGAGAAGATCCGCATCCGATTCAGGCGCGACGGCCGGCTCTACACCTATCTGGAACTGCCGCCCAACTACCGCAACGCGCTCATCGCCCGCATCAAGATCATGTGCGATCTCGACATCAGCGAGAAGCGCAAGCCGCAGGACGGCAAGATCAACTTCTCGAAGTTTTCTCCGCAGCACAAGCTCGAGCTGCGGGTTGCGACCATCCCGACCAACAACGGCCTCGAAGACGTGGTGATGCGCCTGCTGGCCTCTGCCAAGCCGATCGCGCTGGATGCGCTGGGCATGTCGGAGCGCAACCTGGCGCAACTCAAGGCAGCGATCGAGCGACCCTACGGCATGGTGCTTTGTGTCGGCCCCACGGGCTCGGGCAAGACGACGACGCTGCACTCGGCGCTGATGCACATCAACACGGCCGAGCGAAAGATCTGGACCGCCGAAGACCCGATCGAAATCACGCAAGCCGGGTTGCGTCAGGTGCAGATCAATCCGCGCATCGACTGGACCTTCGCAAAGGCGCTGCGGGCTTTCGTGCGGGCCGATCCGGACGTGATCATGGTCGGCGAAATCCGCGATGAAGAAACCGCCAAGACCGCGATCGAGGCGTCGCTCACCGGTCACCTGGTGTTATCGACCCTGCATACCAACAGCGCACCCGAGACGGTGACGCGGCTGCTCGACATGGGCATGGACCCTTTCAATTTCGCGGACTCGTTGCTGGCCGTGCTGGCGCAGCGCCTGGTGCGCCGCCTGTGCACCCATTGCGTGACCAGTCGGCCAGCGACCGAGGCCGAGGTCGAAGAGCTGCTGTCGGACTACATGCACTCCTTCGGCGCGACCGAAATGGCGGCCGACCACGACACGGTGCGCAGCGGCTGGCTGACCCGGTCGGCCAAGGACGGCGCGCTGCAGATGTACAAGAGCGTCGGTTGCAAGCAGTGCAGCGAGACGGGCTTCAAGGGCCGCGTCGGCATTCATGAATTGATGGTGATGTCGCGCGCGTTGCGTCGCCTGGTGCAGAACGGCGCGCGCGCCGAGGAGCTGCAGGAGACCGCCATGCGCGAAGGCATGCGAACGCTGCGGCAAGACGGCATCGACAAGGTCCTGGCCGGTCAGACCACCATCGACGAAGTGCGCGCGACCAGCAACGTTTGACGCCGTTCAAGAAGACAAAGGAATTTTCGGCTGATGGAGTCCATGACCGATTTCGAATCCATGTTCGATCTGGCACCCGTGTCGCTCTGGCTGGAGGACTACAGCGGGCTGAAGCAGTTGTTCGACCGCTGGCGTTCCGAGGGCGTCGTAGACATTGCCGCACACCTCGAAGCGGAGCCCGAACGGGTCCGCGAATGCATGGCGCAGTGGCGCGTTCTGCGCGTCAACCAAAGCACGCTGTCTCTTTTTTCTGCCGACAGCCAGGAGCACTTGCTGTCGCAGCTGGGCGAGGTGTTTCGCGACGACATGGCTGCGCCGGTCATCCACGAACTCACGCAGTTGTGGCAAGGGCGGCTCGTCTTCGACAACCAGTCGGTCAATTACGCACTGGACGGCCGCCGTCTCGATGTGCAGGTGCGCGTGCGGGTGCTGCCTGGTCATGAGGCCCACTGGGATCGCGTGCTCGTTTCGCTCGACGACATCACCGAGCGCGTGCGTGCGGAGCGCGAGCGCCTCGAAAGTGAACGCTATGCGCGCGGCCTGTTCGAGCATTCGCCGGTGTCGCTGTGGGTCGAGGACTTCAGCGCCGTGAAGCTGTTGCTGGACGATATCCGCGAGCGCGGCATCAGCGACTTCGCGACCTTCATCAAGGTGCACCCGGAGTTCGTGACCCGCTGCATGCAGGAGATTCGGGTCATCGACGTCAACCGCGAAACGCTGCGCATGTTCGCGGCGACCGACAAGGACATGCTGCTGCACAACCTGTCGCGCGTTTTTCGCGACGAGATGACGGAGTCGTTTGCCGAGCAGTTGCAAGACCTGTGGAACGGCAAGACGCTGCAGCAGCGCGAGGTCGTCAACTACTCGCTGTCGGGCGACACCATCAACATCCACATGCAGTTCGCGGTGCTCGAAGACCGGCTTGCGACATGGGATCTGGTGTTGGTTTCGCTGGTCGATATCACGGCGAGAAAAAAGGCCGAGGCGTACCTGGAATACCTGGGCAAGCACGACGTGCTGACGCAGTTGCACAACCGCACTTTCTATTCCGAAGAGCTCAATCGACTGTCGCGCAAGGGGCCGTGGCCGGTGTCGATGCTGGCCATCGACCTGAACGGCTTGAAGCATGTCAACGACGATTCAGGGCACGCCGCCGGCGACGTGTTGCTGCGGCGCGCCGGCGAAGTGCTCAGCATGGCGGTGGATGCCCCGGCCTGGCCCGCGCGCATTGGCGGGGACGAGTTCGCGGTGCTGATGCCCAAGACCGATGCGCGCGGCGCCGAAGCCATGCGCGACCGCATCCTGTCGCTGCTCGAACTCAACAACCAGTTCTATTCCGGGCAAAGCGGGCACGTGCTGAGCATGGCCATCGGCATGGCGACCTGCGAAGCGCGCGAACACCTCGATTCAGCGCTGCAAAGAGCCGACAAGGCCATGTACCAGGACAAGGCAGCCCATTACTTGGTGCGTGAAGACCACGCCGCGTGAAAAAAGTGAGCTGATTGATTGTAATTTTATGTGTCCGAGACCGGTTACGGGCCATGATCGGATGGATGAACGCCGGTCGTTTCTCCTCTGTACGGAGATGCATTCTTTTGACTTACGTCGCTGCACTCATGCTTGCCATGGGAGCGGTGCGCGCGGGCGAACAAGCACCTGAAAGAAGGCTTCGAATCGTCGGCGGTCTGGCGACGCTCAATCAGTACACCTTGCATGAGGAGCGCTTCTGGGCGCAAGACCTGGCGCGCTTGAGCGGGGGCAAATACAGCGCGAGCATCGTGCCCTTCAATCAGGCGGGCATCCCGGGGCAGGAGATGCTCAACCTGATGAAGCTGGGCGTGATCCCGTTCGGCACGGCGCTCTTGAGCCAGGTGTCGAGCGAGGAGCCGGAGCTGGGTGC
>CAXTCC010000020.1:11396-13881 GCA_964242015.1 uncultured Variovorax sp.
GCACTCCATGCGACACCGGTGGTCATCGAGTTCGCGTCGGTGATGTCCAACATGAATTCGGACAACACCGAATGCGCCATCACCGGCGCGATGTCGGGCAACACCTTGGGCCTGCACAAGATCACCGGCGCGCTGTACACGATGCCGGTGACCTGGGGCCTGGCTGTGTTCGGTGCCAACAAGGATGTGTGGAACACCTTGCCGTCGGATTTGAAAACGCTGCTGAAAACGGAAGTGCCGAAACTCGAAACGACCGTGTGGGCCGAATCGGAACGCGAAACCGGTGACGGCGTGGCCTGCAACAGCGGCGCCGAGACATGCGTGCGCGGTACGCGCGGCACCATGACGGTGGCGCGGCCTTCGGTCGCGGACGAACGCCGCAGTCGCGAGATCTTTACCGCCAATGTCCTCGGGCCGTGGGTGCAGCGTTGCGGCACGGCCTGCGCCCAGCTGTGGGAAAAGACCATCGGTCCGGCAGTGGGCATCAAGGCGCCCGCGATCCAGTGAACAACCTGCTGCCTCGCCGAATCACCGCCTTCATCTACGGCGTGGCCGCGCTGTTCCTGCTGACGGTGTTGGGCACGGCCGTGATCCTCACCTCGGAAATGCGCGACCGGGCTCTTGCCGACTCCGAAAGCCAGGCAGTGCGTTTCGTCAGCGGCTCGGAGGCCGCGCTCAACCGGAGCCTGCTGGGCGTCGACCTGTTGCTGGCCAGTCTCAGCGAGCCGTTGCAAACCTCGTCGCTCGCCACCGTGACGGCCGACGCCTCTCGACCCGACGTCGCGCAATTGATGCAGAAGATCGTGCGCCAGAACCTGCTGGTCAGGTACATCGCGTTCCTCGATCCGAAGGGCGACGTGGTGGCGACGTCGGAGCGGCGCGGCACCAAACTCGTGGTCCGGTTGCCGACCGGCTTCCTGCAGCAAGTGCTGGCGCAACCGGCCTCGTCGCTGGAGATCAGCACGCCCGCGGTGAGCTCGCTGACATCGCAGCGGGTCGTCTATTTCGCACGCGATCTGCAACTGGCCGACGGCAATCACATCGTGGCCGTTGCCGAAGTACAGCTGTCTTTGCTGACCACCATCCTGACGCAGGGCGCCGACATCAGGGGACTCGAAGTCACCCTGGAGCAGGAGGCCGGTCCCATGCTCGCCAGCATGCCGCCGCGCGACGATCTGTCGGGCCGCCCCATCCTGCCGGCGCTGAGTGAGCGCGGCAGCGGCGGCCAGGTGCAGTTTCTGCCGGCGCGCCTGAGTGGCGAGCCTGCCTTTGTCGTGGCGCGGCCGACACTGCATCGCAACCTGCTGATCGTGGCGAGCATTCCATTGAGCTCGGCGCTGTACGAATGGCGTCGGCAACGGGCCTTCATCCTGAGCGCGGCAGCGGTCTTCATGCTGATGATCCTTACGGTCGCCTATCTGACGCACATGCATTTGCGTCGGCAATGGCATTCGCGGGCGACGCTCGATCAGGCGCTCGAGTCGATGGTCGACGGCTTCGTGCTGCTCGACTCGGAGGACCGCGTGCTCGCATGGAACCGCCGCTTCGTCGACACCTTTCCGTGGGCGCGCGACCTTATCGCGCCGCTGTTGCCGTTCGACCGGATCATCGACGAGGGCGCGCCGCATCTGCGTGCCGAGATCGTCAACCAGGACAACGATGTGCGCACCGAGTCGGACCGCCGTCAAAGGCCGGTTCAGGGCGAGCGTGAGCTCACGCTCGAAGGCGGCCGGGTCGTGCTGGCGGTCAAGAGCCGCACGCCCGACGGTGGACTGGTGTGCGTCTACCGCGACGTCACCGAGAGGCGCCGTCACATCGCCGACGTGATCGATGGCAAGGCGCAGTTGCAGGCCACGCTCGATGCCTTGCCCGATGTGCTGCTCGAGCTGGGGCTCGATGGCCGCTGCCATCGTTTCCACTCGCCCCGCACGCTCGAACTTGCGATCGACGTGGCGCAACCGGTCGGCAATCTGATTTCCGATCTGCTGCCGCCGGACGCGGCGGCGGAGGTGATGTCGGCGCTCGAAGAGACCTACGTGTCGGGCTTTTCGACCGGCCGTCAGTTCGAGCGGCGGGCGGCGCATGGCACGACATGGTTCGAGATGTCGGTGTCGCGCAAGGCCGTGGGTGAAGGCGCCGATGCGCGCTTCATCGTCATCCTGCGCAACATCACCGAGCGCAAATCGGCTGCACGCGAGATCGAACATCTGGCGTTCTACGACAACCTGACGGGCTTGCCGAACCGCCGGCTCCTGTTGCATCGGTTGAAAGCAGCCACCGACAACAACGCACGCCGGCCGCGACAGGGCGCGTTGCTGTTCCTGGACCTCGACCACTTCAAGACGCTCAACGACGCACGCGGTCAGAGCATCGGCGATCTGCTGTTGAAGCAGGTCGCTTTTCGGCTTCTGGTCAGCATGCGCGACGGCGACACCGTGGCCCGCCTGGCCGGCGACGAATTCGTCATGCTGCTGGAAAATCTCAG
>CAXTCC010000020.1:13981-32184 GCA_964242015.1 uncultured Variovorax sp.
ACACCGTGGCCCGCCTGGCCGGCGACGAATTCGTCATGCTGCTGGAAAATCTCAGTGAAGACCCGGCCGTGGCCGCGGTGCAGACCAAGGCTCTGGGCGAGGCCATCCTGGCTGAACTGCAGCAGCCCTTCGAACTCGCCAACCAGCAGCATCACATCACGTGCAGCATCGGCGCCACGCTGTTCGGCGCGCAAGACCTGTCGCTCGAAGAACTGCTGAAACAAGCCGACATCGCCACGTATTACGCCAAGACAGCGGGCGGCAACGCCATGCGTTTCTTCGAGACGGCGATGCAGACCACCATCACCGCGCGGGCTACGCTGGAGAATGAGCTGCACGCGGCCATGTCGGCAAAGGAGTTCGTGCTGCACTACCAGCGGCAAGTGACATCGGAAGGCCAGGTCGTCGGCGCCGAAGTGCTGATCCGCTGGATGCATCCGCACCGCGGCATGGTGCCGCCGGCCGGCTTCATCGAGCTGGCCGAAACGACGGGGCTCATCGTGCCGATCGGGTTGTGGGCGCTGGAACAGGCTTGCATTCAGCTCGAGCGCTGGAGCCACCATCCCAAGCGTTCGCACTTGGTGCTGGCGGTGAACGTGAGTGCACGGCAGTTCCGTCGCGACGACTTTGCCGATCAGGTGCGCGATGTACTCATCCGCACCGGCGCCGATCCGTCGCGCCTCAAGCTCGAGCTGACCGAAAGCCTGCTGCAGGACAAGGTGAGCGAGACGATTCGCAAGATGCGCTCGCTCGCCGCCATCGGCATCCAGTTTTCGATGGACGACTTCGGCACCGGCTTTTCGTCGTTGTCGTACATGACGCAACTGCCGCTGCATCAAGTGAAGATCGACAAGTTCTTCGTGCAGGGCATCGGCGTCAATCCCAAGGTCGAGCTCATCATCCAGACCATCATCGGCATGGCGAAGAGCCTGGATCTGTCGATCGTGGCCGAAGGGGTCGAGACGCAGGAGCAACTCGAGTTTCTGGAAAAGAACGGCTGCTTGCTGTGCCAGGGTTATCTCTTCGGCAAGCCTGTGAGTTTCGAACAGTTCGATGCCGAACTGGATGCGGAGACGGTGGAATGAACACGAACGTCGAAGACAGCGTCTTGTGCGTGCTTCGTCCGATGGCGGACGGCTTCGACGGCCTGGGCGTGGCCATGTGCGTTTTCGACACGGCGGACTGCACGGTGCTCTGGAACCGCACGTTCCTGAAGTTCTTTCCGGAGCACGCAGCCCATGTGCACGCGGGCGAGCCTTACGTCGACAACCTGCGGCGGTTCTATCGGGAGCGCCTGGGCGCCGATGAGCTGCCGTCGATCGAACGCTACGTGCAACAGGGTCTGGAGCGCCATCGCACGCAGCAGAGGCCGTTCACCTTCGAGCATCGCGGCACGCGGCTGCAGGTGACTTCGTTTCCGGTGCCGGGGACGGGCCGAGTCCGCTTGTGGAAGGTGGACGTCGACGCCAGCCCGGTCGATTGCACTGAAGACAACGTGCACGTCGAGCCGGCCAGCACCCGTGAGGCGGGCGCCCCCGCCGTCGTCGAATCGACGTTGCTCGACCATGTGGCCGACGGCGTGATGGTGACGAATGCGGGCGACCGCATCCTCTGGGTCAACGAACCCTTCGTATCGATGTATGGCGTGGCGGAGCGGGCAGCGGCCGTCGGCACCGGATTTGCCGACGTCTATCGCGCAGCCTGGCAAGACCATTCAAGGGGCGACGAGGCGTTGCTCTTCGAGCATGGAATGGCGACGCTGGTCGACAACATGCGATTTGCCGGCGCCCCGTTCGAACTCCCGCTGCCCGGCGACCGGTGGAGCCGTGTCGTCGCGCAACGCAGCCCCGAAGGAAAGGGGTTCTTCGTGCACGTCGACATCACCCTGCTGAAGCGCCAGCACCATCAGCTGAGCGTGGCCGAGGCGCGTGCAAGAGAGAGCGAAGCGCAGCTGCAAAGCAAGTCGATGCTGCTCGAAGCCACGCTCGACCGCATGGAGCAGGGCATCATGATGGTGAACGCCGACCGCGTGGTGGAGGTCTGCAACCGGCGTGCGATCGAACTGCTGGACCTGCCGCCGGAGTTGATGGCATCGCGGCCGACCTTCGGGCAGGTGCTGGCGCATCAATGGGCCAGCGACGAGTTCATGCACACGCCGCAAGACGTGCTCGACTTCGTGCGGGCCGGCGGCATTCTCGATCGACCCCACAGCTACGACCGCATGCGTCCGAACGGGCAGGTGATCGAGATCCAGAGCGTGCCGATCGAAGGCGGCGGCATCGTGCGGACCTATGCCGACATCACCGAGCGCAAGCGCAGCGAGGAGCGCATCCGCCACATGGCGCAGCACGACGGCCTCACCGCACTGACCAATCGCGAGGTGTTCCTCGACGAGCTGAACCGTGCCACCGTCGAGTCGCAACGCAGCGGTGAAATCTTTGCCGTGTACTTCATCGACCTGGACAAGTTCAAGTCGATCAACGACCACTTCGGCCATGCCGTCGGCGACAAGGTGCTGGTGCAGGTGGCCGAACTCATGCGCCGATTGGTAGAGGCTTCCGATGTCGTCGGCCGGCTGGGCGGCGACGAGTTCGCCATCCTCCGGCGCCAGGTCGACGGGCCGGCAGGCGCCATGATGTTCGCGCAGACCTTGCTCGATGGCTTTCGCACGCCGATGCACATCGAAGGCCACGTGCTGCATCTGGGCACGTCCGTCGGCGTCGGGATCTACCCGACCTCGGGCAGTGGGGCCGATGCCTTGTTGCGCGCAGCCGATGCAGCCATGTACCTGGCCAAGTCGAGTGGCAGCGGGCGCGCTCTGCTGTTCGTGCAGCCGAGCGACGCCTTGAGCGAGACCGTGTCGGATTGAAAGGGTGCCGGCCGATGCCGGTCGGCTGGCGTCGCGTTACTTCTTCGGTGTCTGGGTCGGTGCTGCGGCCGATTGCGTCGCGGCCTGTGCTTGCGCCTGGGCTGCCGCCTCGCTGTCTTTCTTGTTGGCCTCGTGGCGTCCGACGGCACAACCGGCGGCGGCACCCAGGACGCCATGCTTGCCCGCAACATGGCCGGCGACACCGCCGACCGCAGCGCCCTTCAGGCAGCCCTTGGCTTGAGCGGCACCGCTCAATGCGGCAAGAGAGAAAATGGCGATGGCAAGAAGGGGGGTACGCATGGCAGCTCCAGAGATATTGGTGTGTTTGTGGAGCGTATTCAACGCGCTTCGCGACGCGGCGTCGACCTGTGGCCCGCAACAAGAGAAGCCTTCCTACAAACGGGAGCAACGCTGCAATGCCGCAACACGGGCTGATCGGCTTCGTCTGTTGAGGTACGGTTGCGGCCATGAACACCGTGACCCGTACACCGACGACCGAGACCGCCATCCTGCAGATTCAGGATCTGACCTTCGCCTATCCGGACCAGCCGCCGCTGGCTGCCGCGGCGTCGGCAACGATCGGTGCCGGCGTGACGCTCCTGTTCGGCGACACCGGCAGCGGCAAGTCGACCGTGCTGCGCATCATGGCAGGCGTGCAGCCGGCCGGCGGACGATTGACGCTGTCCGGCGTGCGGCTGGACCAGGGCGCCGAGGCCTATCGCCGCAACGTCTTCTTCGTCGACCCGGCGACGACTGTTTTCGACCAGGCAACGGCGCGTGCCTGCACCGCCTCGCTGCGCGAAGGCGATGCCAACTTCGACGAGCGTGCGTGGCAGGAACTCGTCGAAGGCTTCTCATTGACGCCGCACATCGACAAGCCGATGTACATGTTGTCGACCGGCTCCAGGCGCAAGGTCTGGCTGGCGAGCGCGCTCGCTTCCGGTCGCGCACTGACCCTGCTGGACGAGCCGACGGGCGCACTCGATGCGGGCTCGATCCGCTGCCTGTGGCGCGTGCTGCGCGAGCGCATGAAGGCGTCCGAGCGCGCGGTCGTCATCGCCAGTGCCGAGCGCATCGATCAGGTGCCGCTCGCCGGCACGATCGAATTGCCGCTGGTTTGAATCGGGGAGGCAACAGGTGAAAGCCAGATCCGCCAGTCCACGCGTCTATCTCGCCGGGCCCGATGTTTTCTTTCCGGACAGCAAGCAGATATTCGAGGAGTTGCTGGCGCATTGCGAGCGGCTCGGCATGGTCGGCCTGGTGCCGTCCGATGGCGGGATCTCCGAGGGGTTCGTCGGCACCGACGACGAACTGGCACAACGCATCTACGACGGCAACGTCGCGCTCATGCGCGAGGCCGACGGCGTGATTGCCAACCTGATGAGTTTTCGGGGTGCCGAGCCCGATTCGGGCACGGCGTTCGAGGTCGGCTTTGCGGCCGCGCTGCAAAAGCCCGTGGTCGTGTATGGCGTACCCGAGGGCAGCTACGCCAGCCGAGTGGCCACCGTCATCCCGACCACGCCGGATGCAGACGGCAACCTGCGCGAGACCGAAAGCGGCATGCTGGTCGAGGGCTTGGGCCAGCGCATGAACCTGATGCTGACGCGTTCGACCGCGATGGCGCCGAACGCGGAAGCAGCGCTCCGGATGATGCGAGACATGCTCGCCCGTAGCGCTGCTTGACAGGAGTCGACGCCAGTCCGGCGCCGACGGTCGGATGCTTTAGAGCGAAGCCGAGTCGATGCCACGTGCCGCAGCGCGCGCCTGCGCACGCACGGTCGCGCGGTCCAGTGTGCTGCCGGCCAGCGTCAGGACGCCTTGTCCGTAGCCATCGGCGTACGGATTCGGGCTGTGCGCCGCGGCGACGGCTTGCGCACGGACCAGGTTGCGGTCGGTCGACGATGCGATCGTCAGCACGCCGGAGTTGGCGCCTTCGGCGTACGGGTTGTCGCTGTGCGCAGCGACGACAGCCTCGGCCTGCACCTGGCCGCGGTTTGCGCCGTGGGTCAGGGCATGCACGCCGTCGTAGGTTTCGGCATTGGCGCCGGCAGCGGCCAGCAAGGTGAGGGCGGCAGCGGCGATGATCTTCGAGGTGTTCATTTCAATTTCCTTCAGTTGTTTGGATGGTTCGAACCGGTCTGGGAGGGGTGTCGAAGGCTGATCCGTGAGATGAATTTTGAACCTGAAAACCTAGGGAAAACCCTCAAAAAACGAACCTCGGTGTTCGCGTTCTGGAGACAATCACGGCATGAATGACGTCATCGGGAGCCCTTTGCGGGCGCTGCGCATCGGCTTGATTTCAGACACGCACGGCTTGCTTCGCCCGGAGGCGCTGGCTTTCCTGCAGGGCTGCGACCACATCGTGCACGGAGGTGACATCGGCGACGCCGACATCCTGAAACGGCTCGCCGACATCGCGCCGCTGACGGTCGTGCGCGGCAACAACGACCGCGCCGGCTGGGCCGACGGCATTGCGCATGGCGAGTTCTTGCGGATCGGCGGCATGGTGCTCTACGCGTTGCACGACATCGCCGAGCTGGACATCGACCTGGGCACGGCCGGTGTCGACGTGGTCGTGACCGGCCACTCCCACAAGCCGGCGATCGAGACGCGCGGCGGTGTGCTGTACGTCAACCCGGGCAGCGCCGGCCCGCGGCGCTTCAAGCTGCCGATCTCCATCGGCGACTTGACGATCGACGGCGATGGACGCAAGCCGCGAATCACCCCGCGCATCGTGACGCTCGACAGTCCCACACGCTGAGCGACAGGGTTCCGGCACCATGCACGCATGGCCGAATCCAAAATTGCAATCTACGGCGCGATCGGCGCCAACGTGGCGATCGCCGTCACCAAGTTCGTCGTCGCCGGCATCACGGGCAGCTCGGCCATGCTGTCGGAAGGCATCCACTCGGCGGTCGACACCTTCAACGGCATTTTGCTGCTGGTCGGCCTGCGCTTGAGCCAGCGGCCGGCGACGCCGGAGCATCCCTTCGGGCACGGCAAGGAGCTTTATTTCTGGAGCCTCATCGTCGCGGTGCTCATCTTCGGGCTGGGCGGCGGCGTGTCTTTCTATGAAGGCATCCAGCACATCCGAAACCCGGAGCCGATGCGCGACCCGATGTGGAACTACATCGTGCTGGCCGCCGCTTTCGTGTTCGAAGGCGTGAGCTTCACCATCGCGCTGAAGCAGTTCATCGGACAGACGCAGGGGCAGCCGTTCTGGAAGGCGCTCCATCGCAGCAAGGACCCGACCACCTACACCGTGCTGGCCGAAGATTCGGCAGCGCTGGTCGGCTTGCTGGTCGCAGCCATCGGCATCTACGCGAGCCACCGGTTCAACATGCCGGCGCTGGACGGCGCTGCGTCGGTGGTCATCGGCGTGCTGCTGGCGGGCGTGGCGGTGTTGCTGATTCGCGAGTCGCGCGGCTTGTTGATCGGGGAAGGCATCCGGCCGGAAACGGCGCGCGAGATCCGGGCGCTGGCGCTGGCGCATCCGGGCGTTCAGGGCGTCGGCGAAATCCTGTCGATGTACATCGGGCCGGACGACGTGCTGGTGACCATCGACCTGGACTTCGACGACGGCACCGCCACCGACCAGGCGGCGGCCACCATCTCCACGCTGCAGCGCGAGGTTCGGGCGCGCTACCCGATGATCAAGCGGCTCTTCATCGAAGCCGGCAGCCCGCCCGCGGCCGACGCGGCGACCGCCACGGAGCTGACTGCCGCCGCCGCGGTCTGAAATGCGGCATTTTTTCTCAAGTTTTGGCCTCAACACCCGATATGAAAGGAATGCGCCGCCGGATCGCTGTATCCGGTTTCAAGTGAGGTGAAGGTATGTCGACGGTTATCGCAGAGCGATCCCCGGTGGGAATGGAAGCCGAGCGCGTCGGGCAGTCGCCGGCACCGGAGGTTGCAGCCGTTCGTGCGCCAGCGCCGGCGCGCCGCATCGTGGTCGACGATCGCTGCGCGGTGGCCGCGTATCGACTCAAGACATCGACGCCCGGCGTCCCGTCCGGTGCTGCGCCGGATGCGATCGCCGGCATGTCGTCTTCTCTGACCAAGCCGACCTTCGTGCGTTGCACCTGCAACGATCTGCTGGCGGGCTTGCTCGACACCCTCGATCCTGCCAACGCCGTGCTCGAGATCCGTGGCGCGACCCCTGGCGAAGGTGCCACCGTCGCGCTCGACCACAGCGCGTTGCAGACGGCGCGGGGCAAGGGCTTCAAGTTGGCGTTCGATGCGCGGTTGCTGCGCGACTACGCGGGCTTCGTGCCGCTGGCCTCGTACGTCATCCTCGACATGGGGGTGCTCGAACTGGAGCGTGCCGCCGACCTGGCGCGCGTCGTGCGCTCCAGCACCAAGGCGTCGGCCTTCGCCACGCAAGTGCCCAACGCAGAAGCGTTCGGCCGGCTCGCCGGTGCCGGCGTCAAGCTGTTCGAAGGCCAATGGTTCGCGCAGCCGCCCGTCAGGCCCGCGAAGACCGTCAAGCTGTCGTATGCGTCTCTCATCAAGCTGCTGAACCTGGTGATGCGAGAAGCCGAGGTCGGCGAGATCGAAGACCTGCTGAAACACGACCCCGGGCTGGCGTTCAAGCTGCTGCGCCACATCAACGCGGTCGGCTTCGGCTCCAGCATCGAGATCACCTCGTTCCGTCATGCGGTCATGACGCTCGGCCTCAAGAAGCTGTTTCGCTGGACCGCGCTGCTGGTCGCCAGCACACCGGCCAATCACGTGGCGCCGGCGGCCGGCACGCTGGCCATCGTGCGCGGGCGGCTGATGGAATTGCTGGCCCTGGAGACGATGGCGCCGGCCGACGCCGACCTGGCCTTCATCACCGGCATGTTCTCGATGCTCGACACCTTGCTCGACATGCCGATGGAAGACGCGCTCGCGTTGGTGAATCTGCCGGCGCCGGTGACCGACGCCATCCTGTCGGGTGAAGGCATCTTCGCGCGGCACCTGGCGATCGCGCGGGCTTGTGAAATGGCCGACGGCAATCTGCTGGAGAGCTCGGTCGACCGGCACGACCGCATCGTCGCGGCCCACGGCGAGGCGCTGGCCTGGGCCGACAAGTTCTGAAGTTGCCTCAGTCGGCGGCCGTGGCACGGCTGGCGTTGGCCGCAGGGCGTGCAGGAGGGTTACCCTTCAGGCCATGTCAAGCAGCACCCGTCAAACCCTTCGCGCCCTGGCCGAGGCACGCCGTGGCGTGCTGGTGCCCGGCGCGTTCAACGCACTCTCGGCCCGCGTCATCGAGGACCTGGGCTTCGAGGCGATCTACATCACCGGCGCCGGCGTCACCAACATGTGGTTCGGCCTGCCGGACCAGGGCTTCATGGGCCTGCACGAGATCGCCGATCACACGGCACGCATTCGCGATGCGGTGACGCTGCCGCTCATCGTCGATGCCGATACGGGCTTCGGCAACGCGCTGAACGTGCGCCACACGGTGCGCGTGTTGGAGCGTGCCGGCGCCGACTGCATCCAGTTCGAAGACCAGGTCGCGCCCAAGCGCTGCGGCCACTTTTCCGGCAAGGACGTGATCGGCATCGACGAAGCCGTCGCCAAGATCAAGGCCGCCGTCGACGCCCGCATCGACCCCGATCTGCTCATCCTGGCGCGCACCGATGCCTGCGCCACGCAGGGCTTCGAAGCTGCGCTCGAGCGGGCGCAAAAATTCAGCGAGGCCGGCGCCGACATCCTGTTCGTCGAGGCCGTGACCACGGCCGACGAGATCCGCGCGCTGCCGCAGCGGCTGGCGCGCCCGCAGTTGATGAACATGGTGATCGGCGGCAAGACGCCGATCTTCGGCGCCGACGAACTGGCCGGGCTGGGCTACGGTCTGGTGCTCTACGCCAACGCCGCGCTGCAGGGCGCCGTCGCAGGGATGCAGAAAGCATTGACCGTGCTGCGCGACACGCGGCGCATCGACGAAGACCCGGCATTGGTGGTGTCGTTCGCGGAGCGGCAGCGGCTGGTGGGCAAGCCGGCGCTGGATGCGCTGGAAGACAGGTACGCGACCGGCTCGTCCTGACGTGGTGACGGGCGGAGCCACGCAGTTGCGCAGAGCCCAATCGAGCAGTCGATCAGGCGACGAGAGGCAGTTTTTCGCCCCCGAATGGTGTGACCGAAGTTTTCAAATGTAAGTACAATGTCTTACATGAACACCGAGCGCGACAACTTCCACGACTGGGCGCGGGACAAGCCGGATCACAGCAAGTTCACGCCTTTGCACCGGGCGGATTTTGTGCAATCTCGATCGCATGGCGGCATGCCGTGGGGTCGCATCGTTGCCACGATCCTGATCGGCGCTGTCATCGTCTACGTCCTCAAATTGCTGATCAAGCACTGAACGTCGACTTGCCGAGCAGGGCCCGCATCGCGGTGCTCGGCGCTAAAGTGCTGCACCTTGGCGGGGCAGCATGAACACTCTCCGCCCACCGGCTGTCCGCCACGGACAGACCCAAACAGCACAGGGGAGAAAAATGTTCAACACGTTGCGCCTGCTGGCGTTGATGGCCTTCATGGCCGTGATGGCCTTCGTTCAAGGCTGCGCCATGCTGCCGCCGCACGTCGCAAGGGACGACACCGCGGCGATCCCCGCCAGTACCAACGAAGAGCTCGGCCGCATCGCAGCGTTGAGCGTGCCGGCCGGCAAGGGCTCGGGCTTCAGGCCGTTGCCCTTCGCCAACTACGCGATGGATGCCCGCCTCACCATCGTGCGGCACGCGCAGAAATCGCTCGACGTCCAGTATTACCTGCTGCAGAACGACGTCACCGGCCACAAGCTGGTGCGCGCGGTCCGCGATGCCGCTGTGCGCGGCGTGCGAGTGCGGCTGCTGGTCGACGATCTCTACACGGCCGACAGCGACCAGATGCTGCTGGCGCTCGCCGCGTATCCGAATGTCGAGATCCGGCTCTTCAATCCGTTCCCGTCGGGTCGTGCCTTCTTCTTGACCCGCTGGATCTTTGCGGCAGGCGATTTCTCGCGCATCAACCACCGCATGCACAACAAGATGCTGATTGCAGATGGCGCCTTTGCCGTGGCGGGCGGACGCAACATCGCCGACGAGTATTTCTTCAGCAGCAAGGGCGGCAACTTCGTCGACTTCGATCTCTTCATCGCCGGCGATGCCATTCCTCGGCTGGCGGCGATCTTCGACACCTACTGGAACAGTCCGCGCATCTATCCGCTGCACACGGTCACGACCAGCCGCAAGGCGCCGCAGGCGTTGCGCGACGAGTTCGAGCAACTGACCGCCGACTCCATCGAGGCCTATCCCGACTTGCCGGCCGACAGGCCCGATCTGCTCGGCTACCGGCCTTTGAGCGGCGACATCCAGCACCCGCCGCTCAAGCTGCTGTACGGCCGCATCGATGCGTTCGCCGACAACCCTGAAAAGGTCAGCGGGCGCGCCGAGTCGGGCAACGACCAGACCACCGTGACCGCACGCGTCGGCAAGGCGATCAGCCAAGCCAAGGCCGAGGTCGTCATCGGCTCGCCGTATTTCATCCCGGGCAAGCCGGGGCTCGATGGCATGCAGCACGCGCTGGACAACGATGTGCGCGTCGAGGTCATCACCAACTCGCTGGCGTCCAACGACGAGCCGTTTGCCAGCGCGGCCTATGGCCAGTACCGGGTGCAGATGCTGAAGATGGGCGTCGAGCTGTACGAGATCGACTCGACGCAGTTGCGCAACGACTCCGTGATCAGCGCGGCGCTCAACAGCTCGATCGGCCGCTCTCATTCCAAGCTCATCGTGCTGGACCGCCAGACCACCTTCGTCGGCTCGATGAACATGGACCTGCGCTCGTCGCGACTGAACACCGAACTCGGCATGCTGGTCGATTCGCCCGAGCTTGCCGAGAACGTCCTGACGCTGGCCGGTCGCTTGCGCGAACTCGGCAGCTATCGCTTGCGCTTGCGCCAGCCGGGCGACCACCTGCAGTGGCTCGGCACGGTGAACGGCGTCGAGAAAGTCTATGAGACCGATCCGGAAGTCGACTTCGGCACGCGGCTGCAACTGTGGCTGCTGTTCCCTTTCATCAGCGAGAGCCTGCTCTAGCCGCGACGCTGCGCCGTCCTACAGTGCAGCAAGGGCACTCGGGCTTAGGCTGCAACGCCATGGCCAAACACGACGCACTCGGGCCTTACAAGGCCAAGCGAAACTTCTCGATCACGCCGGAGCCGCAGGACGGCGGCGAGAGCCGCGCGCATGCGCTTCAGTTCGTGATCCAGAAGCACTGGGCCACGCGCCTGCACTACGACCTGCGGCTGGAGCTCGACGGCACCATGAAGAGCTGGGCGGTGCCGAAGGGCCCGAGCTTCGACCCGGCGGACAAGCGCATGGCGGTGCAGGTCGAAGACCATCCGATCTCGTACAACAGCTTCGAAGGTCAGATCCCGGAAAAGCAGTACGGCGCCGGCAAGGTCATCATCTGGGACAAGGGCACCTGGGCGCCGATCGGCGATGCGCGCGAAGGCTATCGAACCGGCAAGCTCAAGTTCGAGGTGCATGGCCACAAGCTGCACGGCCACTGGACGCTGGTGCGCATGAAGGGCAAGGACGACGACAAGCAGCCACCCTGGTTGCTCATCAAGGAACATGATGCGTACGAGCGGTCTGCAAACGAATACAGCGTGGTCGATGAGTTGCCCGACAGCGTCGCGAAGTTGCCGGCGCCCGACGAGGTGGAAAGCACCATGAAGACCCGCAAGGCCGGCAAATCCTCGGTGGCGGCGAAAGCGGCGAGCGACCCCGCCGAAATCCCTGGCATCAAGCGCGCCAAGCTGCCGGCCACGCTCAAGCCCCAACTCGCGACGCTGGTCGACGCGCCACCGTCCGATCCGGCCGACTGGCTCTACGAAATCAAGTTCGACGGCTACCGTTTGCTGGCGCGAGTCGACGGCGAAAAGGTCAATCTCTTCACCCGCAACGGCCACGACTGGACGCACAAGCTCGAGCACCTGGCGGAGGCATTGCGCAAAGCCGAGCTGCCGCCGTGCTGGCTGGATGGCGAGATCGTCGTCCACGGCGCCGCGGGCGTGCCGGACTTCCAGGCGTTGCAGAACGCCTTCGACAAGGCGCGCACCAAGGAGATCGTCTACTTCATCTTCGATCTGCCGTTTTGCGGCGGACAGGATCTTCGCGAAGTGGCGCTGGAGAATAGGCGCGGTGTTCTCAAGTCACTGGTCGATGGTATCGATTCCGAGGTAATCCGGTTCAGCGACGAGTTCGATGCGCCGGGCCGCGACATCACGCTGTCGGCCTGCAAGCTGGGCCTCGAAGGTGTCATCGGCAAGCGCAAGGACTCGACCTACCGCGCCAGCCGTTCGCCGGACTGGATCAAGCTCAAGTGCACGCAACGGCAGGAGTTCGTCATCGGGGGCTGGACCGATCCGCAGGGCTCTCGCTCCGGTCTCGGCTCGCTGTTGCTGGGCGTGCACGACGACAAGGGTGCGCTGCGCTATGCCGGCAATGTCGGAACCGGCTTCAACGCGCAATCGCTGGCACACGTGCGAAAGCAACTCGACGCGGTCGCGGCCGACAAGAGCCCGTTCTCGGCGAAAACGGCGATCGATCGCAAGGCCCATTGGGTCGAGCCCAAACTCATCGCAGAAGTCTCTTTCGGCGAATGGACGACAACGGGCAGCGTGCGCCATTCGGTGTTCCATGGGCTGAGAACGGACAAGCCGCCGACGGCCATCGTGCGGGAGAAACCGATGCATCTTCAAAACGCGTCGAAGGCGGCCAAGGCGCCAGAAAAGTCGACGAAGGTTTCGAAGAAAACCGCGGCCACGACCTCCGCCAAATCGGCCGGCGGACCGAGCAAGGCGGGCACCACCGCGGCAGAAAAGCCCGCGCTCGCAACCTCGCTGCCGGCGGGCTTCAAGGTGTCGAGCCCGGACCGCGTGGTCGACGCCAGCACCGGCGCCACCAAGATCGACGTCGTGCGCTACTACGCCTTGATCTCGCCGCTGATGCTGCCCCATTTGAAGAACCGCCCGGTGTCGCTGCTGCGTGCGCCCGATGGCATCGCAGGCAGCTTCTTCTTCCAGAAGCACCTGGACAAATACAAGCTGCCCGGCGTGCGCGAACTCGACCCGGCGCTCGATCCGGAGCACGGCCGCTACCTCGAGATCCCGACCATGCAAGGCTTGCTGTCGGCTGCACAGATGAACGTGATCGAGTTCCACACCTGGAATGCGGTGAAGACATCCATCGGCAAGCCCGACCGCATGACCTTCGACCTCGACCCCGGCGAAGGCGTGAGTTGGGCCACCATCCAGGAGGCCACCAAGCTGGTCCGCGTCCTGCTGCAAGAACTGGAGTTGAGGTCGTTCGTGAAAACCAGCGGTGGCAAGGGCCTGCATGTCGTGGTGCCCATTCGAAAGCAACTCGACTGGGACACCGTGAAGGACTTTTCGCAGGCCATCGTCCAGCATCTGGCGAGCACGTTGCCGCAGATGTTCGTCGCCAAGAGCGGACCGCGCAACCGCGTCGGCAAGATCTTCGTCGACTACCTGCGCAACGGCTTCGGCGCCACCACGGCCTGCGCCTGGACGCTGCGCTCGCGACCTGGGCTCGGTGTGTCGGTGCCCATCGGCTGGGACGAGATCGACCAGGTCACCGGGGGCGACCATTGGAAGCTTGCGAACATCCACAGTCGCCTGGACGTCGGCAATACGCCGTGGGACGACTTCGCGGGTGCGGCGCACAGCCTGAAGGAAGCGATGGACATGCTGGACTTCCCGAAGAACGCGTCGAAGAGTTCATCCAGGAGTGCACGGTAGGTCAGAGTCTTCAGCTCGCCGGCCAGTCGAGTTCGATCCATGTCGGCGCGTGGTCGCTGGCGCCGCTCCGGCCCCTGACGTCCCGGTCGACATTCGCCGCGCGAAGCAACGGCGACAGCTCGGCGTTGATGAGCAGGTGGTCGATCCGAAGGCCGGCGTTGCGCGGCCATCGATTGCGCCAGTAGTCCCAATACGTGTAGATCGCTTCAACGGGATGCAGTGCGCGAAGCGAGTCGGTCCATCCCTGGTCGAGCAGCTTCTTGAAGGCGGCGCGACTTTCGGGTTGCAGCAGCGCATCGTCGCGCCATGACTTCGGGTTGTAGATGTCCGCATCGGTCGGCACCACGTTGAAGTCGCCCGCCAGCACGACCGGCAGACCGCTCGCGAAGAGCATCCGAGCGTGCGCGTTGAAGCGCTCGAACCAGGCCAGCTTGTAGTCGAACTTGGGGCCGGGCTGCGGGTTGCCGTTGGGCAGGTACAGACAGCCGATGACGATGCCGTCGACCACCGCTTCCAGGTAACGGCTTTGCGGATCGTCTTCGTTGCCCGGCAGGCCACGACCGGTTTCGATCGGCTCGCGACCCCGCGCCAGGATGGCCACGCCGTTCCAAGAACGCTGCCCTTGAAAGACCACGCCATAGCCCGCATCGCGAATCGCGCTCGCCGGAAAGTTGGCGTCGGGCGATTTGAGTTCCTGCAGACAGGCGACATCGGGCTTCGACTCCTCCAGCCACTCGAGCAGGCGGGAGAGCCGGCCATTGACGCCGTTGACGTTGAAAGTAGCGATCTTCATCGACACGATATTGGCCTGAAAGCTGGCGTGCCGCACGTCGGACAAAGCGTCATGTCGATGCCATGACAACCGATACGCCGCCGTCCGCCGACGCACTTCTGGCTGAAGAGCCAATCTCCCCGATGCTCGCCAAGGTGGCCGAGCACCTGCCCGACGAGGGCGATTTTTTGTTCGAGCCCAAGTGGGACGGCTTCCGCGCCATCGTCTTCAAGGAACGCGGCGTGGTGCGGATTCAAAGCCGCGACGCCAAGTCGCTCGACCGCTACTTTCCGGAGCTTCATGCGGTGTTCGACGACGTGCTGCCCGAGGGCTGCGTGCTCGATGGCGAGATCGTCATTGCCACGGCGAAGGGGCTCGACTTCGATGCGCTGCAGCAGCGCGTGCATCCTGCCGCCTCGCGCGTGGTGCGGCTGGCGCAGGAGACGCCCGCGTCGTTCGTCGCGTTCGACTTGTTGCGTCTCGCAGGAGAGGACCTCATGCCGCGGCCGTTGGGCGAACGTCGGCTGCTGCTCGAGGCTTTGCTGGCGGAGGCCCAGCCGCCGATGCACCTGACGCCCATGACCGTCGACCGCGCCCTGGCCGAGCGCTGGCTCTCGCATTTCGAGGGCGCCGGACTCGACGGCGTCATGGCCAAGCGGGCTGACCAGGCGTATTTGCCAGGCAAGCGCGCGATGCTCAAGGTCAAGCATGCGCGCACGGCCGATTGCGTCGTCGCAGGCATGCGGTGGCACAAGACGTCGGGAGAACGCGGGGCAGCCGACAAGGTCGTCGGCTCGCTGCTGCTCGGCTTGTACGACGATGCGGGTGTGCTGCAGCACGTCGGCATGACCTCGTCGTTCACCATGGAAAAACGCCGTGCGCTGGCGACCGAACTGGCGCCGCTGCAGAAGAATGCGTTCGACGGACATCCCTGGGCCGGGTGGGCCACGGACGCGAACGACGACACGCGCCGCATGCCCGGGGCCCAGAGCCGCTGGAGTTCGGGCAAGGACCTGTCGTGGCAGCCGCTGCGCATCGAGCGCGTCTGCGAGGTCAGGTACGACCATCTGCAGGGCGCTCGTTTCCGCCACGGAACCACGTTCCTGCACTGGCGCTTCGACAAGCCACCGGCCTCCTGTACCTATGAGCAACTGGAGGTCACGCCACCGTACGAACTGGCGCGGGTCTTCGCAGCGTAAAAGTGCGGACGACGTATTCCGCTAGATCGGGAGGATCTTCAGGTCGAAGACCCGCTCGATGAACCACAACGCAGCGACGACCACCGCGAAGACCGAGCCGCCGCGCAGCACAACCGGCGGATAGCGTCGCCAGGACCGCAATGCCAGCAACACAGTGAGCGCGATGGTCACGATGATCAGCTGGCCGGCTTCGACGCCGAGGTTGAATCTCAGCAACGCCGACACGAAGCTGGCGACCGGCAGGTCGAGTTCGGCCAGCACGTTGGCGAAGCCGAAGCCGTGAATCAGCCCGAACAAGAACGTGAAGATGCGGCGACGCCCGCGCAGCAACGGCACGATGTTGTCGACCGCCGCCACGATGATGGTGAGCGCGATGGCCGGCTCGATCAGGCGCGGTGACAGCGACACGATCTTGAGGCCTGCCAGCGCCAGCGTGATCGAATGGCCGAGCGTGAACATCGTGACGGTCGCGACCATCGGCCAGACCGCCTGCTGCCACTTCGCTACCGGGCGCCAGCCTTCGTGCGTACGAATCAGCACGGCGGGCAGCAGCAGGCAGATCAGGAACAGGATGTGGTCGTAGCCGATCAGGATGTGATGGATGCCGTCGAGGAAAAAGCTGGTGTCGTCGGCGGATGCAGACGGCGCAGTGGACGCCGTGGAAGCAGTAGACGCACTGGACGCAACCGATGCAGCCGCGCCGGCGACGGGCGGCTCGGTGCGCGTCGCATCGTGCGGCAACGCCACCGCCACGCTGCCGCCGACCGGATCGAGCGACCGCAGTGCCGGTGCCGCACCGCTGCCCATGTCGACGCGCAACAAGCCGCGATGCGTCGGGTCGACTTCCTTGAACAAGCGGTAGTCGACATCGAGCCGATCGCCGGCAGCGCACTGCGATTGCAGCTGCAGCACCAGGTAGGTGCCGTCGACCCGGCTCTCGATGGCGGGTGGCTGCGCCTCGCTCAATACGCAGCGGCCCTGCTGCACCTGGAGATGCGCCAGCGCGTAGGCACGGATGTCGTCCATGCGCGCCTTGACTTCGCCCCAGCTCAGCTTCTGGTCGCCGTTCTGGTCGATGTCGAGCATGGCGTCGAGATCGCGCAGCGAGATGTCCCAACGAAGGTTCAGCTGGTCGCCGGCGCGGCTCAACTGCAGGTAGGCGTCGCTGGCTTTGTGGGCCTGCGCGGGCAGCATGAACGCCACGCCGATCGCGAAGGAAACAAGAAGGCGAAGAACGAGGAAGGGTCTCATGACAAGACCGCGTCGACCCGCGCATCGCGCAGCCCGATCTGCTGCATCAACGCCTTGACTTCGGCCCGCGCCGCATCGTCGTGGGCCGCGGCGGCGGCTCGCGCGAAGACCAGCAGGTCGATCGGCTCGCGCTGCAACTGCACGTTGAGCCGCGCCAGCTCGAGCGCGCGGCGCGCATCGTTTTGCACGTCGAGCGCGAACATCGCGTGCTCGCGTGCATGGAGCACGGTGCTGCCCGGTCGGAGTGCCGCGGCGTCGAAGCGTGCTGCCAGTTCGTCCGCGTCGCTTTGGGCCGTGGCGCGCTGCGCAGCGGTCAACCTCTTCTGTTCACCCAGACGTTGCGTGGCCATCACGATGCGCAGCAGCACGGCATCGCTGCGCGGCTCCGACTTGATCAGCGGCAAGACTTCGGCCGGCCGGTTCTGGCTCAGCAGGAAGTCGCTGTAGGCCAGCACGTCGTAGCCGGCACGCTCGGCGCCGAGCGCCTGGCGGTAGGCAGTGTCTGCGGCAGCCGCATTGCCCGCCAGTTCGTTGACCTCGGCCACCGTGGTCAGCAGCCACTGCCGCGTCGCGTTCTGGCGCGGGTCTTTCAGAGATGGGTTGTCCAGCAGGCTTTGCAACGACTCCTGCGCACCGCGGTGGTCGCCGCGCAAGCCGGCGTTCTCGGCCAGGCACGCGACCGCGTAAAGGTTCTGCCGCAGCTTGATCAGCGAGCGGCAGGCTGCATCCGAATCGGCATAGCGGCCGCGCACACGCAGGATGGTCGCCAGCGTGAGCCAGCCTTGCGCATTCGACGGGTCGGCGGCGAGCGCGAGCTTGAGCGTGCGTTCAGACCCATCGAAGTCATGAAGAAATTGCGCGACCGTCGCATGCATCACCAGGATGCGATTGGGCGTGGTCGCACTCAGTGGTTGCCACGCCTGCAACACGCCCATGGCGTAGCCGGCATAGCGCGCGTCGCCTTGCGAACGCGCGAGGTCGAGGTAGGTGTTGGCGGCTTCGAGGGCTGTGCCCTCGTCGCGCGGCCGTTGCACCAGCTCACGTCGCAGTCGGCGCTCCTCGCGTGACCAACCGGCCACGGCGGGAAGCGATTCGACGATCTCGTTGTCGCTGGTCGGCACCCGTGGCACGGCGTGCGCCGTACCAGCGGTGACGAAGAGCGACAGCACCGCCGCGACCATCAGCCCCGTTCGCAAGGCTGCGGCGGCACCGTATCGGATCATGCGAACGCGATCACTGGCACGTCTCTACTGCCTCTGTATCCGCTACTGGGTAGAGACCGGGTCTTTGGTTTCCGATGTCGGCGGCGGATCGAACTTC
>CAXTCC010000021.1:0-15527 GCA_964242015.1 uncultured Variovorax sp.
GCCGGCACCGTCGAGAAATCCGGGCCCGGCTTGCCATCGTCCAGCGTCGTCGCGGGCTTCAGGAAAGCCTGCGCCTCGACCGCCGGATCGAGCGTCGGGTCGGCGAACAACTTGTCCGCCAGCGGCTCGATGCCGAACTCGCGCGCGATCTGGCCCTTGGTGCGGCGCTTCTGCTTGAAGGGCAAATAAAGGTCTTCCAGCTCTTGCTTGGTCGGCGCGAATTCGATGGCGGCGCGCAGTTCGGGCGTCAGCTTGCCTTGCTCGTCGATGCTCTTCAGGACGGCGCCACGTCGGTCTTCGAGTTCCCGCAGGTAGCTCAATCGCGCTTCGAGCTCGCGCAGCTGGATATCGTCCAGGCCATCGGTGGCTTCTTTCCGATAGCGGGCGATGAAAGGCACCGTGGCCCCGCCATCGAGCAGTTCGATCGCGGCCTTGACCTGGTGCTCACCGACCTTGATTTCGGCGGCGAGCTGGCGAATGATTTTTTGCATGTCTGAATGGGGTCCCTGAGCGGGCGCCGCCAGCGAGGCCGGGGCGCGATTCGAGTGAAGCGCGGAAGTTTGCCATAGCGCTTTTTCCTGTCAGGCCGCGTCTCGACGGAGCCTCACAATGGCATCGTGACCAGCCCGACGCCTCCACCCGAACCGCCAGTGCGGCCTCGGTCGCAGACTGCGGCCAGCGGGTTCGCGTTCACGCTTCGAAAGCTGCTGCGCGGACTCTTGACCGCCATCCTCGTCCCGGTGCTGCTGTTCGAGGAATGGGGCTGGACGCCGCTGGCCAACCTGGTCGGCCGTCTGACGCATCTGCCGTTGCTGGCGCGCATGGAAGACAAGGTGCGCAACCTGCCGCCATGGGGTGCGTTGCTGGCTTTTTTCGTGCCGGTGCTGTTGCTGCTTCCGGTCAAGATACTGGCGCTGTTCCTGTTCAGCGAAGGCCATGCGGCAACCGGCTTCGCGGTGCTGATCGGCGCCAAGCTGGTCGGTACCGCCATCGTCGCGCGCATCTTTCAGTTGGTCGAGACCTCGCTGATGCGCATCCCGCTGTTCGCCCGCTGGTATCCGCGCTGGAAAGCCTGGAAAAACCGCGTGCTGTATTCGGTCCGCGAAAGTGCCCCGTGGCGAGCGGTGCGTGCTTTCCAGGAAGCGACACGGCAGCGCTGGCGGCGTTTCTGGCGCGCCTGACCGGGCCTTCTTGGGCCCTGCCAGGCCAATACCGATCAATCCCGATCAAATCCCGATCAATAGTGGCCGCTCGCGATCAGCTGCAAGCACCACCCGGCTTGACTCTTGCCGCCGTCACGCTGCGCGCGATTGCCGAGGCTGCGGTCGCGGTCACACGGCGTGCGCCCTGCGCCACCGCATCGATGCCGGCGCCGACCGGCTCGCTCGCGTCGAAGCTGCAGGCGGTAGGCACGGTTTCGTCGGAGCGCTTGACGGTCCAGCTGAAGCTGCCGTCCACGCGGGTTCCTTCGATGGCGTCGAAGCGACGCACCTGCACTGCGATGCGATAGACCGGTTGCGAGTTCTGGCGTCCGCCCTTGCTCGCATCGAAGGCGCCGAGCCGACTTGCGACGCCACTGGACAGCGCATCGCGCAGCTCGTCTTCGAACGACGAAGCCCAGCGATGCTGCTCGAGCACTTCGACCTGCGCGCTGGCATCGCCGTTTTGCTTCACGACCATCTGCGGCCGTGCAAGGCGCTCGGGCAACGACAGCGGAGCGAGTTCGATATACAGCGGCGCTGCGTCGGCGCCTGGTGCCGAGGCGCCCGTCCCGTTCACAGCACTGGCGCTGCCCGCGCCTTGCGCGGTCGCAGGATTGGCCAACGTGTAGTAGAGGGTCGGCTTGCTGGCGCATCCTGCCAGGCAACCTGCCAGGGCAAGGGCCGCCGCTCCGGCGAGCGCAGTTGCAGAAAATCGTTTCATTTCTTGTCGTCCGGTTTGCCGCGCAACAGCGATTCGGGATGGCGTTCGAGGTAGTCGGTCAGCACGCGGATTGAGCCGGCGGCACGCGTCAGCTCCTGCAGCGTCTGACGCACGTCCGTCTGCAACGGCGAGTCGTCGGCCAGCGTGCGCTCGGCGCTGCTCAGCGTCTTGCGCGCGT
The DNA here is from genome assembly GCA_964242015.1 of uncultured Variovorax sp. Lineage (GTDB taxonomy): Bacteria > Pseudomonadota > Gammaproteobacteria > Burkholderiales > Burkholderiaceae_C > Variovorax. The sequence goes on from CAXTCC010000021.1 coordinate 2,102, forward strand.
CCTTCATCGCGGCGGTGATCTCGGGCGTGACGTCGTTGTTGATGCGGGTCACCGTGGTCTCGGCCGCCTTCAAGGTCTTGTCGAGCGTCGCCAGGGTGGTGCGCAGATCGCCAGCGATCTGCTCGTACGGAATCTTGTTGAGCTTGGTCGCGATCTCCTGCACCTGGTTCTGGATCTCGTCCAGGCTGTTGGCGACGGTCGGCACCTCGATCGGGTTCTTCGTCATGTCGACCTTGGCCGGCTTCTCCTTCGGGAAGAAGTCGAGCGCGACATAGATCTGTCCGGTCAGCAGATTGCCGGTGCGCAACTGCGCGCGCAGCCCGCGGGCGATGAGCGCGGAAAGCCGCTCTTTGCGCTCGGCCTGCTGCTCCGGCACGTCGCGCACGCCATCGGCCCGACGCAGGCGATCCGGGTAGACCGTGACCAGCACCGGCATCAGGAACTCGCGCTCGCTGCGATCGAACTGCACGCCGATCGACTTGACCTCGCCGATCGTGATGCCACGAAAATCGACCGGCGCGCCCGGCGACAAGCCACGCACCGATTGATTGAAATACATCAGCAGGTTTTGCGACGGGCCGTCCGGCTGCTTCATCGCGGTTTGCTCGTCTTCGGCCAGAGCGAATGCGGTATCGCTCTTGGCGATCGGCCCCTGCGCCTCGTCGGGCGACTGAAAAGCGATTCCACCGAGCAGGATGGTCGCCAGCGATTGCGTGCGCAGCGTGAAGCCGCTGGCGCTCAGTTGCGCGTCGATGCCGCTGGCATGCCAAAACCGGGTGTTCACGCCGACGAACTTGTCGTAGGGCGAATTGATGAATACGCGCAGTGTCACGCCGCGGCCATCGCCGTCGAGGTCGAACGACGCGATCTGCCCGACCTTGACGCGGCGGAAATAGACAGGCGAGCCGATATCGAGCGAGCCGATGTCTCGCGCGCGCAGTTGGTACTGCGTGCCGCTGGTGTCGCGCGTGATGATCGGCGGCACTTCGAGCCCGGCAAACTCACCGCTGCTCTCTTTCGATACGCCGGCGTCGGCGCCGATATAGGCGCCTGACAGCAACGTGCCCAGCCCCGAAATACCGGAGGTATCGAGCCGCGGCCGCACCACCCAGTAGCGCGTGTCTTCGGCCGTGAAGCCATCGGCGTCCTTGTTGAGCTGCACCCTGACGCGCACGTGCGACCGATCGCTCGCCAGCCGAATGCGCTCGACCATGCCGATCTGCACGTCCTTGTACTTGACCGCGGTCTTGCCGGCTTCCAGGCCCTCGGCCGTCTTGAAGGTCAGCACCACCTCGGGTCCGCGCTCCCACAGGATGCGTGCGACCAGCGTGATGCCGATCAGCGCGGCGACGATGGGGATCAGCCAGATCAGCGACGGCACCCAGTCGCGGCGGCGCACCACGCGCGGCGCGGGGACGTCGGGGATGCCCGGTGCAGTCGGCTCGGGCACAGGCCCCTGGCTTCGCTCTTCACTCATTCGAGGCACTCGATTTTTTCGACTCGTTCATTCGATTCACTTGATTTTTATCGGTATCCCATATCAGCCGCGGATCGAAGCTGATGGACGCCAGCATGGTCAGCACGACCACTGCGGCGAAGGCGCCGATGCCCACGCCTGCCGTAACTTCGGCGAACCCCTGAATGCGTACGAGTCCGGCCAGCAGAGACACCACGAACACATCGAGCATCGACCAGCGGCCGATGATCTCGAGCACGTGATAGAGCTTGGCGCGCTCCAGCTGGCGCCAGTCGCTGCGCCGCTGGGCGGTGATGGTCAACAGAAACAGTGCCGCCAATTTGAACAGCGGCACCAGGAAGCTGGCCGTAAAGATCAGCGCTGCCAGCCCGTAGGAGCCCGACACCCAGAAGAAGATGATGCCGCTCAGGATGGTGTCTTGCTGCGTGCCGAACAGGCTGGTCGTGATCATCACCGGCAGCATGTTGGCCGGCAGATACATCACGGCGGCGGCGATCAGCAAGGCCCAGGTGCGGCGAATGCTGTCGGGCTTGCGCGTGCGCAGGTGCGTGCCGCAGCGCCCGCACGGTTCGCCGTCCTGCGCCTGCTGCCACACGGTGGCGCAATGGTGGCATTCGCGCAGACCGAGCGCGGCGGCGGTGGCGAGCGTGCCGCTGCCTTCGTCGACCGACGTATGCGTGGACGCCCTGCCCGCCGCACCGGCGACGCGCGTCCCGAACGCGTTGAGCGAATCGAAGACTTTCAAGATGCCGGCTCCGGAGGGTGCTTCAGCGCCGGCTGTTTGAAGGCCATCTCCCAGAACGCGCGCGGATCGAACGACACCACCGAGGTCAGCAGCACCGTGAGGCCGACGAAGGCCCACAGCGCCGGCCCCGCCACCACTGTGGCCATGCCCGACAGCTTGACGATCGCGACCAGCACGCCCAGCAAGAAGACCTCGACCATTCCCCACGGACGGAGCGATTGCAGCACCCGCACCAGCAGCGCGAACCCGGGCGGCCGCGCGCCGCGACTGAGCGGGACCAGCAGATAGAAGAGGATGAGCAGCTGCATCAGCGGAAAGAGCAACGTCGTCGCCAGCACCAGCAGCGCCACCGGCGACATGCCCTCCCCGGTCAGCGCGACCACGGCGCCGAAGAGCGTGGTCTGGCTGCGGCGGCCTTGCAGTTCGATCTCGACGATCGGGAACAGGTTGGCGATGGCGAACAGGATCAGGCTCGCCACGGTGAGCGGAAGAATGCGACGCTTCTGCTCCCCCGCATTGCGGCCGAGTTCGGTGCCGCAGCGTTGGCAGCGCGCCACCTCGCGGCGCCGCAGGGTCGCGTGCCGATAGACGGCGTCGCAGCCATCGCACACCGTCACGCCGGGAAGTTCAGTCATGGCGCCGATTCTGCCCAAAGCTGCGACCGGGTCGCCGCGGCCGGGCAGAATCCCCGCATGTCTTCAGATCCGATGGCGCCCCGCGTCGCCTTATCAGAGCTTTCCAGCAGCGCGACCCGACCACTCTGGAAGACCTTCCTGTTCTTCCTCGCGCCGATGCTGCTCAGCAACATCCTGCAGTCGCTGTCGGGCACGCTCAACAACATCTACGTCGGCCAGATGCTCGGCGTCAGCGCGCTGGCCGCGGTGTCGAGCTTCTTTCCGGTGATGTTCTTCTTTATCGCTTTCGTGATCGGACTCGGGGCCGGCGCATCGGTGCTCATCGGCCAGGCCTGGGGAGCGCGCGACACCGACAAGGTCAAGGCCGTGGCCGGCACCACCCTCACCGTCGGCGTGCTGCTGGGCTTGCTGGTGGCGGTGTTCGGCGGCGTCTTCACCACGCCGATGCTGGCGGTGCTGGGCACGCCACCCGACGTGCTCGCAGACTCCACGCGCTATGCCCGCATCATGCTGATCGCCATGCCGGGGCTTTTCGTGTTCCTGCTGTCGACGGCCATGCTGCGCGGCGTCGGCGATACCGTCACGCCGCTGATGACGCTGTTCATCTCGACCCTGACCGGGCTCGTCGTCACGCCCGCGCTGATCCGCGGCTGGGGCGGCCTGCCGCAGCTCGGCGTGGCGAGCGGTGCATGGGCGACGACCATCGCTTTCGTGGTCGCGACACTGTGGCTCGGCTGGCGGCTGCGCCAGCGCAAGAGTCCGCTGGCCCCCGACGCGGACTTCATGCGGCATCTGCGCATCGACCCCAAGCTGTTGAAGGCGGTGCTCAAGATCGGCGTGCCGACCGGCGTACAGACCATCGTCATCGCATTGGCAGAAATCGCGCTGCTGTCGATGGTCAACAGCTACGGATCGAGTGCGACGGCGGCTTACGGTGCGGTAAACCAGGTGGTGGCATACGTGCAGTTTCCGGCCATCTCGATCGCGATCACCGCATCGATCCTCGGCGCACAGGCCATCGGTGCCGGCCATGCCGACCGGCTGGGCGCCATCGCACGCACGGCCTTGATCATGAATCTGTGCCTGACCGGCGGATTGGTGCTTCTCGGTTATCTGTTCTCTCGCCACCTGATGGCGTTGTTCATCACCAGCGCGCCCGTGATCGACATCGCGCAATCGCTGCTGCACATCATGCTTTGGAGCCTGGTCGTCTTCGGCATGGCGACCGCGCTGTCGGGGATCATGCGGGCCAGTGGATCGGTGCTGGTGCCGACGCTGATTTCGATCGTGTGCATCGTCGGCGTCGAGGTGCCAGTGGCCTGGGTGGTGAGCCATCGCATCGGACTGAACGGGGTGTGGGTGGCTTATCCCGCGGCGTTCGTCGCCATGTTGATTTTGCAGACGACGTACTACCGGGCCGTCTGGCGCAAGAAGGCGATCAGACGGTTGGTGTGAGTGACGGGTGTCGGAGAGCGAGTGCGTCGACGCAGTCAGGCCTTGCCCCAGCCCGGCAACGCGGCCGCCTGCGCGATCCACAGGGCCATCTGCGTCTCGTCGAAGTCGTCTTCGTGGACATCGATCCAGCGCGCGGCCTTGCCCGTCCCTCCTGGCGGAACAGGTCGAAGCGAGGTGCCGTCGAAGAAGGTGACCTTGACGTAGCGGCTGAAGACGTGGAAACCCAGGAACCAGCCCCGACCCTCCGTGCCGTACAGGGGCGAATTCCATTTCACGGCCTTGCGCGCGGCGGGCGCGACACGAAGCACGAGCGCGTCGAGGCGCGTGCCGATGTCCCGCTTCCAACCGGGCATGGCGCGAATGTAGGCCTGGACCGGAGCGTCACCCTCGGCCTTGGCGATCTGCGGGTTGCCGCCGGCGAGAAGGATCGGACTCGTTGCGGCCGCTCCCGACACCTTGGTCGCGGCCTTGATCGACTTCGTGAACGTACTACCGGCCATCGCGTTCTTTCTATCGGTGACGCGCCTGTGGTGGAGGCGCGCCCAGCGCCCGCTCGAACAGCGCGAGCAGATGGCGCGCGAACAGGTCCATGTTGACCGCGCGATCGGTCTGGCCGGTCATCACGGTTTCAAGGGTCACCGACGCACCGACCACTGCGAGGCAGACCCGCCCGGCCGGGTCGCCGTACGGACTGCCGATCGGCCCCGCCGCACCGCTCTCGGCGATGCCCCAGCTCGCGCGATGGATGTCGCGCGCCCTGCCGGCCACGAGCTGGGCATAGGGCTCGGTTTCACCGCGCAGGCCGACCATGTCTTCTGCGGAGAGCCCGAGCAAGCCCCTGCCGGCGCGGCGCGAGTAGACGACCGCACCGCCGAGGAAGTACGCCGACGCGCCGGGAATCGCAAGCAGCGCCGCGGAGACGAGTCCACCGGCCGACGACTCGGTGACGGCCACGGTTTCACCGCGTGCGCGCAAGGTGGCGCCGACACGCGCCGCAATCACCAAAAGTGCTTCAGGCAAATCAGGCATCGAGAACCTTTCGATCAGGGCGCGCAGCAGCCGCTTTCTTGCCACCAATCATCCACCCGGCACTCGCCGCGCTCAGCAACGCGAGCCCGGCGCACAGCAGCATGACCCAGCGAAAGCCGCTCACGAACGCATCTGCCACCGCATGCTCGAGGGCTGTCGTGGTGGCGGTGTCGAGTCCTTCGGGCAGCGCGGCACCCGCCAGCTTGGCGCGCTCGCCCTGCAGGAATGCGGTGACTTCCGGCGACGCGCCGATCGCATGCAGTCGCTCAGCCAGCACCGCATCGAAGACCCACGCCATCACCACGCCGAAAACCGCGATCGCCAGCACCGAGGCGGCACGCGACACCGCGTTGTTGACGCCCGATGCGACACCCGCGAGGTCGGGCCCGACCGAGTTCATCACGGTGGTGGTCAGCGGTGCGACGGTGATCGTCATGCCCAGGCCCAGGACCACGACCGCCGGAAAGAATCCGGTCCAGTAGCTCGCGCCGACACCGGGCACGGCGAACAGCGCGAAGCCCGCCGCCGCGATGGTCGGGCCGATCACCAGCGGCACGCGCGGCCCGAAGCGATCGACCAGTTGCCCGGCCCAACGCGACAGCGCGAACATGATGAGGATGAACGGCAGCAGCGCAGCGCCCGCTGCGGTGGCGGAGTAGCCCTGCGCCTGAATCATGTTCAGCGGAAAGAAGTACAGGCCGCCGCCGAGCGCTGCGTACAACAACAAGGTCAGCAGGTTGGCGCCGCCGAAGTTCGCGACCTTGAACAAGCCGAGCGGCAGCATCGGCGAGCGCAGCCGGCCTTCGAGCACGATGAAAGCGACGGTCGAGACGACGCCGAGTGCGAGCGCCGTCAGCACATAAGGCGATGTCCAGCCTTGCGTCGGCGCCTCGATGAAGGCGTAGACGATGCCGCCCAGTGCGACGGTCGCCAGCAACGCGCCCCAACCGTCGAGTGCACCGGCCTTCGGGTTGCGGCTTTCCGGCACGTGGCGCCAAACGAGCAGCAGCACGACAGCGGCCATCGGCACGTTGATCAGAAAAGCCCAGGTCCACGAAAAGCGATCGACCAGAAAGCCGCCGAGCACCGGCCCGATGGCGGCAGTGATGCCGCTGAACCCCGACCAGGTGCCGATGGCCCGACCGCGCTCCTTCTCCGGAAACGAGGCGCTGATGAGCGCCAGGCTGCCGGGCACCAGCAGCGCCCCGCCGACCCCCTGCAATGCGCGCGCCGCGATCAGCTGATGCACGTCGCCGGCTGCAGCGCAGGCGGCGGACGCCAGTGCGAACACACCGACGCCGATCGCGAACATCCGGCGCCGCCCGAAGTGGTCGCCCAACGCGCCGCCGACCAGCAACAGGGCGGCCAGCAACAAGGCATAGGACTCGACCACCCACTGCGCCTGGAAAGCGGTGGCATGCAGGTCGCGCTGAATCGCAGGGAGCGCCACGTTGACAACAGTGCCGTCGATGAAGGCCATGCTGGAACCGACGATGGCGGCCGCCAGCACCCAGGGCCGCGAGGCCGGCGGACAAGGCGTCGAATCTCCCGATGCGCCGCCGTGCCGGATGGCGATGTCGTCGCCGGGAAGTTTGCCGATCTGCGTCATCGGCCCAGTATCTACTTGCCGCGCGTGCGCAGCACGCTGAACACACCGGCCAGGGCAGCGCAGGCGGCGGCGACAGCCAGGGCGATGACCTGTCCGCGCCCTTCGTGCGGACCCCACACGCTGAAGATCGCAGCCAGCATGACCGCGCCCAAAGTCTGCCCGGTCAGGCGCGCGGTGCCCAGCATGCCGCTTGCAGCGCCACTGCGTTGCGGCGGTGGCGAGGTCACGATGGTGTGGTTGTTGGGCGACTGGAAGAGACCGAAGCCGGCGCCGCACAGCGCCATGCGCCACGCGATGTTCAGGTTCGACGGGTCGGCCGGCAAGGCCGCCAGAAGGCCGAGGCCGAGCGCCATCAGCGCCATGCCGATGCCGCCGAGCAAGCCGTCCGGCACGCGGCCGATGAGCCGCCCCGCGATCGGCGCGGCCACGACGATGGCGAGCGGCCACGCGGTGATCAGCAAACCGGCCTCGATGTGCGAACGGTGCAGTGTTTCGAGCAGCATGAACGGCAGCGCGATGTACGACAGCATCTGCGCGCAGAAGGCGCCGACCGAAGAGCACATCGACAGCGCGAACACCGGGATGCGCATCAGGTCGACCGGGAACAACGGCACGGCGAGCGTGCGTTGCCGCAGCAGATAGAACACGCCGACAGCGATGCCGGCAGCGAGCAGAACCCAGGCCATCGGGTCGGCGCCCTGCCCGCCTTCGCGCACGCCGAGCCGATCGGCACCGACGAAGATCAAAGAGAACATCGCGATGTTCAGGACCACGTCGATCAACGAGAAGCGCGAGCCCGCGGCCGGTGGCACGCGGTTGGGCGGCAAGGACTGCATGGCGAGGAAGAACACCACGATGCCCAGCGGCACGTTGAGCGCGAAGAGCCACGGCCAGGAACCGACCGAAAGAATCGCGGCCGCCACCGATGGCCCCGCGACCGAAGCCGTGGCGACGACCAGTGAGTTGATCGCCATGCCGCGCCCGAGCTTGGCTGAGGGATAGATAAGCCGCACCAGCGCCGCGTTGACGCTCATGATCCCGGCGGCGCCCAGACCCTGCAGCGCGCGCGCTGCGATCAAGGTGCCGAGTGAATTCGACAGCGTGGCACCGAGCGATGCCAGCGTGAAGAACGCCATGCCGACCAGGTACACCCGGCGATAGCCGACCAGGTCCCCCAGCGAGGCCAGCGGCAACAGCAACACGAGGATGGCGATCTGGTACGCGTTGACGACCCAGATGGCATGCGACGCACTGGCGTTGAGTTCGCGCGCGATGCCGGGCAGCGCCAGGTTGACGATGGTGCCGTCGAGCACGGCAACCGCGATGCCGAGGATGATGACCGTCATGGCGCGGTTGCGGGCCGGCTGGGCCAGGCCGTCGGCGACCTTCGGTGCCGCGTTCAAGCCGCCGGACGTCTCCGAAACGATCGCGCTCACAGTGCCCGCTCCAGCTTCGGCGCCGTGCGCCAGCCGCCCAGGGTGCCCCAGGTCAAAACCAGCGCGATGAAGGCGCCGGCCGCCATGCCGGCGACCATCGGCAACGGTCGCCCGTCGGTGAAGAGCCCGACCAGCGCCATCATGAAAGCACCGGTCAGCATCTGCAGCGTGCCGAGCAGGGCCGACGCCGTGCCGGCGATGGCGCCGTGGGCTTCGAGCGCCAGCACGCCGGTGGTCGGGATCACCAACCCCATGAATCCGCTGGCCATGAAGTACAGGACGATCAGCACAGACAGCCGGTCGCCGCCCGAAGCGAAGTACGCGAACATCGCCGCCATGACGGCGCCGCAGGCCAGCACGCCGAACTTGACGACCCGCACCAGCCCGAAGCGCTCGCCCAGCGCGCCGGTGAACTGCGACGCAGCGATGAAGGCAGCCGCATTGACGCCGAAGGCCACGCTGTAGACCGCGGGCGACAGGCCGTAGTGGTCGATCATCACGAACGACGAATTGGCCAGATAGGTGAAGAAACCGGCCATCGCGAAGGCGCCGATGAAGACCAGCCCCAGGTAGTGCCGGTCGCGCAGCAAGAGCCAGTACGCACCGAGTGCGCTGCCCAGGCTGCTTTCGACGCGCTCCGATGGCGGTCGCGTTTCGTCGAGCTGCATGAACATCATCGCCATGCCGGCGACCGATGCCACCATCACGACCCAGAACACGCCACGCCAGCCGGTCAGCGCGATGACGCCGCTTCCGGCCAGCGGCGCCAGGATGGGCGACACGCTGAAGACAAGCATCAACAGCGACATGAGGCGCGCGGCGTCGGTGCCGGTGTGCAGGTCGCGCACGATGGCGCGCGGGATCGCCATGCCGGCAGCGGCACCGAGCCCCTGGATGAAGCGCAGCACGATCAGCGTGTGGATGTCGGTGGCGACCGCACAGCCGATGCTGGCCAGTGCGAACAACGCCAAACCCGCATAAAGAGGAGGCTTGCGCCCGACCATGTCCGACACCGGGCCATACAACAACTGACCGATACCGAGGGACAGGAAAAACGCCGTCAGGCTCATCTGCACGGCACCGATGTCCGCCCCCAGGCTTTGGCCGATGGCCGGCAGGGCCGGCAGATACATGTCGATGGCGAAGGGACCGATGGCGGAGAGCAGGCCCAGCAACAGGGCCATTTTCAGAAAACGGGAAGGCATGGTGCGATTGTCGCCGTCCCCACGAAGCGGTCATCCGATATGGTTTTTTTCGAGAGCATGCTGACGCTGCTGGTCGTCGCGCTGGCGTTGCTGCAAGTGTCGCGACGCTGGCCGATCCCGTATCCGGCCATGCTGGCACTGGCCGGCGTGGTGGTGGCCGCGCTGCCGTGGGCGCCGGAGATCGGCATCGATCCGTCCTTGGCGCTGGCCTTGTTCATCGCGCCGGCCTTGCTCGACGCGGCATTCGACTTCCCGCCGCGGCATTTGCGACGCTACTGGCTGTCGCTCATTTCACTGGCTGCCGTGCTCGTGTTGCTGACGACGGCGGCGGTGGCGTGGCTCGGCGTCGCAGTGGCCGGTCTGCCGCTGGCGGCGGCCATCGCCCTCGGTGCCATCGTCGCGCCACCCGACGCCGCGGCGGCCAGCGCGGTGCTCAGCCGCTTCGAGCTGCCGCGCGCCACCGTCAGCGTGCTGAAGGGCGAGAGCCTGCTCAACGATGCGGTCGCGCTCCTGATCTATACCGCTGCGGTGGCCGCAGCCATCGCGTCATCAGGGGGCACGCCGGACGCAGCGAGCCAGGCGAGTGCGGCCGCAGCCACCCCGGTGGCGCTGTGGCTCGCCGTGCCGGGCGGGCTGTTGCTGGGCTTCATCGTCGGCAAGATCCAGGTGGCCGTGTCTGCGCCATTGGCGGGGTCGCTGGGCGGCACGCTGTTGGAGTTCGTCTCGACCTTCGGCGCCTGGGTGCTGGCCGAGCGGCTGCATCTTTCGGCCGTCTTGTCGGTCGTCGCGCTGGCGATGACCGTGGCGCGCTATGCGCCCGAAAGAACCGCGCCGCGCGACCGGGTGCACTCGTATTCGGTGTGGGATACGAGCGTCTTCGTGCTCAATGTGCTGGCTTTCCTTCTGGTCGGACTGCAGGCGCGTGTCATCGTGGAGCGGCTTTCGTACCAGGAGCTGTGGCCGGCCATCGGCTTCGCTTGCACCGTGCTCGCGGTCGTTGCCGGCGTGCGCATCGTGTGGGTGCTTTTCTACAACCGCGTGCTGCACTTCTTTTCGATCAAGCAGGGCTCACGCAAGGTGCCGACGCTGGCACAAGGCGTGTTGACCTCGTGGTGCGGCATGCGCGGTCTGGTCACGCTCGCCACGGCGTTGGCATTGCCGCAGAATTTTCCGAAGCGCGACCTGATCGTGCTGAGCGCGCTCGCCGTCGTGCTCGGCACGTTGGTGCTGCAGGGCATGACGCTGGCGCCGTTGATCCGGCTGCTGAAGTTCGCCAAAGACGAATCGTTCGACAAGGAATTGATCGCCGGCCGCATCGCGTTGATCGAAGCAGGCGCAGCCAGCGTCGAGAACGAGCGCGGCGATGCAGCCGAGGCGCTGCGCGAAACATTGAAGGCCGATCGGGAAGCCGTCGATGCAGGAAAACACCCGCGTGAAGCCGCCGAGATCGACGACCTCACTCGCCGCAGCATCGCGGCGCAGCGCGCCAGGCTCGCCGACATGCGACGTTCGGGCGAGATGGAAGACGACGTGTTTCACACGCTCGAAGAAGAACTGGATTGGGCCGAGCTGGCGGCCTCGCCGCCGAGCAGCTTCGAGCTGGTCGAAGGCTGAGCCCCCGACTTCGACGCTGCTACAGCGCGGTCGGACCGCCGGGCACCGCGCGCTCGAGCGTTCGCTTCATGATGGCCGACGCTTCTTCGACCATGGCGTTGAGTGCCGGCGTCAGCGTGTCGGGCAACACGTCGGTGATCCAGACGATCTGGCAGCTGTCAGGCCCGGTCTGAAAGACCTGCACCGACGCGTTGTGGTGGGCAGGCCGGCTGCCCACCGCGGAGTACGCCAGCCGATGGGCCGCGTCGTCGACCGCCAGGATGATCTCGCGCGCCACCACGCCGTTGGCGAAGGTGACGATGCGCGCCTTGGGCTCCAGCTTCACGTCGACCACGAAGCCGGGCACCAGCCGCTCGTGCACCAACTCCCAATCGCGCACCGCCTCCCAGACCTGCTGGGCCGGCGCCTCGATATCGATTTGCTTGTAGATGGATGCCATGCGCGCATTCAACCCCAAGGCGCGTCGAAAAGCGAGTTCATTCTGTTCGGTTGCGCACCTTCGAGATGAAGCATCTTCAGCTTGGTCATGGCACCGCCGCCCGCTGAAAACCCGCCCGGCTTGTTGCCCGCCGCGAGGATGCGGTGGCAGGGCACCACCGGCGCGAACGGGTTGTGGCCGAGCGCCTGGCCGACCGCGCGCGCCAGGGTCTTGTCGCCGAGCGCCACGGCCAGTTCGCCATAGGTGCGCGTCTGGCCCGGTGGAATGGCGCGCGCCAGGGCGTAGACGCGCTGGTTGAATTCGGGGACGCCGCGCATGTCGAGGGCGATCGACTGCATGTCGTCGGGCGCGCCGGCCAATACGGCTTGCATGCGCGTGATGGCATCTTGCGCCAGCGCGTTCGGAGGTGCCTCGTGCAAACACGGAAAGCGGCGCTGCATCCGCTCGCGTGTCGCCTGTTCGTCCGCTTCGGGCAGCTGCACACCGACGAGCGCCTGCGCCGACCAGGCAATGCCGCACGCGCCGACCGGCGTGTCGAACAGCGCAAAACCTTCGTCGTTGCTGCCGGGCTCATTCATGGTGTCTCGGAGGCTCCACGCCCGGCAAGGTCGACGTTCTCGAACAGAAAGTCAAGCACCGCCCTCACCCGCGCCGGCAGCCGGCCGGTCTTGCCCAGGTACACCGCATGGATCGGCACGCGGTCGCCGGGATTGAATTCTTCGAGCACCGGCACCAGTCGCCCGGCGTCGAGGTCGGGCTGCACGTGATAGAGCGACAACCGCGCCAGCCCGACCCCGGCGATCGTCAGATGGCGCAGCGTCTCGCCGTCGCCGGCGCGCACGTTGCCAGTGACCGAGACGTCCATCGGTTTGCCGTCGACCCGCAGCGGCCAGTCGGGCACGTCGCGCCGGTAGCTGGAGCCGAGCAGGTTGTGCGCCTGCAGTTCTTCAGGCGTGTGCGGCGTGCCGTAGCGTTTCAGGTAGGCGGGCGACGCGACGATCGCCTGGCCGGTTTCGCCCAACCGCCGCGCCACCAGTTCCGATGCCGGCAGCGCGCCCCAGCGGATCGCGATGTCGGTGCGCTCGTCCATCAGGTCGACGACGCGGTCGGTCAGCGCGATGTCGAGCGTCACCTGCGGATGCAGCGCCAGGAAGCGCGCGACCAGCGGCACCAGGATGTGCTGGCCGAAGGAGATGCTCGCGTTGATGCTGACCCGGCCCCGCGGCATGGCGCCGGCTGCCGCGCAGCGCTCGGCCTCGTCCATGTCGGCCAGCACGCGGGTGCTGCGCTCATAGAACTGCGTGCCTTCCGGCGTCAGTTGCAGCTTGCGCGTGGAGCGATGCACCAGCAGGATGCCGAGCCGCGCCTCGAGCCGGCCGACCAGCTTGCTGATGGCGGACGGCGTCATGTTCAGGCTGCGTGCCGCGGCTGAAAAACCGCCGCGCTCCACGACCTGCACGAAGGCTTCCATCTCGCCGGAACGGTTGATCTCGATGCGGGGCATGGGGGCCTTCTTTGGGTGAACGCGTTCTGGGTTTAATGTGAATTCAAGTCACAAGACCCGTTCGAAGCGGCATTCTAGTCAAAGGCCGCGCCGGCGCGCACCATGCGAGGCATCATGCCAATCGCTCTACTTGCCCTCACCGCCGGTGCCTTCGGAATAGGCACCACCGAGTTCGTCATCATGGGCCTGCTGCTGCAGGTCTCGTCGGACCTGCACGTCACCATCGCCAGCGCCGGACTGCTGATCTCGGGCTACGCGCTCGGCGTCGCCATCGGCGC